>PAHJ01000039.1 GCA_002705565.1 Geminicoccus sp. | reverse complement strand
CCGCCCCGCCAGCAGTACAACAGCGGCCTAAATCCGCCGGGTTTATCGAGGAAGTAGGCCTCAATGTGGGAGGCGATATTGCGCGAGATCAGCGCCGCGCCGACTTTCTTCGCCTCAAAGGCCGACACCTGTTTATAGAGCGTACCAACCCGCGCGCGTTCTTCATCGCTCAAGGCGGGCAGGGAGATGGCGCCCGGTACATGATCATCGGCAAACTCAGCCGGGGAGCGAACATCAAGGACGGCATCGAAGTCGCCCATCCAATCGTCAATGCGGGTTACTCCCATGGATCAATGACCTCCAACCATCCCGTATCCGTAGCCGGCTCCCTGGACGTGAGACGCCCAATCCACGCGCTTTGGTCGTATCCGGCAGCGTGAAGTGCCGCCAGCACAGCCTCCACATCGGACTGAGTAACGGATACCACTAAGCCGCCTGATGTTTGCGGATCGTGCAGCAGGCCGCTGATTTCGGGTGAGGGCGCATTGCACAGCGCTTGTGCCGTGGCGCGCTGGTTGGCGTCGAGAATGGTCGGTCGGATACCGGCGCGGAACGCATCAAGCGCTCCGGGTAGCAGGGGGATCGCTTTCGCACTAACACATGCGCCCAAGCCGTCAGGCACTTCGGTTTGCAAATGCCCCAACAGACCAAAGCCGGTAACATCGGTCCGCAACCCTGTGGCATAGGGTTCAAGAATGCGGGCTGCCTGCGCGTTGTCCTGCTCGCAATGCTTGAGCGCGGTCTCTACCGCGTGCGGGTGCACCTTACCAAGCATGCGGCCTGCGAGGATGAGGCCCACGCCCAGCGGTTTTGTCAGGATCAGCGCGTCACCGACCCTTGCCCGGGTTGAGGCTGCGGGCGCCTTGTCGCCCACCACAGTTAGTGCGGCGGTCAATTCTGCGCCTTCAGCTGTATGTCCACCGATCACGGGCACACCGAGACTCACCAGTCCATTCTTGAGTTGTTCGAGATCGCGCCGGAGGATCGCAGGCTTGGCATAGGGCAAGGTAAGAGCAGACAGCATGCGCGGGTTCGTTGCCCCGGCGGCATACAGATCCGACAGCGCGTGTATTCCGGCAATTCGGGCAAACAGGTAAGGATCGTCAAAGGCGTCACGGATCAGATCCACCGACCCAACCTGCGCCTCCGACAGCGCCGCTACGTCACCAGAAACGGCAAGTTCTCCCATAGTATCCCGCAGTATTTCCGGGCCTACCTTACCCCCACATCCAGAGCAGCGCATGGTTTCGGGTTGAGCCTCCATAGCGGCCACCATCGCCGCGCCAAAGTGGTTGTAGCGGTCCATCCACAGGCGGTCGATATGATCCTTCCAACGAAAAAGAGCTCGACCGGGCGCGGACAGAACGAACGGCCCCCATATCGCACAGGCCGCTCCAGCGCCGTCGCCAATCAATTGCAGTCCCCGTTGCTGCATGGTCGTCGGAACAGGCGTAGCGTCCAGCGCAAGGCGACGAACATTGTCGGCAAGGCCTGGCCCCGCCCGCACGGCGAAAACCCCGGCCTTTTCCCGTGGAAATGCGTCATAGTTCACACAATCCCCCGCGCCGAATATGGCCGGATGCGAGCGGGATTGCAGGGTGTTTCCAACCCGCATGAAACCACGCTCGTCGCACGACAGGCCACTGTCCTCAATCCAACGCGGCGCTTTGGAACCGGTCACGAGCAAAGTCAGATCAGCCGGGATCAAGGCCTGAGTGCGGGGCCCATCTGCTGTGATTTCAGTCACTCGCTGGCCCAGATGCAGACTAACCCCGCGCTGCTCCATCCGTTTCTGCGCCCACCGTCCTGCGCCAGGTGGTAACTTGGAAAGCAATGATGGGTGATGATCGATCAGGTGTAGCATCGCGCGCTGGTCCAAGCGCGCAGATAGGGCTAGCGCGAGCTCAACGCCGCCCGCACCGCCGCCAACAATAGCAATTGACCGCGCGTGGGTCTCAGCCTGCCAATCGGCAAAGTGCCGGGCGAAACCTTCGATCGGCTTAACTGGCGTTGCATGTTCCGCCGCACCGGGGATAGCCGCAAGATCGGGTGTGGAGCCAACGTTGATCGAGGCCGTATCAAAACCCAGGGCAGGGCGCCCCCGAAGTGCAAAGGTCTGCGCTACAGGGTCCAGCCCTTCGATCTCCCCCATAATGAACCGGTGACCGCCGAGGACACACAGCCGGTCTAGATTGACTGAAATTTCGTCCAGGTCGTACTGACCCGCTACATAGCCGGGCACCATGCCAGAATAGATCGCGGTGCGAGAGCGACTGATCAGCGTGACGCGTAAACCAGGAACGGGTTTCATCGCCAGGGCGCGCAGTACCTCAACGTGGGCGTGCCCCCCACCGGCAAGAACGAGATCGTGGCGAATGGGAGCCAAAGGCGTCATGGCGCTGATTTACTTCGGCTCAAACTGGCTGTTGGGATCTTTAGCACTCCACCGGAACAACGGCGGCAAAAAGAAAGCCCAAAGGATGCCAGCGATCAGATAGAACGGTGTCTTCGCCAGAACAGGCCACCCGTCCGGTATCAGTGACAAAGCAGCCATCGCCGCCCAGATGTAGACAGGAAGGCCAATCAGGATGACCAGAATAAGTATGATTGTTCGCCAGCGCATAGGAGTGAGATAGCCTTGAGTGAGGCCGGTGCCAAGTTGCCTTATGATAAAGCTGCCATCGCATCTTGGTGTGCGGCGCGTGGAATTGACGTGATTGTTGGTGATCACCTCGGTGATGGCGCGCTGAATCTACACTGGCTGGTGCACCGTGAGGACAGCGGCGAGGCCCTGGTTTTTCGCCAGCGAGCGCCCGGTCACTGGTTCCGGCGTGGCTTTGTTGGCGAAGCGCTGGCTCAGACCATGGCGCGACAGGCGGGCGTGCTGGCGCCTGAAGTGCTGCACGCAGACCGGCAGGCGATGCTCATGGCCTACAGCAGCGGAACCGCTGACCGCGAAATCGTTATTGCACAAGCCGCTTTATCGGTTGAGCTGATTGGGGACATCACCACGCAGTTGCGCATTTTGCGGCACAAAACCGGCTTTGTCTTTCAGGGAGAGGATCGGGAAAGTTGGTTAGAGATGGCAATCAGCGACTACTGTTTGGCTCGCACAGACTGGTTCGAGAAACTGGAACAGCCCGCGCGGGCACGCAAAATCATGGCCCAGGTCGCAACGCTCGGGTTTGAGGGCTTGTGCCTGTCGCATGGGGATTTTCGCACGGGCAACCTGCAGGTGAATGACGGTCGGTTGAGTGCGCTTTTGGACTGGGAGTTCGCCGGCTATCGGCCCTTGGAGGCGGATGTTGGGTGGATGCTGTCCTCGCCCTGGCGATACTCGCGCCCCGATTTGCCAGCCAGCGGACTGATGGAGCGCCGCACGTTACTCGACGCGATCGGACAAGACGATAGCCCCCGGCTCAGAGGCTGGGAGGCGCTCGCTCTGGTGCGCTGGGCGGTGATTGCACGGTTACAGGACAGCCGGCAGGGCCTGCCGCCAGGATCAAACGCCGATGAAAGAGCTCTGCTCGAAGAAGCAGCGGCTTTGGTCGCGTGACGGCAAGGTCTTAGGACGAGGATCCTTCGTCAGACGGCTCTTCGGCTTGCGCCAGGTAGCGCCCCATTGGCAAGAGTGCGACCAGTGAGAGCACCATGACCCCCACGACGACGAACAGCTTATACTGGCCGTAGGGAACAAGCATTTCTTCTGGTGGGATATCCATTCCGCGCACGAAGTAGCGCAGGCCTTCATTGGCTGCGGCACCAATCAGAAAAATGACGATGTACCGCCACGCCATGCTGTTCCAAACGGCATCGGGCAGCTCAGTGGGCATGCGCTCACCCATCAGCAACTTGAACAGGTTGCGCCCAGAGAGCAGGAAGCCCGCAAAAACTGCGGCTAGGCCCAGCCACATGATCGTCGGCTTGACCATCACAAAGTTCGGGTTCCCCGTGACCAGCGACAACACACCCATGGGGATCAGAACCAGCGCAGAGACCAGCGGCAGCCATGGCACCTTGCGCTCAGCCATCCACAGCCACGTCACAGAAATGGTTGTCATGACCAGCAGCGCCATTAGTGCGATCGCCTGTCCATTCCCAAAATCTGTCTCGACGCCTTTGAGCAAGCGGCCCAGGACAACCCAGATGATAATAGGGCCAAGCTCAAGCGCGAATTTCAGAAGTGGGTTCATCATTGGGTGGCCTTCAGTGAGCGGTAATGTTAATGCCTCGACGCCGCATAATTACGGCCTGCAACTGTAGGGATCAAGGCTAATGCAGACAGTAACCAGACGGATACAGGGTTGCGACGGAATTTCGCTTCATCTCACCCACTGGGCACCGGACGATATATTGGATGCCAAGGGCGTTATTCAACTGTTGCATGGTCAGGGTGAATACGCTGCGCGCTACACACACGTGGCGCAATACCTCACCGACCGGGGTTTCATCGTGTACGCACCAGACCTACGCGGGCACGGACATTTAGCGTTCAATCCACCAGAAGATGCTCGCGAAGAGCACGCCATTCCCGGCCACATGGCTGATGAGGATGGCTGGTCCAAGTGTGTCGCTGATTTTGGCATCCTGCGAGATATCATTCGCTCCGAGCAGCCAATGCTACCCTTTTTTCTGATAGGCCATTCGCTGGGTTCCCTGATGGCGCAGGATCTGCTGATGCAGGACAGTACGCGCTGGGACGGCGCTGTTTTGCTCGGCTCGACCGGTGGCCCGGTCACGCTGACCCACCGGGTAATAGAGCTGGTCGTACGCTTACAGCTTATGGTTAAGGGCAAGCGCGGGCAGGCGACCTGGACCGACCGCTTGGTCATGCAGGCCTTCGCCAAGGACATCGGCATGAAGGAATTTCGTTCTGAGTGGCTCAGTCATGACCCTGAGGTGATTCAGGCTGCTGAGAACGATCCCATGATGAATTTCTGTACCTCCGCTCAGCATTGGTTGGATCTCGGCAATGCCTTAAAAATACGGGCGCGCCCGGAAAACATTGCGCGCATCCGGCCTGATATACCGATCTGGATCGCCTCTGGCGGAAACTGCCCGATGGGGGAGAAGGGTCGGGCGGTTGAAGCTTTGGCGCAAAGCTTTCGCACCGCGGGCCTTAGGGATGTCTCGATGAAGCTCTATGAGGGCATGAATCATGAGCTGCATAACGAATTGTGCCGTGATGCCTTTCTGGCGGATTTGCACGAATGGCTGGATGCCCAGTGTCCTCACTAAGCCCGTATAACGACGGCTGGGCAGGAATGCGGTTCGGCGTTGTTGGCAAAAGGCGGTTTTACGCCTATCCTCTCCGTGATTCCAGTTGACCTACTTTACAGTGAGAACCGATGGCCCGCGTCACCGTAGAAGATTGCATCGAAGAAATCCCTAATCGCTTTGAGCTGGTTATCCTAGCCGCACAGCGTGCCCGCCAGCTTGCCGGCGGCATTACCCCGGAAGTTACCCGGGACAATGACAAGAACTCCGTGATCGCTCTGCGCGAGCTGGCTGGCCAGCGCGTCGATCAGGATGAATTGCGCGAAGCCTATGTCCGCACGCTGCAGCGCTACGTTGAAGTTGAGGAACTGACTGAGCTTCCCGACTTCTCTGCGCAGCGCCGGCAGCAGCAGCCAACAAATCCGATGCTCCAGGACTTTTCGCCCTTTGGCGGTCGTCCGGCGTCTTCCCCCGTCCTTGACGGCGGCATGCGTTTTGAGAACGTGGTGATAGAGGAGGACTAGCCGCTACTGTGCCTGTCCCCCTTGCTGAATTCGGCGAAACGCCGCAATGCCTGGGTCCATCGACCCGGGCGCAGCTGCTAAACCGGGTGCAATTAGCCCACCCGGATTACGATACTTCGGTCGTTGCGGCCGCCTACGACTACGCAGAGACGATGCACGCCCCACAGCGGCGTGCCTCCGGTGATCCCTATTTCATACATCCGGTCCGCGTTGCACTCTATCTGGCAGAAAAGAAGCTCGACCCGGCGACGATCGCCACCGCCTTGCTCCACGACGTGGTTGAAGACACCGATGCCTCCAACAAGGACATCTGCAAGATGTTCGGCTCTACCGTGGGTGAGCTGGTCGAAGGGGTTACCAAGCTCACGCACCTCGAAGTTACCAGCAACGAAGTCAAGCAGGCCGAGAATTTCCGTAAGCTGCTTCTGGCACTGTCGCGCGATATCCGCGTGCTGCTGGTCAAACTCTCCGACCGCCTCGACAACATGCGCACCCTGCATTTCATCAACAAAGCGGAAAAGCGTGCGCGGATTGCCACTGAAACGCTTGAGATCTACGCGCCTTTGGCCAGCCGCATCGGAATGGTGGATTTGCGCGAGGAACTGGAAGACCTTGCCTTTTCCCACATGATGCCCGAAGCGCGGCAGTCGATCCTGCAGCGAACCGAGTTTCTGAGGGAGCAGGGCGACGCACTAACCGTGGATATCATCCGTCAATTGCGCGAAGATATCACCGACGTTGGCGTCAAGACCGTTGAAATCAATGGTCGGATCAAAACGCCTTATTCGATCTGGAAGAAGATGCAGACCAAAGACCTCGATCTCGGACAGCTCTCCGATATCGTTGCGTTTCGCATCATCGTACCATGCTTGGGAGATTGCTACGCGGCTTTGGGGGCCTTGCACGCCAAGTACTCCCATCGCATGGGCCGCTACAAGGATTACATCTCTACACCAAAGCCCAATGGTTACCGCTCGATCCACACGGTCGTCATCGGCCCGGAAAACCAGTCGATCGAGGTGCAGATCCGCGATCAGGATATGCACCACCGCGCCGAACTCGGGGTTGCAGCGCACTGGGCTTACAAGGATGGGACCGTGTCCGCCGATCTGGCGACTGGCGATAATTACAACTGGGTAAAACAGCTTATTGACCTGCTGGAGCAGTCTGAAGACCCGCAGGAATTCCTCGACAACACCAAAATAGACCTGTTCCAAAATCAGGTTTTCTGTTTTACCCCGCGCGGACATTTAATCTCCCTGTCTGCGGATGCAACGGTCGTCGATTTTGCTTATGCCGTCCACTCGGACGTCGGCAATACCTGCGTTGGCGCTAGGATCAATGGCAAGATCCGGCCATTGCACACGGTTCTACGCAATGGCGACCAGGTCGATATCCTGCGTTCCAAGAACGCGGCGCCCAATCCTGAATGGTTGAACATTGTGGTGTCCGCCAAGGCACGCGCATCGATCCGCCGCTATATACGCAACGCTGAACGCGACCAGCATGTCGCGCTGGGCCGCCAGATCCTGGCGCGGGCCTACCGGATGAACGAAGTCGAGGCCAAGGAAAAGGCGCTCGATGACATCGCCTCGAAATGGCGATTAGAGGGCGGTGAAGACGTTCTTGCTCAAGTTGGCGCGGGCCTTATCCCCGCAGGCGACGTCGTGCGCACCCTTTTTCCCGGTATCGCACGTGAAAACAGCGCCCGGACAAAAGAGCAGCGGATACTCGACCGGCTTAAGGCTGGCGAGACCGTCGAACGCGGCCAAGCCGATCCTTCAAAGGTAGAGCTCAAAGGCCTGATAAAGGGCATGGCGGTACACTTTGCCCGATGCTGCCACCCTTTGCCAGGGGAGCGAATTGTTGGGATCGTGGCGACCGGTAAGGGCATCACCATTCACACCATCGACTGCGATAATCTGGTGAATTTCTACGATCAGCCAGAACGCTGGCTGGAAGTGGGTTGGGAAACGAGCTCGGAAACACCGCATGTTGGCCGTTTGCGGGTGATTCTAAGCAACGAGCCAGGCGCTCTGGGCACTTTGACCACGCTGATTGGCCGGACCGGCGGCAATATTCTGAATTTCAAATTCCTCAATCGCCAGCCAGACTTTTTCGAGACACTGGTGGACGTCGAAGTCGGTGATCTGCGCGAGCTCAACGTCATCATCGCCACCCTTCGTTCCGCACCGTCGATTGAGAGCGTCGAACGCCAGCGGGGGTGAGGCTTGGCTCAACCAAGCCAGACTCAAACAGCTTTCACCATACCCCGCAAAAACAGGGGTGCGTCTGCGAAAGGCGCGCTGGGCCAGGCGCACCAATGCACCGGCAACCTGCGCTGTTGAGAGCGTGCCTATTCAGCCCAGCTTGGCAGGGCAAGACCGTTTTGGTGGCCGCATTTCCCGGAGGTGTCACCAGAAACGGTGTATTCCAACTGCGAGTAATGGTCACAGAAATCAGTGGAAACCGGGCGCTTCCAGCCAGAGAAATCGCGGTCAAGGAGCGAGGCCGCGTTCCGCGCCATGCGAGACTTGTACAGAGCTACGTAGCCTGATGGATACCAGCAAGGATGATTATCGATTGCGTGGGCTGTAAAGCACCAACCTCTTGCCGACCACCAGCTTGTTTTCAAATCACCGTCTTCGTCGCGGATCTCGATCAACTCGCCGCCCAGTATACCGCGCCGATGGGTGTTAATCACCGTCAGTGTGGAAGCAGCGTCTCGAAAGCTCATGACCTCCTCAGCGGTAGGCACGTGAGGGTGGGCGTTAACGGTGCTTGCACCAAAGAGCGCGACCATTGCCGCAAGACCCCAATATTTAAGACCTGTCACTGTTAATTCTCCCTTGGTCTAGTATCCGCAACGGCCGGATGTATCTTCAGAAATCTTAGCTTCCAATGCGGAATAGTGGTCACAGAAGTCTGTTGACGCTCCAGTGGCTGAACCACCCGCGCGGGTTGATGGACTTCTGGAGTAGGAAGCGTTCACCAGTTTAGCGCCCGCAAACCCGGCCATCCGCGCACTGCTCCAGCACGCATTAGCGGCATACGCTTTTGCCGTAAAGCACCAGCCGCGGCTGGACCACCAACCGGCAACCGCCGCGCCGGATTCACCACGGATTTCGATGAGTTCCAGGCCAAACAAGCCGCGCTGATGCGTGTTCCACAGGGAATAGGTTGCGCCACCGTTGTCAAACGACATGACTTCCTCAGCATCGAGCTGAATCAGTTTCGGCGCAGTCATTACAGGCGCGTTTCCGTGGTTATGGGGATGAGCGCCCGCTGGGACAATGAAGGGAATGCACAATGCAAGCGCACCGAGTACGGAAGGGAAAATCTTCATGAGAGCCTCACGATCTATGTATTCACCCTACTTACACCAATGTAAGCAGACGTTATACCTCGTCGGGCGTTAATCAACGAAATGCCTTATTCCCACCACCTTAATAGCCGCAGGCCCCGGACGTATCGCGCGAAAGGATGGCCTCAAGCTTGGTGTAGTGATCACAAGGATCTGTAGAACGCTTTCTTCCTGG
>PAHJ01000038.1 GCA_002705565.1 Geminicoccus sp. | reverse complement strand
AACAAAGTCTTCGGCCATCAGCGCGCCGTACTGATCCAAACCGGCCAGGTCCAGATTGTCGCCTGGCATGATAATTTTTACCCCAACAGATGATCCTTCCTGCGCCGGTTTGATCACGTAGGGTCGCGGCAGGGGGTCGCCTTGGGTGAGGTCGGCCAGCGTGACGCTTACGTCGGCAACCGTTGGGATACCTGAGGCGGCAAACACGGTTTTGGAGAGTGGTTTGTCCATGGCTAGGGACGATGCCAGAACGCCGCTATGGGTGTAGGGGACTTTCGCAAAGTTCAGGATGCCCTGAATATTGCCGTCTTCGCCCCATTTTCCGTGCAGCGCGTTGAACACCACGTCAATGCCTTGCAAGGCCAAGGGCAAAGTCTGTGCGACATCCCAATCCGGGTCAAAGGTAACAACGCGGTAGCCGCTGCTTTCCAGCGCATTCTGTACGGGCTTTCCGCTGGCAAAGGACACGGCCCGTTCCGCAGAAAGGCCACCCTGGAGGAGGAGAACGTTCTTGCTCACAGTCCCAACACCTCTTCCGCTGTCGACACGGATTGACCAGCCGAAAAGTCACCCAGGCGGCGAATTTCCCAGTGTAGCAAAACCCCACTGTCGCGATAAACGCGCTCGCGTACGGTCTCACCGAGCTGTTCGATGTCCCGTGCCGTAGCTTGGCCCGTGTTGATCAGAAAGTTGCAATGTTTTTCAGATACTTGCGCCCCGCCAACCTGCAAGCCTCGACACCCTGCAGCGTCCACATGTTTCCATGCAGATGCACCATGGGGGGCGTCGTTGGGCGGGTTTTTGAAAGTGGAACCGCCGGTTTTCTCCCGGATCGGTTGCGTGGCTTCGCGGGTTTCCTGCACGTGAGTCAGTTCAGTCTGCAACGCCTCCGCGTCACCAGACTCGCACTGAAACGTGGCCGAGAGAAAGATCCAGTCTGCGGGCAAGGCACAGTGACGATAACTCAGGCCCAGGTCCTCGGCGGGTAGGTCGTGGATCGCGCCATTTGGCGACAGCGCGCGTGCGGACACCAAATGCTGGTGCGTGTCACCACCATGCGCGCCTGCATTCATACGCAGCGCGCCGCCGATGGTGCCGGGTACGCCCACGTAAAAGCCAAGACCCTGCAGCCCGGCACGGGCTGCGGTTTTGGCGACCGTTGCATCCAGTGCAGCAGCGCCGGCGGTGACGGTCTGGCCTTCGATCTCAACGCTGCCAAAGGCCTTGCCGCCCAACCGAATAACCACGCCGGGAAATCCACCATCGCGCAAAAGGGTGTTTGAGCCTACGCCCAGCAGATAGACCGGGATGTCGCTGGGCTTGTTGGCAATAAATTCTGCAAGATCCCCGGCGTCAGCAGGCCGAAACAAAACCGCTGCCGGACCGCCCACACGAAACCAGGTCAGCGGCGCGATCTCGTGGTTTTCACGATAGCTTCCGCGCACCTTCGGCAGGCGATCGAGGAGCGAGACCATGATCAGCCCTGATCCAGTGCCGCTGGCAGGCCATTGGCCCACGCGGTGATGTTGCCTGCGCCCAAAAAGACGACCAGATCGTCGGGTTCAGCGTGCTCCCGAACCCATCCGGCAATCTCGCTATCGTCGTGCAGCCGACGGGCGTGCCGATGTCCCCGGGCTTGAATGCCATCGACCAGAGCGTCTGAGTTGATGCCCTCAATCGGGGCTTCGCCTGCGGCAAACACATCGGCAATATGGACGGTATCGGCCTCGTTGAAGCAGGTGCAGAAATCCTCGAACAGGTCATTGAGCCGGGAGAAGCGGTGGGGCTGATGGATCGCGTGGATTTTGCCCCCCGTTCCCTGAACCCGTTGCCGCGCGGCCCGCAGGACGGCTGTGATTTCAACGGGGTGGTGGCCATAGTCATCAACGACCGTGATGTCGTTCCACTGCCCAGTGATGGTAAAACGCCGCTTGACCCCGCCAAAGCCTTCAAACCCCTTCTGGATCTCATCGGGCTCCACGCCCAGTTCCAGCGCAACGGCAATCGCAGCCACAGCGTTGGAGACATTGTGTTCGCCAAACATGGGCAGGGTGATGTCTGCAATCACGTGGCTGGCCCCGGATATGCTGACGCGTTCACTCACATGAACGTCAAAGGTCATACCAACCCCGTTGCTGCGCACGTTCACGGCGCGCAAATCGGCCTGCGGGTTGAAGCCGTAGGTTAGAACCCGGCGGTCCTCGACCTGGGGCAGCAGTCCCTGCACCGTTTCATCATCGGTGCAGGCGACGGCAAAGCCATAGAACGGGATATTGCCCATAAACGCCCGAAACGCTTCATGGAGAGCCTCGACGCTGCCGTAGTGGTCCAGGTGTTCCGGGTCGATGTTGGTGACTACAGACACCGTCGCGGGCAGGCGCGTGAAGGTACCGTCGCTTTCATCCGCTTCGGCAACCAGCCAGTCGCCCTCGCCCAGTCGGGCATTGGTACCATAGGCGTTAATGATACCGCCGTTGATCACGGTCGGATCCTTTCCCCCTGCGTCCAGCAAGCATGCAATCAGGGAGGTGGTGGTGGTTTTGCCGTGGGTGCCGCCCACGCCGATCGCCCACTTCAGGCGCATCAGTTCACCCAACATGTCCGCACGTCGAACCACCGGCAGCGACAGCGCGCGCGCGGCAACCAGCTCGGGGTTGTTGGGTTTGATCGCCGAGGAGACCACCAGAACCGCTGCCTGTTCCACGTGTTCAGCCTGATGACCGATTTTTACGTTGATACCCAGGTTGCGCAGCCGCTTGACGTTGGCGCTTTCGCCGATGTCGGAGCCTTGCACTTCGTAACCAAGGTTTTTCAGCACTTCTGCGATCCCCGACATGCCAATGCCGCCGATCCCGACGAAGTGAAAGACGCCGGTGTCCAGGGGCATGTGACGGATCGAGGTGTTCAGTGATGTCATTGTTGTTCAATCTCCTGCTCGACCAGATCAGCGAGCTTTTCCGCGGCTCCCAAGAGGGCACTTTCCCGTGCCAGAGAAGCCATCTCTGACACCTCAGAGGGGGTATCGAGAATCTTTGTCAAATGCGAGGCAATTTTGGCTGCTGCATCCTTGCCCTCTCGTACAAGCAGGGCCGCGCCGCTGTCGGTTAAAAGGCGGGCATTCTTGGCTTGCTGATCGTCCGTGTGAACGGCGATGGGAACAAAGATCGCCGGCCGTCCAGCAGCGGCAATTTCGTGCACCGTCGTCGCGCCAGAACGGCTGATCACCAGATGCGCCTGCGCCAGGCGTTCAGCCATGTCGCTGAAAAATGGCGCGATCTCCAGCCCGGCGAGCGACAAGGCCGATAGTTTGGCCTCGGCCTCAGCGTGGTTTTCATCGCGAATTTGACTGACAAGGCGGATGCGCGCGCGCTGATCCCCGGTTAGCCGCGACAGGGCTTCGGGAATCAATCTGGCAAAAACCGCAGCCCCTTGAGAGCCACCAAAAACGAGCAGGTTCAGCGTGTCACTCAGCGGCGGAAAAGGTGCCTCGCCGATGGCCACGATATCCTCGCGAATGGGGTTGCCGACAACGTGTAGCTTGGCTTTCGCCCGGTCTGGTACGTCTTCTACATGGGGGAAGGCGGCTGAAATCTGCCGGGCATTGCGCGAAGCGAAAATGTTAGCGCGTCCCATGACGCCGTTTTGTTCATGCATCAGGGTGGGGATGTTCAGATGCTGAGCTGCAAGCATGGGCGGGGCAGAGGGAAAGCCACCAAAGCCCACGACTGCTCCCGGCTGCCAATGGCGCAAATGTCCCCGAGCCTGAAAATATCCGCGTGCCAGTCGAAGCAACCCACTGACGCGGCGATGCGGCGCCCCTGAAACAAGCCCGCCCGCTGCAATGACCTCGATCCCGTCCGGGTCAAAGTCTGCTGCGTATTTCACCCCTCGTTCGTCTGTCAGCAAACGCATGTCGTGCCCGCGTAACGTCAGAACGCGGGCAAGCGCCATGGCTGGAAAGACGTGCCCCCCGGTTCCCCCGGCGGCAAGAACGATCAGGGTCATAGAAAGCTCTCTTGTCGCGGGCGGCGTCGGGTCACGGCAAGAAAGATGCCCATGGAAACGGCAAGCGACAGCAGCGAGGAACCGCCGTAGCTCAGAAATGGTAGGGTCATGCCCTTGGTGGGTATAAGTGCCAACGTGGACGCCATGTTGATCAACGCTTGCAAGCCCAGTTGGCAAACGATGCCCAGCGCCACCAGTGAGGTGAACAGGCTGTCAAACCGCGTCGCCTGCGCGATGCCCCGCATCACCAGCAGCGTATAGACCAGCAAAACGCCGATACAGGCCATCAGTCCAAATTCTTCGCCAACAACGGAAAAGATGAAGTCGTTGTGCACATCTGGAATGGCGTTCTTGACCTTGCCTTCGCCCGGTCCGACGCCAAGCCATCCGCCGTCGTTGAAAGCCTGAGCGGCGCGGTTGATCTGATACCGGTCACCATCGGGGGCATAGAAACCGTCGATCCGGCTGCGCACGTGCGGCATGTAATTGTAGGCGCCAAAGAGCCCAGCAACGCCGATCCCAGCTAGACTGAACATCCAGGTCAGCGGATAACCCGCCAGAAACAATTGGATCCCCCAGACCGAAGCGAACAGGATCGATTGGCCCAAATCCTTTTGCAGGATCAGAAGCGCGACCATGCCCAGCAGCATAAACACGTTCAGCGGCAGGGCCCACCGCTGGCTCATGCGCCGGTCCAAAGCAAACAGCCAAGCGGTTATGACAAAGAATGCAGGCTTCATGAACTCCGAGGGCTGAAGCTTGACGATGCCCAAGTCGATCCAGCGCTCCGCACCCTTGACCGCTTCGCCAATTTGCAGCGTGAGGATCATGCCGGCAAACCCGCCTACCACGCCCAGCAGGCACAGCCGCCAGATCCAGACGGGGCTGAACAAACTCAGCCCGAACAGCAGAACAACCGATGGAACCAGAAACACCAAATGGCGTTTAACAAAGAAGAAGGCTTCAAGATCGAGACGCTCAGCCATAGCTGGTGACGCTGAAAACGACAGCAGCGCACCAAAGGCGAGAAGGATCATCACGATAAAGATGGTCGTGCGATCAACCGTCCACCACCAACGCCCAACCAAAGACGTGTCAGAGCGGGTGACATGGTTCATGTCAAAATTCCCTAATTCAAATAGGCATTTGCCAGAGCTCGAAAAACATCGCCCCGGTCTTCAAAAGACGTAAATTGATCCCACGAAGCGGCGCCGGGGGCCAGCAAAATCGTCGCAGAATCTATCGATTCGGCCTCTGCGGTCGCTAAAGCAGCTCCAAAAGCCTCCTCAAGGGTCGAAAAAGTCTGTGTCTGAAGGGACTTGCCTGCAAGTTGCGTCTGGAATTCAGCAGCGCATTCACCGTAAATAAATGCTGCTTTGACGCGGTTCAGGTCATGCAGTGCCGCCTTAAGCCCTCCATCCTTGGCTTGTCCCCCTGCGAGCCAAAAGATGCTGTCGTAGGAGCGCAGTGCGACCGCGGCGGCTTCGCCATTGGTGGCCTTGCTGTCGTTGATAAAACTCAGCCCATTTCGGCTGCCGATGAGTTCCTGGCGGTGCGCGAGACCGGGGAAAGAGGCGATGCCATCGGCGATTTGTTTCGATGTCAAACCGGCGTGCCAGCCAAGCCCCGCGGCAACGGCCGCGTTCTGCCAGTTGTGCTCGCCGGCCAGGCGCGGAACTGTCCGGAGGTCAAGAATGGGCTGCCCGTTCAGCCGCAGATCGCCGCCATAGGCGGATAGACCCATGTCGAGCGGGCGCGCGGTGGTGACAGGAAGGACGCTGGCGCGACTGTGGTGTCCCAGAGCAGCGGCAATGGTCTTGCCGTGTTCATCGTCCACACCTACCAGCGCGAGATTTCCAACGCCTTGGCGGGCGAAAAGACGCAGTTTTGCATCGATATAGCCTGACAAACCACCGTGCCGTTCGAGGTGATCTGGCGTGATGTTCAGCAGGGCAGCAGCGGCGAATTCTGTGCTGCGGCATAGGTCCAGTTGGTAGCTTGAAACCTCCAGGACAAAGGGCGCGCCAATCGGTGGTGGATTTAGGGCCAGAACGGCATCCCCGATATTGCCGCCGATCGCAGCGGGGACGCTGGCGTCACGCAACATGTGGCCGAGTAGCGCTGTTGTGGTGGATTTGCCGTTTGTCCCCGTAATTCCGATAAACGGGTTCTGGGTCCGCCGCTCGCGCCACAGCAGTTCAATATCGCCGATCACGGGCACCCCGGCCGCTCGGGCCAGCAGGACCGCGTTGTGGGGACGTGGGTGGGTGAGGGGAATGCCCGGAGACATGACGAGGGCGGTATGGCCGTCAAAGCCGGTTTCCGGGAAGTTCAGCCGATGAGCGCCTTCCGGGGTTGGGTTTTCGGGGTTGTCGTCCCAGACATCAACCTGCGCCCCACCCGCGAGGGCTGCGCGCGCGGTCGCCTGACCGGTGCGGGAGAGGCCTAAAACTGCGATTTTTTGACCGCTCAGGTGATGAAGAGGGATCATGTTCGCGCGTCTTTCCGTGTGTCCATCTAGAGGTCTCAGCAAGCGATCACCGCCGGCCTAGCGGATTTTGAGGGTGGCCAGACCAATCAGAGCCAGCACCACGGCTACGATCCAGAAGCGGATAACCACAGTCGGCTCGGACCACCCCATCTTTTCAAAATGGTGATGAATCGGTGCCATGCGGAACACGCGTCTGCCGGTGAGTTTGTAAGATCCGACCTGGATGATCACCGATAGGGCCTCCATGACAAACAGGCCGCCGATGATGGCCAGAACCAGTTCGTGCTTGGTGATGACAGCAATCGAACCGATGGCGCCGCCCGCTGCCAATGACCCTGTATCGCCCATAAAGACCTGCGCAGGTGGCGCATTGAACCACAGAAAACCCAGTCCAGCGCCGACCAGAGCCGCGCATAACACTGCCAGTTCAGAGGTGCCAGGAACCATGTTCAGCGCTAAATCCTGTGACCAATCTGGGCGACCGACGACGTAGGCAATAATCCCAAAAGATCCACCCGCTATCATGATCGGCACAATGGCCAGACCATCCAGACCATCGGTCAGATTGACGGCGTTGGAGCTGCCAACCAAGACGAACAGGCCAAACGGGATCATCAGCATTCCCAGGGGCAGATACCAATCTTTGAACACCGGAAACAGCAGTTTGCCCGCCAGATCCTCGGGTGAAATGAAGTAGATCATGGCGCAGGCAATCAGACCGATGGTGACCTGCCCAAAAATCTTGAATCGCCCCGCGATACCGTCCGGGCTCTGCTTGGATACTTTGATGTAATCGTCGATGAAGCCAAGCAAGCCGTAACCACTGGTCACGAACAGCACAATCCAGATGTAAGGGTTCGACAGATCAGCCCAGATGAGGGTTGAGGCCAGCATGGCAAACAGGATCATCGCCCCGCCCATGGTCGGCGTGCCCTTTTTGGTCAGGAGGTGGCTTTCCGGCCCGTCTGAGCGGATCGGCTGTCCCTTTTTTTGCACGGAACGCAGCCATGAGATAAGTGGCGGGCCGATGAAAAAGCAAATGATCATTGCGGTAAAGACAGCCAGCCCACCCCGCGTTGACGTGTAGCTGAGCAGGTTGGCGATGGTGTAATCATCGGCGTAGGGGGCGAGCAGAAGAGGCAACATGGGAGCGCTTTACCGACTAAAAAATCAAGGGACTAGTTTTTCGACAATCATATGGATTTTTGACCCAAGAGAGCCTTTGATCAGCCATATGTCACCGTCGAGGACAGAGTGTGCAAGTTTTGTGTGGAGTGACACGGGATCAGCCGCCCGAACGCCCCTCTGATGGTGGTTTACCGCTTTCAGAACATGTTCGCCAAAGGCCCCGCTGACGTGGACCAGATCAATGGAAGATTGGGCGATCAAGCCACCTATTGCAGCATGCTCTTCTTCGGGGTGATCCAACTCTAACATGTCGCCGAGCACGGCTATTCTCCGCCCCTGCGTGGTGGGAACAGCTTGCAGGAAGCGAAGGGCTGCTTCGACTGCGGCGGGAGAGGCATTGTAGGATTCGTCGATCAAGGTCGCGTTTCCGCCGTCGTTGGAGGGCATCGATGACATCTTTCCGCGCCCTTTGAGCGGCTCCACCGAGCCCATCCCATCGAGGAAGGCCTGGCGGTCCAGCCCCTCGGGCAACGCAGCAAGTAGAGCCGCAGCGGAGCCGCCCCACTGTTCTCCTGGCAGCGCAAGTTCAAGGGGCAATCCGTCGACTTTAAAGTGGGATTTTGTACCTTCGAGACCGATGAAGACGGCACTGAAATCAGCAGATTCAGACGTGCCAAAACTGCGAACCTGAGCCCCTCCTGAGCGGCTTGCCAGCAGGTCAAAGTGAGGATTGTCGGCAGGGACGGCTGCCACGCTGCCCGGAGCAAGGCCCTCAAAGATCTCAGCTTTAGCTTCGGCGATTTGTTCGATGTTGTCGAAAAAGGCGCTGTGAGCGGCCGAAATCCACGTGATCAAAGCGGCGTCCGGTTGAACCTGCCGTGTCAGCGTCCGGATTTCACCTGGCGCGCTCATACCCATTTCTATCACCGCAAACTCAGTATCGCGCGGCATTCGGGCCAGCGTGAGCGGCACGCCGAAATGGTTGTTCAGGTTCCCTTTCGTGGCGTGGGTCCGGCCCAGGCGTGCAAAACCAGCAGCAGCCAGTTCCTTGGTGCCGGTTTTGCCCACGGACCCCGTAATACCCAGCACGAACCCTTTGATTTCCGCGCGCCGAGCCATGCCCAGTGCTTCCATCGCCGCGCCGGTATCCGCGGCGACCACCTGCGCGACGTCGACATCCAGCTGGCGATCAACCAGCAGAACGCTTGCACCTGCATCCGCAGCACTCGCGGCGAAGTCGTGCGCGTCGTGGTTGGGGCCGCGCAGGGCGATGAAAAGGTCGTTGGGGTTGAGAGTTCGTGTGTCGATGGATATGCCGTCCACCACCGTCTCACCGGCGCCCCGAAGAGTCCCGGTCGTCGCAGTAGCGATTTCTTCAGCAGTCCAAAGACCCACAGTCAGGCTCCCCAAAGGTGTTCAGCGGCGCGACGGGCTTGGGCTGCGTCGTCGAAGGGAAGGGTGGTATGGCCGATAATCTGGCCCGTTTCGTGACCTTTCCCAGCGATGATGAACAGGTCGCCTGGCTGCATGGCCTGTATTCCAGCCGATATTGCTTCGCGACGGTCCCCAAACGCTAAGGCATCCGGCACCGCCTTCATGATGCTGCGGCGAATCGCGGCCGGGTCTTCGGTGCGTGGGTTGTCATCGGTGACGATGGCGAGATCAGAAAACTTGGCTGCGGCTTCGCCCATCAGGACGCGTTTTCCGGGATCACGATCCCCCCCCGCACCAAAGGCAACAATAAGTCTTCCAGGGCAGTGCGGACGCGCGGCTTGCAGGACTGTGGCCAAGGCATCAGGAGTGTGTGCGTAGTCAACCAGAACCCGCCCATGGGGTGGTGAAGGATGGCTGACGACCGGCATCATTCGGCCAGGAACACCAAGTGCGTCGGCGTCAATGTCTTGAAGCCGCTGCGCCAAATCCACCATACCGCTGACGTGCGCAAGCCCGAGCGCTACGGCGATGTTTTCGGCCTGAAAGGTGCCATATAACGGCAAAGCCAGCTCGTGGGTCTGGCCGGCAAGCCGAAACCTAAATGCCAGACCGCTGGGGTGCGGTGTCGCGGCGTAGCCCAGATCCGCCGTAGGGCTGTCAAGGCCGCCCAAGCGAAACACCGACGGCCCAATACTGGCTAATTCTGCGGCCTGCGCCGTGCGCTCATCAACAATCACTGACCCCGACGGCTTCAGGCGTTCGGTGAACAGCGTCCGCTTGGCCCGCCAGTAATCTTCCATGTCGGCGTGATAGTCGAGGTGATCGCGACTGAGATTGGTGAAGGCTGCTGCGTCAAAGGCCAGACCATCCAACCGCCCCTGGTCCAGCCCGTGAGAAGAAGCCTCGATCACGGCATAATCCCGCCCACTGCGCGCGGCAGCCGCCAAGCCCTTTGCTAAGGCGATCTGGTCCGGACTGGTCAGGTAGGGCATGTCAAACAGCCCGTCGGGTATCATGCCAAGCGTCCCGATAGAAACGGCCTGATTCTCTCCCTTTAGCAAACGAACAAAGTGTGCGACGGACGTTTTTCCGTTGGTGCCCGTGACGCCATGCAGCGTTTTTGGCAGAGGGCCGTAGAACCGGGCTGCGATCTGTGCCAGCGCTTTGGCGGTGTCCTTGACGTGCAGGAGCGTTGCCGTGCCCCTGTCCTCTGGCGGACTCTGGACCAGCAGTGCGGCGGCCTTGGCGGCTAGGGCCTGCTCGATAAACGCGTGTCCGTCTACCCGGCTGCCTGGGAGTGCTGCGAACAGAGTGCCGGCGGTGATGCATCGGCTGTCAAAGGTGAGCGCTTCGATGACTGTGTCATTGGGACCGGAAGCTTCGACATCCATGCCAGCTTCTCTGAGCCACTCAATCAGCGTTGAAACGGGATGGGTCATGCGTGCATGGCGACTTAGTCGCTCTCCCCCTCGGCGGGCACTACCTTTTCTAGACCGAGCATCGGCGCGGTCCTTTCGACAATTCTCTTGAACGCCGGTGCAGCGACCCATCCCCCGGTCGCAAAGCCGAAAGTACCCTCTTGTGGAATCGGCTCGTCAACCATGACCAGAAGGACATACTTTGGGTCATCGATCGGAAAGGCGCCCAGGAAAGTCGCGATGCGCGCGTCTTCGTTGTAAGCGCCGCGAGAAGGCTTGTCGGCCGTCCCTGTCTTGCCCCCAACGCGGTAGCCCTCGGCATCTGCGTTTCCGCCTGTGCCTTCTTTAACCACGTAGTCCAGCACGTCGCGCACCATCGCAGAGGTTCGTTCCGAGATCACCCGTTCACCGTCGTTCAAGGGCGCAGATGGGTCGCGCTTTACCAGCGTTGCAGGTCGATAGACCCCGCCATTCACCACCGCGGCAAAGGCGTTGGCGACTTGCAGGGGGGACGTCGATACGCCATGGCCGTAGCTGATGGTAACGGTTTGCGTTTTCTTCCAATTGCCCGGGTAACGCGGTGTTGACACTTCCTGCACTTCAATTTCTGACGGAGTCAGCAGTCCAAGGCTGTTAAGAAAGCGCTTTTGCGCTCGGTTGCCGACGCGCAGCGCCATCTTTGCGGCACCGATGTTGGAGGACTCTGACATAATCGTCTTGATGTCCATTTTGCCATTATGAGGGTGAAAGTCTTTGATTTTGAACCGGCTGATTTGCAACGGCCCAGTGACATCAATTTCCTCATCCAATTGCACAGCGCCAGATTCCAGAGCGGCGGCCAGCGTGAAAACCTTAAACACCGACCCCAGCTCATAGGTCTCATAGGTTGCCCGGTTGCGCAGCTGGGCCTGGGACTGACTGGCGGGATTGTAGGGATCGAAGTCAGGCAGTGAGACGAGTGAAAGCACTTCGGACGTGTTGGCGTCGAGCAGGATCGCAGCGCCCGCTGGCGCCTCAAAATGGTTGATCGTAGCAGCAAGCTCTTCGGCGACCACGTGCTGAATACCCACGTCAATCGACAGTTGCAGGGGGGCTACTCCCTGCTGCAAGGATTTGTCAAAATAGGCTTCGACACCCGCTAAGCCGGCGGTATCAATGTCATTGTATCCGACCACGTGAGAGGTCAGATTGCCTTTGGGGTAGACGCGGTGCTGCTCGGAGAGAAAATTCAGCCCTGGCTCACCCAGGTTCCAAACGGCCTGCTCTTGCTGCGGGGTCAGGCCGCGTCGAACGTAGACGAAGCTGCGATTCCGATCGCTCAGACGGCTGGCAAGTTCAGATATATTCATGTCCGGGAAGATCTCGGCCAAACCCGCCAGTGTGCTGTCGAGGTCCTGTATCTTCGACGGGTTCGCGTACGCTGCTTTGCGATAAACGTTGTCGGCGAGGATGCGGCCAACGCGATCTTCAACCCGGCTGCGCCGGTGCTCATCCGCTGGCCCGTCCAGAACATACTCAATGACTTTCAGCGGGCCGCGGGCTTCTGCGATGACAGCCAGATGGACAATCTTGACTCCAATCCAGGCAAACAGACCGAAAAACACCACGCCCAAAAGCCACAGTCGGAACGACGATATCGCCCGTGCGTGTCGCGTTGCCTTGGCCGGGTTGCCTGGACGGATCTGCTCCTGCGATTGTCCAAGATTGGCACCCAGAACATGGGTTGAAGGGTCTGGCGTGTAAGCCGTCATGGGTCAGAACTACTCCGAAAGAACCACGGTGTTTTGCTGAGAAATGAGCGCGTTAAGCAAGTCTGGGGCATGGATTGGCCGCAGGGATCCGACATCATGCAGGTTGTCGGGGCTGTTGAGTGCCTCTGCTGTGAAGGCTTGCTCGGGTTCTTCGATCGTCAGGAACGCAACAGGGCGCAGGTTATCGGGTCTCACCGGGATTTGCTCGACCGGTGCGATCGAACCAGCAACGCCTTCCTGAAAATCGATGAGAAAATCTTTGCTTAGTTTCGTCAATCGCAGGGGCTGGTTGAGTTGCTCCCACTCCAACTGCAGCTTGCGCACACGCTCCTTGGTTTCATCGATTTGCTGAATGGTCGCGTCGCGACGCTCACCGACCTGCTGCACCGTGTACTTCACCTGGAACAGCGCGATGATTAAAGCCATGAAGAAGGCCAGCCAGAGGATGTAAGAAACGCGAATCAAAGATTGGCTCCGGTGTGTTCGGGTTCAGGGTCCGATGCAGCTCCCCCAGCCGCGACGTCTGTGCGTGTTGCCGCGCGCAGTTTCGCTGAACGCGCCCGCGGGTTCGCCCGGCATTCGTCCTTTTGCGCTTCCAGCGGCTTCTTGTTGAGAAGCATAAAGGTCTGTGCCTTGTCCTCTTCAGCGTCTTCTTCCCAAGGCATCAGCCGACCCTTGGATGCGGGTTTTGACGCGCGTGCCTTCAAGAATGCTTTGACGATTCGATCTTCGAGGCTGTGGAAGGTCACAACGATCAAGCGCCCTCCCGGCGCCAGGATTGCTTCGGCCGCTTCCAGTCCGCGTTCCAACTCGCCCAGTTCATCATTCACATGGATGCGAAGCCCCTGGAAGGTTCGTGTTGCCGGGTCGATACCGTCTTTGGCGCGCCAGACCACAGAGCGGACAATCTCAGCGAGCCGACCCGTGGTTTCGATCGGCGCCTGCGCCCTGGCTTCGATGATAGCGCGCGCAACCGCACGCGACCGGCGTTCTTCGCCGTACTTGAAGATGACGTTGGCAAGGTCTTCCTCGGCCATGGCGTTGACCACGTCAGCCGCAGACAGTCCACGCGATGTGTCCATCCGCATGTCCAGCGGGCCATCCTTGCCAAAGGAAAATCCGCGGTCGGCTTGATCGATTTGCGGCGAAGACACGCCCAGGTCCAGAACCACGACATCAACACTGTCGAGTTCGAGCTGGCGGATCAGGGTTTCCATGTCGGAGAAGGCCGCGTGATGCACCTCAAGCCCGGCCAACTGTTCGCTCAGGTTCTGTCCATAGTGAACAGCCACCGGGTCGCGGTCCAAGCCCAGATAGCGGCAGTCAGGCTGCTGAGCGAGGATTCCGCGCGCATACCCGCCCCGGCCAAAGGTTCCATCAACAACCCGGTCCCCCGCCGCAACCTGAGCCGCCGCCATGACCTCGCGCAGCATGACGGGATCATGCTCGTGCGGGGTGTCGATAAGCTCGGGTGGTACAGCAAACATTTCGGGTGCGTGAACCCCATAGAAAACAAGTGGGATGGACAATGTTCAATAAATTGGCGCGCTCCGGTAATTAGCAGCGCATAATTTTGGTCAATGTATCTTAGGATATGGTGTGAGTAAATTGAAAACGCAAGGATTTTAGAGAAGAGCAGAGTCGTCTCGGTAACCCTCGGAGTCGCGGTTCTCATGTCATGGGAGCGGGAAAAGGCAGAGGGCCTGTAAGCCGGGTTCTGTAGCGAGCCTGGGCGAACCCAGACCCCTGATGGTCATTCATCTGGACCAGAGATTACCCTCTGGTTCGCGCGCCCTACCACCGCAGCCGCCCGAAAACAGGCGATGCCCCAACCGGGGTCGGGGCGTTCTGCGCAATTTGGGCTTGCTCCGAGTGGGGTTTACCGTGCCGCTTCCATTGCTGGTCGCGCGGTGCGCTCTTACCGCACCCTTT
>PAHJ01000037.1 GCA_002705565.1 Geminicoccus sp. | reverse complement strand
TTGATTTGCCATCGCTGAGGTCCCTTTGATGCTCCGTCCTTATGGAATAATTGCGGCACTCGCGATTTTTTGCGCACCGCTGACGCTTGAAACGCCTGCCTACGCCATTCCGGCCCAGGATTCCAAAATCAGTAACTCAGAAGGCGAAGGCGCCATGCGCGCCCTGCTTTCTAACGAGATACCTCAGGATTTACGGACTTTTGGCTTGAGCAGAGGTGACTTTCTGGACTTCTATGGACGGCGGAACTTCCAGCCCTTCTATTACCGTGATTTTATCTGGCGCACCGACACCATTGATGCCCTCAACGTCATGCAGTCGGCGGGCGATCATGGCCTGAAGCCGACGAACTATTGGGCCATTGGGATGGACGACCTGTCCCCGTCCTATGATTTGGATGATATCGCGCGGCGGGATTTGGTCCTGACGGCGGCGACGCTGCGCTACGCCTCTGACATCCACAATGGCCGATACCCCCAAGCGTTGAAAATACAGCCCTCAGAGGTTCTGCAGGCTTTTGAAGATGCTGGCAGCCTGCCCCAGTTTCTGCGCGAATTGGCGCCGCGCAAGAAGGAATACGTGGACTTACAGGACTACCTCGCCCTCATCCGGCGGATGGCGTCCAGCGATCTTAAGGAGATTGGCGAGGGCCCCATGCTTCGCCGTGGGGTCACGCATCCCACCGTGAGCGAGCTGCGCCAGCACCTGATTGCGACGGGCGATTACACCGCTTCCACCGACATCATCGAACCGGCGATGTTCGATGATCCATTGCATGAAGCCGTTCAGCGTTATCAAGCGCGCAATGGGCTGTCGGTTGATGGCATTATCGGCCAAAACACAAAGCGCCGGATGAACACACCGCTGACAGAGCGCCTGGGCTTGGTTCTCGCTAACCTTGAGCGCCTGCGGTGGGAAGAAAAGCTTGAGTCTCACCGTCATGTCCGGGTGAACATTGCCAACTACTTCCTGGTCGCGCGCGAGGGTGACACGGACGTGCTCAACATGGCCGTCGTCGTTGGCCGCCAGACCAGACAGACGCCGGTTCTCTCAGACCGGATCACGTCCCTGAAATTCTCCCCTGATTGGACGGTGCCGCGCTCAATCATGGAAAAGGATTACCTCGAGAACATCCGAGCCAACCCTGGTTATGCGGTCAGTCAGGGCTTCGAAGTCTATTACCGCGGGCAGATCGTTAACCCGTTCCGTGTCGACTGGCAGGACGAAAACATCTCCTCCAAGATCACACTGCGTAAGCCGGCCAGCGCGCACGGCCCATTGGGCGGCGTTCGGTTTTCCCTGACCAATGACCAGGCGATCTATCTGCATGACACACCGACCCGACACCTCTTTGATCAATCCAACCGGGCGCATTCCTCCGGCTGTGTTCGTGTCTCACAACCGCAAAAGCTAGCTGAATACATGCTCCGCGATACGCCATGGGACAGCATGCGCATTCGCAGTGCCATGTACGCCGGCCAAATTGAGGTCGCCAAACCGGTAGAGTCCGTCCAGGTGTTTCTGTCCTACATGACCGCCTACATCGGTGAAGACGGTCGATTGCATCTTGCAAATGATCCCTACAACCTGGACCGAGACTTGATCGCCCGCCTGCTTTGATGCGCGCTATGAGGGTATTAATCCTAGGCGAATAACGTTTTTTTATGCCGTAATTAGAACGCTTTACGCGACTAGGCTACCAAAAATAGACCGCGCCTGTCGTGGCTCAGCACACTTTTTGCACGTACGTGGGTCATAATAGTTTACGGGCCTGGACTCATGGCCTGGTGTTTTTTGACTGACACGCGCGGCGGAATTGAAAGTCGATGGCGAGCAACCATACCAAACTGCACATGCTCTTGGACAGCATCGCTGAAGCCATTGGCTCCGGACGTATTGCTGCGCGGCAGGCTGCGAAAAGCCCGAGCCGCCGTGCGGCCCTGCAAACCATCCTGGCCCTTGGCGCAGCAGGTACGGCCTATGGGCTGTATCGTGGCACACGAATCGGCGTCGCGGATCGCGTGGCGTTTTCCGAGCTGGGCCTGGACAAGCTTCCCATGAACGACCTGATGCTCCAACGCGCCAGTCTTCATGACGTGATACCGGTCGAGTTGATTGAATACGCGGACATCGACTTGAATTTGCAGGTCAGTGACAACAGCCTGCGCTACGTGGACAAGGAAACCGGCGAAGACCTCGACGCCATGCTGAATGCTTTGCTAGAGGGTGAGCAGGATGCGCTGATCGAGCCTATGCCACCGCTGATTATCGGGGACCGGATCGCAGCAGCCAAGGGCACCGAAGACTGGCCCAACCCAACCTTGCGTGAAGCACCTGAAGACAGGGCCGCAGCCTCCCCGCTCGCGCCACTGCCGGGCGTGCGGGCTACCGTCGGTGTTCCGGCCCACCGCAGCATCCCTGATCTCGTACCCGCGGATGATCTCGGCCCACAACTGGCTTCGGTCCGAGACCAGTCGGCTGCACAGACCGCTACCCTATCAACCCCGCCGTCCCAGAGCGGCACCGTGCGGTTTGCTGACTCGGATGCAAAGACGGTAACCATTCAAAGCACCCACACCGGCGAACGGCTGCGCGCCAAGTTTGTGTCAAACGGACGCTATGATGACGGGGCTTTGGCGGAGTTGAGCCACCTACTGCGTGACCATCGTAACGACAAAATGCGTACCATCGATCGCGCCCTGTTCGACACCGTCCACGAAATTGCCATGCGCACCCATGGCCATGATCGCGCGATCCTGCATCTGGTTTCGGGATACCGTTCCCCGGAAACCAACACCATGCTGCGCTCAAAGTCTCGCGGGGTCGCCAAGAACTCCTATCACGTGCGCGGACGGGCGATGGATATGTTTGTCGATGGCGCATCGATCAAGGACGTGCACGTGGCGGCTCTGATGTCCAGCAAAGGTGGCGTCGGCTACTACCCCAGCTCAAACTTTGTTCACCTCGATACCGGCCCCGAACGCAGCTGGCCCTCACGGTACAAGCCGCTGGCGACGAAGTACCGCGCTTAGGCCAACGCTTCTAAACTAAAAGCATGGTTTTACTTTAGTAGATCAACCCGCTAAACCCTGCGGATTGTCAGTGCTTAAAGGCGTGAATGTGAGTCTCGAAACCTACAGGCGAACCATCCGGGAAGGGAAGCGGGAGGCGATTGTACAGTCGGCTCAGCGTGTCTTTCTGGAGCGTGGATACCAAGGCGCGGCTATGGCAGCCATCGCCAAGGACGCCGACGTTTCCACCGCCACGCTCTACAAGCACTTCGCCAATAAAGAGACCTTGTTCGATGCTGTGGTCGCGGACCGGATCCAGCAGTTTGATATCGCCTCACCGCCCGATGACATTGATCCCTCCTTGCCACTCGATGAGGGCTTAAAACAAGTTTCGGCGAGTTTTGTTGAGCTGATGCGCGACGACAATACGCTGGACATGTTCCGTGTGATCATCAGCGAAGTCAGCCGGTTTCCGGAACTCAAGGACAAGATCTACACTCTTGGCCGCAACCCCTTTCGTGCGCGCCTGATTGCCTACTTACAGATGCAGGCGAAACAGGGCGCGGTCGCTGATGTCTCGTTTACGGCCATGGCGGAGAACTACATCGGGCTGATCACCTACTGGTTCATTTTCGCGCGCATCTTTAACCCGACAGCAAACATCTCCAACGAGCTGGCCGACAGCCTGTTGCGGGAGGCGCGGGCGACCCTGATCGGGCGCTTACGGTTGCTGGATCAGGGTTGATCGCTGAACCAGGGACGGATGCGGTCCTCAAGCTCTGCGTCCTTAACCACACTTTCCGACGTCACTTTGCCAGCAATCGTTACGCCTGCATCGATCATCGGCTGCCGGTCGCCATCGTGTTTCAGCGGGTGCCACTCGGGTATGTCCAGACCCCAGTTCAGCCGCTTATAAGCGCAGGTCTTGGGGAATAAATGCGGTGACTCAGCGATCAGGTCGGGGGTGAGGAATATGCACTCAGGCACCACCGTTTTTCGCCGATCATAGACTGCGCAACCGCCGTTCCCGCAGTCATAGCCCCTGCAGGCTACATCCGTGACGTACATGCGCTCGTCGTCTTCATCGATCAGCTTAACCAGACAACACTGGCCGCATCCATCGCACAGGGCTTCCCACTCATCAGGATTCAAGTCCTTCAAACGACGATCGACCCAGAAATGCGGCGCAAGCGCCTTTGAATCGGGGCGCCAATCCGGCTTGTCTGTCATGGGGTGTGGTTCTTTCCGTCGTTCAACTCGACCCATTGTCATCTCATCTGCCCCGAGACGCAATTGCGTCGCGCTCACACGCGATACCCGCCCCGAACCTGTATGGTCGGCGAGCTGGCAACGCACCGGCGCTATGCCTTGATTTTGCCAGTCGAAACCCCATAACTAGACAACGTAATCATCTGAGAATGTGCCCTCCATGTCTGAGACATCCAACCGCTGGTCTACTCTGGCCGGAGAGGCCAACGCCCGAGCACGTGATTTAATGGATTGGTTCGACCCAGGGCTCGCAGACGTTCCTGTCGCCCTGCTCAAGGAACGCTATTGCGATCACCGCTCCCGCTTCGTTGATATAGATGGTTTGGACGTACACTATCACGACCTCGGCCCCACTTCATCGAGCGCAGAGGGTGACAAGCCACCGCTACTGCTGCTGCACGGGCTTATGTCATCACTGTTTTGTTGGGAAGGATGGGCGCCGCATCTGGCTGAACAGCGGCGGGTGATTGCGCTGGATATCCCACCCTTTGCGATCACGGGACCACATCCGAAAGGTCGATTGGATGAGCAAACCTACATGTCACTCCTGCTGGCCTTTATCGATAGGCTGGGCGTGGATCGGTTCATTCCAGTCGGCAACTCGCTGGGGGGGTTCCTGGCATGGCGCTTGGCGGCGGAGGTACCCCATCGCGTCCCCGCCGTGGGCCTGCTGGACCCTGCAGGCGGCACGGCAAAACTGCCGATGGCCGTGACGGCGTTCAAAATCCCACTGGTCGGACAGGCCTATCAGTCCGTCACACCCAAGGCGGCTGTACTGGCGGGACAAATGGCCATGTTTGGCGATCCAAAGCGCCTCGATCCAGCCTCCTTGCATCGAATTTATGACCTGATCATGCGCGAAGGTTCCCGGGCCAGCGCGCAGGAAAACCTGCGGTTTTTGGAAAAGCCAGACCCCGACATGCTTCGAACGATCCAGTGCCCAGTTTTCCTGCAATGGGGGGAGGCCGATACCCTGCTGCCCATGCGAGACAACCTATCTGGGTTTACCTCTCGTGTGAGTGATTTACGGGTGCGGACTTACCCGGGAGTAGGGCATATGCCCATGGAGGAAATTCCAGCTCAATCTCTCGTCGACTTTCAGGCATTTTTGCACAATTCTGGCCAATGATGGCCGGAACCAACCGCCAAAAAAGGACCGAATGAGAATCATTGTCTCCCTGTTGCTGGTCTTTGCGGTGCTGTGTGCCCTTCTGGTGCTGGAAGTTCGACACGGCACACTTGCTAGCATCGTCAACCTGTTCGATGACCGCTCTCTCCCCTATCGCGAGCCCGGGCCATCCCAGCCGGATGACGGTCCAGCCTGTCTCAAGCGGCTCGACGCAATGGATGGCATCGAGATCCGCGCCTTGGACCCCTTTGTCAATAATCAGGGCTGCGGTACGCGCTATCCGGTTCTGTTGCAGTCCGTGGATGGCATCGACATCGAGGGCAAGGGCCTGACCCTATCTTGTCCTGCGGCTGAGCGGTTCGCGCGGTGGATCAAAAAAGACGTGATCGACCTTGTCGCGAAGTATGACAAAGGACCCGTGAGCCGTCTTTCACACATGGGAAGCTACAACTGCCGAAAAATCGGTGGATCGTCCCTATGGTCGCAACATGCCTTTGCCAACGCCGTCGACTTTGAAGGGCTGGTGTTTGAAGACGGAAGCGCGATCACCATCAAGCAGCATTGGGACACGGAGCCGATTCTAGAGGACTTGGCCCGCAGCGCCTGCGATGACTTTAACGTGGTGCTGTCCCCCAACTACAATGACGCGCATCGCGACCACCTGCACTTCGATCTTGGCCCCTTAAGAGTCTGCCGCTAGCACCAAGCCCCCGCCAATCCAACCTGACCCCTTAGATTAAACTCCTTTGAGATGAGACCACTGTGAGCAACGACATTCGACGCCAAACTGAAAAGTTGCTATCCGGCCTGTCTGACCGCACCGCCGATCTGGTGGAGGGGCTGGCCGCGCCGTTTTCTGAACCCGTGGTGCGCTTGGGCGTGACCGGGCTGGCGCGCGCAGGCAAAACCGTGGCGATCACATCTCTGATACAGAACCTATTGCATCAAGGCGGCATGCCGCTGCTTTCTGCCATGGGCGGGGGGCGGATTACCGGGGTGCATCTGGGGGAACAGCCCGACCTGACACTGCCGCGTTTTGCCTTTGAGGACCATCGCGACGCCCTGCTGGGTCAATCGCCATCCTGGCCCGAAAGCACCGCGTCGATTTCACAACTCAGGCTGTCACTGCGCTATCGTTCCGGCGCCTGGCTGAAACGAGCGATGAGCGGAGACAGCTTACTGCACATCGATATCGTGGATTACCCCGGCGAATGGTTGCTCGACCTGCCCCTGATGGACATGGACTTTCACAGCTGGTCCGCCCAGATGTTCGCAGCCGCTGAGCAGGAGCCGCGCCAGTCTCTGGCTAAAGACTGGCTCGAAACCACCCGCCGAACGGATCTGAACGCGCACTGGGATGAGCGCGACGCCAAGCGCTTGCACCAAGACTATACCGACTATCTGATTGCGTGCCGGCATGCCCCCCGCGTGAAGTTGTCCCTATTGCAACCGGGACGGTTTCTCATGCCCGGTGATCTGGCCGGTTCCCCCGCCCTGACCTTCGCCCCCTTGCCGCTGAACCCCGGTCAGGCTTTGAAACACGGAAGTTTGGCGGCCGGCATGGCCAAGCGGTTTGAAGACTACAAGCACCTGATCGTATGGCGCTTCTTCAAGGAGCATTTCGCCCGAATCGACCGCCAGCTCGTACTGGTAGATTTGCTCGGCGCGGCAGAGGGCGGACACGTTGCCGTTAGCGAATTACAGGACGCCATGGTTTCGGTGCTCAAGGCGTTCAAGCCGGGTCAGAATGCCTGGTTGGGCCCCCTGCTTCACGGCAGGCGTGTCGAGCGCATCCTGTTTGCTGCGACAAAAGCCGATCATTTGCCCGCCGCCCAGCACGACGCTCTGCGCCGCCTGCTTACCAGTCTGCTGAACCAAGCCCAGAGCCGCGCGGCCTTTGCAGGGGCCAAGACCTCGGTGATGGCACTCGCCGGCCTGCGAGCGACCTTACCGGCGACCGCTACCATCGATGGCAAGACTGTTGATTGTGTCAGCGGTATTCCGCTCGACAGCGACAAGGTGGAAGCGGTCTATCCCGGCCACCTGCCTCGTGATTTGGTCGATCTGCGCGCTCTGTCTCCAGGAGCGTTTGAGATCCTCGCTTTCAAGCCTCCCTCATCCCTCGAAGAGATCCGCCCCTTTCCCCACATCAACCTCGACCGTGCTTTGAACGAGTTGCTTGGAGACCTGCTGCAATGACTGATCCCAAGTCCGGCTTCTCGGACTTACCCCCAAAGCCCGCCCGTATCGCACTTCCCCCAAGCGCCGATGAGACCACCGCCCCAGCCGCGCAGAAGCTCAAGCCGGCTCGGCTGGATGCGAGCGATAGCAAAGTCGCCATGCAGCATTTGGAAAACGCCTTTGGCGGCTCTGATCCGGCACAAACCGACATCCTGACGCCTCGACGAAACGGCTGGTCGCTGGCGGCTTGGGGCGGGTTTTTCCTATTTGTATTCTTTCTGGTCGTTCTGGCGGCAGATGCTTACTTCACCCTGCGGTCATTGTCGGCGGTGATGCCTTGGTTGGGATGGGTTGGCCTGGGACTGCTGGGGCTGGGGCTGCTTTTTTTCACCGCCATGATCCTGCGCGAATGGTTTCTCGCCCGCACCCTTCGGTTTCAACAGCGCGCGCGGGCCCGACTGGACAAAGCGCTGGCCTCCAGCGATCCGAAAGCAATCGCTGGAAGCTTGCGCCAGATCGAGGGACGACTGCGAAAGCGTCCGGACCTCGCCCACGCGCACGAACGTTTCGACCTCACCCAGCAGAACAGCTACAGCGATGCTGAGGCGCTGAGTTTCTATGAACAGACGGTTCTGAGCGACCTGGACCGACGCGCGCTCAAGGTCATTCGAAGCACAAGCTTTTCCTCCGCCTGGCTGACGACCATCTCGCCTTTTGCCATATTGGACGTCTCGATCTCGCTATGGCGGTCGCTTAAACTCCTGCGCGAAATATCAACGCTCTATGGCGGGCCGCAATCTGCATTCTCAAGCCTGAGATTACTGCGCCTGGTGTTTCGTAATCTCTTCATAACTGGCGGATTGGAAGCGGGAGACAGTTTGCTGCAAAACATTCTTGGCGGTGGCATTGCCGGAAAAATCTCAGCAAAACTGTCAGAGGGTGCGATAAACGGGTTGATGACGGCGCGGATTGGCCTCGCCGCAATGAAGGTTTTGCGCCCCATGCCGTTCCGTTCTTTACCCGAACCTACCGTCGCCCAATTAGCAAGTGACCTTGCAAGTGACATCAAAACTAAGGCGCTGGGAGCCTAAGAGTGGAAGCTTTTATTCAGTGGGCGATCGACTTCATGGTCGCAACTTCCAATAGAGTCAGTGAGTTAGACGGTCGCCTCGCTTTTGTAACGGGGGCGGTGAGCTGGTTTCTGGTTGAACAGGCCATTCGTCGGCTTGCCGGCATTATCCGCATCGCCATCCTGCTCGGCTTCCTGTCGGCCCTGGGCTACGGCATCTGGCAAATCCTGCCAATGATCCAAGGTGGTGAAGCATCCTGAATCCGTCGCCAAGGAAATCAACGCATTATAGGACTACTTAACGGTCGTGGCACTGGTGTTGCGTCGTGGTATTGTGACCGTCAGACATTTGGGTGACGCCGTACTATCGCAAACCAGCTTGTCATGACCTGTATTAGGCTAGGCCGCTGCAATCGGAAAAATCCGAGCAGAGGCCAGAAAAAAAGAACCCCGCACAAAGGCGGGGTACTTGGTCCAGGTTTTGAATTGAGGAACGAGCTATTTAGTCGTGCGGACTAAAAGCGATAAATCAGACCAAGATTTGAAGAGAGTTGTACGGCGTCACCCAGATCGTCCACGAGCGAACTTTCGGCCACTTGATCCAGCAGCACTTTGACCTGGGCGGAACCGTAGATTCCGAGATGGTTGGAGAAGAAATATTTGGCTTCTGCCGCCAACCGCATGTCTTTAAGCCCGAACCGATCAAAGCCGAATTCGGGTACGTCAAGCGTCGCTGCTTCTGCAGCAGAAACGCCAAAAAGGTTTTCTAGCAGCTCTTTATCAGCGCCTGAAACAGCGCCGGTAAGCTTGATGGCCAGTCGATCAGAAATGGGTTGAACCGTGGACAGCCCAAATTCCATGTCCCACCCCGACATGTCGCCGTACACGCCAACATCCGCGTTTAGGAACACTTCCAGCTCACGAACATAGAGGTTCAGGCGACCGCCTGTAGTCAACGCGCCGCTAGCGTGATCCAGCGCCTGAATCTGATCGAGATTCATACGCGGAAAACGGTAATCGAGTGCGACCGACATGGCCGCATTTTTCGATGCCAGGATGTTCAGGCCAAAACCGCGTTCTGTTGAGAGATAGACCCGCTTGCCCAACTGAATATCGGCGTAAGGGAGCGCGAGAAACATATGCTCGGCGCTGCCGGACCAATTAGGATGATATCCGACCATAGCGCCCAAATCACCCACTAGTCCGGAGGGGACGCTGAAACCATTGGTCGTCAAAGCGTTCAACCGCCAGCCGAAGCCCTCAGCCTGGGTCGAGCCCGGCGGGTTGGCGGCGATTTCGGTTGAGCGCGTGATGTTGGTTGTCACCATTTCAGCGACCGGCACCAGCTGGACGGTCACCAGGCCGTTGTTCGGGTCTGCCGTTAAGGCATTGCCGCCAGCGGTCGATGCCGCCTGTCCATAACTCGACGAGGTAACTTGCGCGCTCGTGGGCATGGGAGGAAAGTTGATATCCGGCGCATCTGTTGTCTGGCTGGCGTCACTAGCTTCGATGGATGAATAGACCGGGCTGACCAGGTCTCCACCACCGCTGGGCGCACTTGAACCATTGATATAGACGGGTTGAACCGAGTAGTTCCCAGACGCATCCAAGCTCTGCGCACCCACCAGTGACGGCAGCGCAAAGCATGCGGCAGCGCACAACAATGTCTTCGTCTTTACGGGAGTGAACGCGCGTTGAATCATGCGCCAAACAACCTCAAATCAATAACTTTAAAAACGTCGCTCCGGAGAGCACTTGAAAAATCTCAACGCCGCGATTTTATGCGACTTTCTAGAATCGTTTAACATAAGTGATTCGCAGCGTAAATGTCATTTTTTGAGAATGTTAAATAAAAAACTCGCGTATTTGCGTGAACAGCGAATCGACCAGGCTATCATAAAGGATAAATTATCTGCATTTTTGTCTAGAAACATACAGAATCCTCATATATATAAACTTTTAAGGAACTGGCGGCGTCGTTCCCCCGTAAGCCCAGCCGCTGGTTACCGAAATGGGAGGCAGGTTCCCCGACCTGCCTCCCTATTTTTTTCCGCTCGTTGCATCTTTTCCCGCGCTCCAGCCCCGCCGTCTGGGCAACAAAAAAGCGCGCCTTGTTTCCAAAGCGCGCTCATCTGTGTGTAGCAGCACGAATTGACTTGGCCTCGACCCTAAACGTAGTGGGGTCTCAGCGTCTCAGGATGACCTGAGCAGGCGCGTCAATTAATTCGCCTGGATAATAGGGACGCGCTGAGGAGGACGGAAAACGACGACCCCATCCACGTCATAAACCACGCAACCCAAATCACCGGGCTGCAGGTCTTTTTCACACTCCGCAACGGCACGGATCTTGGCGTCATCGACGCTGGAAAATCCTTCTGCCACGCCAAAGGCACCTGATGGTGAAATGGCAAAGACTTTGTGGCGGCTATCGAGTTGGTACTGGCCAAGATAATCCTGCGCCATTTGAGGCGTTACATTCGGATCCAGATCACGGACGAGCTCCGACTCTGACTGAAGAATGCCCAGGTTATTCAGAGCGTTTGAAACGGGGTTTTCGGCCTGCCCATCGGTCAAACCCGAAAAAGCGGAACAGCCTGACAGGGACAACAAAATGCCGACGGCTACTCCTGTTTTGGAGCCCATCCACCTTTGCCGGTGTTGGTTCATTTCATCCCTCATTCAATTTGGGCTTGCGTCTACAAAATATCTTTTGGCCATCTAAATTTATGACCAAACGTATACGCATCTATCGTTGACGCCCTGCTGGGGATAAAACGCCCCGAGCGCCACCGCTATTAATTGCTTGGCTTTTTGGCCGAGTTTGGGCGGCTCCGCTAGAGACACTTGAATTATGCGGTAGTAGAGGTCAGCGTATAGGCGGGTAATCCAATAATCGTTTGAGCAAAAACCCCAATGAACACTGATTATGACACCTTTGACGCGGAAACGCAGAGAATCCTCCGGTCTCTTGACCGTGCAGCAGGTGATTTACGCCGCGGACAAGGACTATTTCTCTATGACACCCCGTCCCGAGTCGAATCTGTAAAAACCGCACAATCACCCGAAACTTCAGTGAATGGGCTGCTTATTTTCAGTCTGGATCATGCCGAGTCGACAGAACTCAACCTGATCATGCGACCTGGCGCGGGCAATGGGCAGTTGCTGCTGACGGCCATGCGGGCACACCGCCTGGGGCTGAGCGAAGGCGAGACGGCTTATGACGTTTCGATCACGCTACCGCCCAGTGCATCCCTGGACTGGGCACGGTTTGTCGCTCTGGCCCGCTGGGACCAGCGCGAAGCGCCATCCACCGCTTACCGACAAGCGACAGCGGTGGGCAGTGCGGCGTTGAAGCTGACAAAATCTGCCTCCTGTCTGCCAGCTTTGCTGGCGCGCCCGATGACGTTTGGGGAGGCTGAAGACCTGGTTCCGGGGATCATGCCGGTGAACGCCGCAGACGCTGGTCAATTGCACCATCTCCAGGCTGTATCTCTCAAGCGGCTGGGCACAGCACCCGTCCCGCTGGAAAACCTTGGCACCGCTCAATTCCATGTGTTTCGCAGCGCGGACGGTAACGATGATCATATCGCCGTCGAGATCGGCGACCGCCCCTCCGCCCTCGCCCTGCCCATGAGTCAAAAGGCAGCCCCGCTGGTGCGTCTGCATTCGGCTTGCCTTACTGGCGATATTTTCCATTCCAAGAAATGCGACTGTGGCCCCCAGCTGAACGCTGCCCTGGAAACCATGACCTCACAGGGTCATGGCGTTCTGTTGTATCTGGCACAAGAGGGGCGGAATATTGGACTGACCAACAAACTCCGTGCCTACCTGCTGCAGGACGCCGGCCTGGACACGGTGGAGGCCAATCGCGCGCTGGGGTACAGCGACGACGAACGAGAATACGAGATCGCGGCTGCGATGCTGCAGCAGATCGGTATCGATCAAGTCCGACTGATGACCAACAATCCGGAAAAAATCGCTGCGCTAGAACGGGCAGGCATTTCGGTCGTTGAGCAGGTTCCGCTGATCGTCGGATTGAGTCCGGAAAACATCGAGTATCTCAAAACCAAGGCGAACCGCTCTGGACACATCCTGCCGGACACGGCCCTAGCCGCACTCGATAACACCCTGCGAAAGAAATGAACGGGTCCAGCCCAGACCCTTTATGCTAGGGTGTTACCTCATAAATCCAGCGGCTCTGATACGGGGAGAGGTTCATGGCGGCAGATTGCATTTGGCACAATGCGCGGATCCGGACGATGGATCCAGAACACCCTTTCGCAACCGCTCTTGCGGCCCGGGATGGGAAGATCACTGCGGTTGGACGTGACGCCGATATTCTGACGCTCACCGGGCCGGGAACGCAGGTCACAAATCTGCATGGTAAGGCAGTTCTGCCCGGGTTCGTCGAAAGTCACACCCACGCGCTCTGGGGCGCCTGTCAGGAATTATTCGACGTCAATGTCAGTTTCAGGGCCAGTTACGCCCAGCTGATTGATGCCGTTCGGGAGCGGGTTGTGACGGCGAAGGATCGGCATTTGATCATCGGCGGATCCTGGCGCCCGGACATGCGAGAGCAGATGGGACCAAACCCGCGCCAAACCCTCGATGCCGTCTCCCCCGATATTCCCGTCGCCCTGTCCGACGTGACCAAGCATTTACTATGGTGCAACAGCGCGGCCTTGCAGCTTGCCGGAATCCATGACGACAGCCCGGATATCCCTGGCGGCGTCATCGAACGCGACCCCAAGACCGGCGCACCCATTGGCATTCTTGCAGAAACAGCCTGCAGCCCGGTGAGAAAACTGTTCATTCATTCGCCCCAGAAGCTTTCTACTGCGACGGATTACTTTGTGCAGGCTTTCAACCAGCTCGGGTTTACCGCGTTCAAGGAACCCATGGCGATGGAGTCCGATCTTGCGGCCTATCAAGCGGCGGACGAGCGACAGGCGCTCACCCTGCACATGGCCGCTCATATTGTCCGCCAAAGCCCCCTAGTGCCAGAGTTGGTACCCTACGACGAGATGGAGCGCTGGCGCAGGACTTATGCATCAACGAATGTCCGCACGGACTTTGCCAAACTGTTCCTTGACGGGGTTGCACCGGGATTCACGGCGTCGTTCCTTGAGCCCTATCTGGCTTCCGCAGGCTATGACGTGACCAAGCATGATGCCGACGCCATTCTGTTGCTGCGTCCCGAAGATGTTGCTCGCGAAGTCACCGAATTGGACCGGCGCGGCTTCACGGTAAAGATGCACTGTGTGGGCGATAATGCTATTCGTCGAGGGCTGGACGGTATCGCAGCCGCGCGCCGCAGCAATGGCGCCAGCGGCCTGCGCCACGAAATCGCTCATTCTCCCTTTGTCCACCCCGACGACATGCCGCGTTTTGCCCTTCTCGATGCCGTTGCGGAGGTCTCGCCGAAACTGTGGTTCCCCAATGCCGCGACACCGGCGCAAGTTGCGGTACTGGGCGAAGAACGGGTCCAGCGCTGCCACGCGTTGCGGGATTATTTGAACGCCGGCGCGACGATGACTTATGCCTCCGACTGGCCCGCCGGCTCACCCGATGCCAACCCCTGGACCGGCCTCGCCGGTATGATCTCGCGGCAGGACGCTACCGGAACCTACCCTGGCACATTGGGCGCTGATCAAACCTTAACGCTGGAAGAGGCGCTGCCATTGTTTACGACCTGCGGCGCCCAGTCCCTTGGTATGCAGGATGAGACAGGGTCATTGAGCGCTGGCAAATGGGCGGATTTCATGGTGCTGGACCAGGCATTGGAAGACCTCTCGCCCGCAGAAATCGGTGCTGTCGAAGTTCGACAGACTGTCTGGAAGAGCCAGACAGTCTTCAGCCGGTGATACGAGCAAGGGCCACAGACGGAAAAGCCGTGGCTTAGGTCGGGGTTTGCCTCAGTTGCCGGGCGCGCAGGTAATGCCATCCGATCTGGGCGAAGGCGAAGCCAATTGCCGCGATATGGATGTATTCGGGCCGAACCAGTATCGCGACAGCCGTTGCCAGCCGGATGATGACCTCGACCAGCGACAGCGGCTTGGCGTCGTACTGCGCCAACGCGCTGGCGACCAGATAAAGCGCCAGAACCATGCGTGCGAGCAACCAGACCAGCGCGGTGATTGACACCCCATTTTCGTACCCCGGCAGGCGCGCCTTGGACGGGCTGGTGGGGTCAATCAGCGCCTGATCAATCAGCAGCAACTCTGGGTAAAAAGCGAACACGAACGGAATGGCAAACATCACAATGCCAGAGCGAACAGCACTCACCCCCGTCGCCATAGGCTCTGCCTTTGTAATGGTCGATGCCGCAAAGGCAGCCAATGCCACTGGCGGTGTAATGGCCGAGGCGACAGCGAAGTAGAAGATGAACATGTGCGCGGTAAAGTTGGCTATTCCCAGCCCCACCAACAACGGTCCCATGAGCAACGCCACGTTTACATAAGCGGGAACCGCCGGCATCCCCATGCCCAACAGGATCGCGAGCAGCATGGTTATCAGCAGAGCGAAGAACTGGAAGTAGGCTGACCCCCCGCTACCGAGGTCAAATGACAGCAGGAAGCGCAGCACATCGATGGCAACGAACCGGGACAGCCCAGTAAAATTCAGGCACACGTCGATAACGGTGACGGCAAGGAACATCAGGTAAAGGGTGGAAATGGTAATGCCAGATTCCGCCAGCGCGTCTAAGAGCCTGCGGGGTTGGGCGCGGAAGTCTTTGTCCAAGAACAGCAGCACGGTGACCAAGGCCGCCGCCCACCAGCCCGTGGACCCTGCTGACCCTGCCGAATTCTGGAAAATCTGCAAAAGCCATGGAAGCGAAGTAACGATACAGCGGCCGTTCCGCGTTTCAGTCTCTGCCCCCATCAATGACCCGAACAGGCCACAGCCAACCATGTCTTTAGGAGTCAGCAGCAGGACCAGAATGAGCAGGATTGGCAGGAAGATCTGCGAGAGATGCAGCAGGTCCCTGCCGGTGATGCGCATGTCTTCGGTAAGCGCGCCCGTGGCTTCAATACCCTGCTTTCGAGACTGAAACGCTGCACTCAGGAAGAGGCACAGGAAGTAGGCGATGGCGGGCAAAACTGCCGCAATAATCACATCGCGGTACGGCACTGCCGTCATGGCGGCAAGAATAAAGGCTGCAACGCCCATGACCGGCGGCATGATTGACCCGCCCGACGAAGCAGCGGCTTCCATACCTCCCGCAAACACGCGAGAGAACCCTCGTTTGATCATCATGGGGATGGTCAAAACGCCCGTCGAGAGCACGTTGACCACGGGCCCCCCGGTGATGGTGCCGAACATGGCCGAGCTGACGATGGCAGCGTGCGCAGGTCCACCGCGCAGATGTCGGGTCCAGCGGAATGCTAGCTTGATGAGCACCTGCCCCCCTGCTGACTTTCCGAACAGCGCGCCGAGAATAATGTATGGGAAGACCACGTTCATGATGACATCCATGAACCGCCCCAACATGCCCGAAGCATTATTGACCAGCGCGTCATGAACATTCGGCCGGCCGTCAAGGAAGGTCCTGGGTTCCCCGCCCAGCTTGGTCATCAGATACTTATTGATGTTGTCCGGTCCGTGGAAGTACCAGACCAACACGGTTGCGATGGTGTAAATGGCGATGGCCAAGGAAACCAAAACCAGCGGCAACCCCCAGACCTTGATGTTGTATCCGAGAAAAACAAGAATCGCGATGCCGACAATTGCAACCAGCCAGACGCCCGTTGTTGCCATACATTTGGGATCTTCGACCGTGTCTGGAGCAGGCAAGCCCATCAGTTCGGCAAGTTCGATTTCGGCTTGAAGTGTCTGCGCCATAATCCGGACGCGCTCGCCGGTGAACTGATCGATCAGGCACACACTGTCGATTTCGACCAGATAGGTAACCGCGATCGCAAAGGCTGAAATGACCAGAGCCGCGTCCATGAAAGCCCCTAACCAAGCGCGTCGAGTGCCCTTCCAATCTCGCCACATTGAATGCTTGAGCGCGACGATGACCATCATGAGCATGAAGACAAAGGGGTAAAACCACTCGGTTGGGAAAGATCGGGTTTTTAGTCCTTCAAAACCGGTTATACCGCGCCACGTCTCGTCCCAACCGGGTATCAGCGGGGTGCTGTTCAAGACTCCCACGACGACAAAAATCAGGGCCAGGATGTATACGGCCCAGTTGGAAACGCCGCTACCTTCGGCCTTGGAGTCTGCCGGCTTGGCCATGGTTCACCTTCAATACAACGATACAAACCGGGCAGTCCGAAGGGACCGCCCGGTTAAAAATGATGGAACGTGCTTAGCCGTCGTTCGCGATAGCACACTCATCCAGTTCAAACCCAGCTTCGAGCCATGCGCGCGCAGCTGCGGGGTGATACTTCACAGGATTTGCACCACACATGCCTTGCATGGGGAAATCAAAGCTGACCGTATCGCCGTAGGGCGCCTTGGCCTTGAGATCGTCCAAGGTCGCGATGTAAGCGGACACCAGATCGTAAACGAGGCCGTCGTCCATGTCCTTATGAACCACGTTACCCCCGATGGTGGCAAAGCCGCGGAAGGTGTCGTCTTCGGAAACGAAGGACCAATCGTCACCCATGACCGCCTGCAAGTCGGCGACAGGCATGGTGAACGGCGCACTGCCCGGCGCAACCATGTACTTCTGCATGGCATCGCTCTCGTAAGCGGACTTTGGCATTGACCAGCCCGTCATTTTACCCGCCGCGGTGATCGACGTCAGGCGCGTTCCGGGGAAGACTTCTGGCAAAACGACCGCATCAGGCTCGCCGCTGGTTACCAGCGTTGTACCCTGACCCCAGTTCACCTGCAGACCTTCGTAATCATCGCCTTCTTTCAGGCCGGCAACAATCTGGATCATGCTGCGCGCGTTAGTCAGCGCACCGCCCCGTGGTGGGCCGTTATAAATCTTTTTACCCTTCAGGTCGTCCCAGCCACCCAGGTTCTTGGCGTCATAGGCGTACAGGAAAAAGATCCCCAAAGTGAAAGGGTTGATCGCCCGAAGGTTACCGGCCAGCTCGGCGCCCTGTTCCTGGCCCAGAGAGCCGTAAGGACCAACACCGCGGCTCATCAAGAACGGCAGGATGTACGGCGTACCGGCGATATCGGTCTTGCCCTCGGCGACGTTTTGGATCGAGTTGGTCAGCGTTTGACCATCGGCAAGCTGGATGTTGGCGATGCCTTGCGTGCCTGCGATTTCTGTCAAGTGCGCAGGGGACAAGTAAGTTGCCCCACCAGGACTGGCAGTTTCGGCAGTAAGGTTAACCTGTGCCAATGCACTGGTCCCCAGCAATGTCGCGCTCAACACGGAGCCGACGATAAGTTGCTTCAACATTATGAATTTCTCCCTCAGTTAATTCCGGCCGTTACGGTTTACCCCCTAACGAAACGGGCCCTAACTATTTATCATGAGAACAAGATTTTGGCTGAGTCAACACTAGCACACCATAACTTTAGGTAGCCCTTTCGGAAAAACACGTATTAATCTGAACCAGTTAACGGTCTGAACTCAAACTCGAACCCCCGTGGCGACCGTTTGGCTTGAGGATCAAAATCAGCGGAGTAGCGCAGCAGCGAATAGCGCAGAGGTCGCTAAACAGCTTTATCGGACTGGGGGGTCGCTGAGTGAAAATTCTTGCATGGTTGCAGTGCATTGAACGACGGAAAAGAGGCCAATCTCACGGTTGACTGAAAACACAACCCGCCTTACGTTCCGGCCACTCCAGCACGGATGTGCCCTTAGCTCAGCTGGTAGAGCAGCTGACTTTTAATCAGCGGGTCGTAGGTTCGAATCCTACAGGGCACACCACTTTTCTCATACATATCAATGG
>PAHJ01000036.1 GCA_002705565.1 Geminicoccus sp. | reverse complement strand
TCCGCCCTATAGAGGAAGGGCGGCATGACGCCGCTCGAAACCGAAGCCAATCCTAACATTCGGGTTGGACCACTTCGATGGGGCAGGCCAACGAGACTGGAAGAGGTACAAGTTCTGTTACGGGGACAGTTGGAGTTGGCGTTCTATGCGGCCGACTTATCGCCTGAAACTGCCGGAGATCTGTTTGTCCTCCAATCTCAGACCACTTCTCTGCGCGAGAACTATTTACAACTCGTTGAGCTCAGCAGCTCACTGAAACTTGAGGCATGGACCCAAGTGCCGTCCTCCCGCATCCTTTCGACAGCAAGTGTTCCAGTCGGTGCCTCTGGGCTGGGTCTAGCCCCTTACGCGATTGTCGGCGCCATACTCGGTTTACTGCTCTCAGCCGGTCTGTTGCTTGTAAACGACAGAATGCGTGGCTCCGTCCACGGTGCCCAGGCCCTTGAACGGCTTCTTGGTGTTCAGAGGTTGTCGGTAATCGGAAAACTGCCCCGAGCCAAAGGCATCATGGAAATCATTAATGGGAATCTGTCCGCGCCCTATGCAGAAAGCCTGCGGCGCATCAGTCGGGAGGCAAGAGCCGAACGCGTCCGATGCGAGCGAACGGGAGATGCAAGTGGACAAGGCATGGTTATTGTTATCACCTCTAGTGTGCCCAATGAGGGCAAGAGCACGACAGCCATAGGCCTTGCTGAGCTGAACGCCTTGGGCGGCGAGTCAGTATGCCTTCTCGACTTGTCATTGAGAGATTCGGGCCTGTCCGTCCAATTGGGACTGAAGCCCAATACATCGCTAAATGAGTACCTCAAAGGGATAGCCGATGAGCCGGTCGAAAAGACTCTGGCACAGCTAGACACGCGCAGCCCCCTTACCGTAATTGGCGGATCGCAGTTGATCGGTGTTGACGTTCAGGTTCCCAACGTCCGGGACCGGATCGAGCGTCTGCTAGATGGACTTAGGTCGCGCTTTGACCTGATTGTTGTCGATACGTCCCCACTGTTGTCGGCGAGCGAGGCGCTGACCATTTCGCAAATGGGGGATATATCACTCTTCATCGTGCGGGAGAACTTTGCCCAAAGGTCCGCGGTCGCCGTGGCGTGGCAGGAGCTGCTCGTTGCACAGGCGGAGACAGGTTGCCGGCCCATCGTTGCCCTGTCATTCGTGAAAGATAGATCCATCAGTCACAACTACGCCCATCAGGTTTACGGGCAGGTTTCTTAGCAAATTTTGACTTGATGCTGGCGATGCCAATTCCGACGCGGCCCCACGCCAAGGGCCTTGGGACCGGAATAGCGAGTTGGGAGGCGGTCCATAAGGTCAACGGGAGCGGGCTAGTCTGCCCAAGTCGCGACAGGTTTGCCCAGCAAATCCATATTCATAGTGACACCCAAACCGGGCGCATCGGGCGGGATCACACCACCATTCTGAATAGGCGCATGAAAGGCTCCGGTCTCCACCGTCACCATGTCGCGCGGGTCTAGCACGCACCGCAACGTGCGTTCTGGCACGGTCGCGCCCATGTGAAAGATTGACGCGGCTGAGAGCACGGAGCCAACCGTATCTTGCACGGAGACGGTCAAACCCGCCGCACGGCAAAGATCACGGTGACGGCGTGCATGGGTTAAACCGCCAGCTTTAGAGATTTTTAGGCCGATCCCATCCGCAGCGTCCAGCGCCACCAGCTTGGCAATATCGCCGTCCTCCTGTGCGAGCTCGTCCAAGATGATCGGGACGGTGCAGCGCTGCCGGAGCGATAGCGTTTCACGCCAGGTGGCGCAGGGTGCTTCGAGCACAAAATCTAAACCCTCTGGCAACGCGCGAAGCATACGCAGTGCAGTTTCAGGGATCAGCCCACCATTGGCATCAACGAGGAAATATTCACCCGCCTGCCGGTCGGCGAGCGAAGCTGCGATCCGCTCCGCATCCAATGCCGGACCGCCTTCACTGTCCAAGGCGCCAACCTTGATCGAATGGCCCATGTAACCCATCGCCCGGTGCTTCGCCACGCGCGCGCGCATGTCTTCCGGTGTGCCTGCATAGATGGAACTGATGGTCGGCAGACGCTTTCCGGTGGAACCGCCCAGCAGCGTGTAAACCGGCAGACCGACTGACTTGCCGAACAGGTCCCAACAGGCAACGTCGAGGGCGTTCTTGGCATGGTTGTGGCCGACGAGCGCCTCGTCCATCGCATCGTTGATCCGATCAACATCACGCGGGTCCCGACCGATCAAGTGCGGTGCAATCTCTTCTATGCCGGCGCGTGCGCCTCGGGCATGGGCCGCGATATAGTTGGGACCGAAGGGCGTGCTTTCACCCCAGCCTTGGGTGCCGTCATCTGCTGTTAAACAGGTAATAACACTGTCAAAACCAGTGTAGACCCGGCCGCCGGAAAGCGCGTATTGGCCACCCGCGTAGGGCAGATGAAACGCAAACAGGTCGATTTTCTTGATTTTCACGGGTCACTCCTGCGGCGGGATCAGCACCAGCTGACCGGTGTGCGTCTTGGTCAGGAAGTCTTCCTGTGCCGTAGCAATTTCTCTTAGCGGGTAGGTCTTGGCGACCATGGGGCGGATTTCCCCGGCTTCGATATACTTCACGATATTTTCGAATACGATGTCCTCTTGGAACGTGCAGCCGAACAACGTGAGATCCTTCAGATACAGTGTGCGCACATCGATGGCGCAGATCGGCCCAGCGATGGCTCCCGCGACCGCGTAGCGCCCGCCCCGGCGCAGAACGTCCAGCAAGCTAGACCATTGTGCCCCAGCCACCAGATCGACCACCACATCGATCGTCTCATCGCCCAGCTCAGCGACCAGATCAGCGTCGCGGTCGATGATGCGGTCCGCGCCAAGGGCTTTCACGGCCTCAACCTTGGAGGCGGAACACAGAGCAATGACGCGCGCGCGCCGTCGCTTGGCCAACTGCACAGCGGCAGAACCAACACCGCCAGATGCGCCGGTCACCAGCACGGTTTCAGCCCCTAGATTGGCCCGGTGAAGCATGCCTTCGGCGGTTGAGTAGGCGCAGGGAATTGCAGCGAGTTCGACGTCGTCCCAGTCGCAGGTGACGGCGTGGGTCTCCGCGCTTGGAGCAACGCAAAACTGCGCGAAACCACCGTCGCATTCGCTGCCAATGGTCCAGCATTCGTAAGGTCGGTAATCGACATAGGTGCGCAGCATATTGCGCACAATCACCCGCTCCCCCATGCGCGTGGGGTCCACCCCCTCGCCCACCGCAACGACATGGCCGCAAACATCTGCGCCCTGAATGCGTGGGAAGGTCAAGGGCGCGCCAGACCAAGTGGCATCGCCATCGTCCACACTGTCAAAACCTTCGGCTCCGCCTGAGTTCGTATCTTCTGTTATTGCCTTGGAATACCATCCGATGCGGGTGTTGATATCGGTGTTGTTGACCCCGGCAGCTGCCACACGGATCAGGACCTCACCCGGCCCAGGCTGGGGAACCGGAACATCGGTGCGGTAGGCGAGTTTGTCGATTCCGCCATGGCCGATCAGCTGCACGGCATGCATTGTTTCAGGTATCATCTCAGCCTCCGAACGACGCGACGGGTGCACCAAATTTGGACTCATCCGGCACCACGCCAAGACCGGGGCCCGTCGGACGCGCGATGTGACCATCAACAATCTGAATGCCGTTTTCGGGGTCAAAGTTCCCCTCGATGTAGGGGGCGGCCAGCCATACGCCTTCGCAGAGTTCTGGCTTCACCGTCGCCCCAACCTGTGTGCAAGCCGCTGCGATGATGTCACCGCCCCAAGCGTCATCACAGGTGTGGGGCAGATTGCGCGCTTCGCAGATATCACGGAACGTGCGCATGTTTTGCAGCCCCCCAATCCGCGTCACCTTCATGCCAAACCCATCGACCAACCCAGTCCCCGCCGCCGAGATCACCGTGTTCAGATCGACGCTGTTTTCATCCATATAAATGGCGTGGGAGACCTGGGGGCGAATTTTCTCAAGGTCTTGATAGGTGTTACACGGCTGCTCCATCACAAAGGGAATATCGGGGCATTCGCGACTGACGCGCAGAGCATCACGGGTGGTCCAGCCGCGGTTGCCGTCAACAGCCAAGCGCATGCCCGAGCCACGGACGACTTCCCAAACTTTGCGAATAGTCTCGATGTCGATCTCGACAGGGCGGCCCCCAACCTTGATCTGCAGCCGCGGGTAGCCTTCCTTGCGCTTTTCGGTCGCAAGGCGGGCGATTTCATCCGGTGCGCCCACGCCGGTGGCGTAGTAGGAGGGCACACGATTGGTCTGCGCGCCGCCAAGCAAGTCCGCCACATTGACCCCCAGCGTCTTCCCCAACAGGTCGTGCGCCGCGATGTCGATCGCCGCTTTGGCATAATTGTGCCCGTTCAACAGGCTATGCATGCTGCGGTTCAGCGACAGCGGCCAGGCGACGGCCCCGACCAACCCGCTCGCCATTTCCATCAACGCCGCACGCGCGCCGCCGGCGTGGGCCTCGGCATAGGTTGGGCCGACAGGACAGGTTTCGCCCCACCCAACAGTACCGTCTTCGCTCACCAGCTTGACCAGCGTCGTATCAAGTGCCCAGACCTCAGCCTTGGCCATCGTGTAAGGACCATTTTTGACCGGCAAGTCGTGGGCGTAGATATGAATTTCACGGATCTTCATGTTCATCCTTGATCGTTAAATGACATCAGCCACCGCGTGCAGTCCGGCATCAAGCCCGACGAAAAGCCCATTCCCTGATAAACGGGGACAGTCGGCAAACATTGCGGAACGATTGATAAGCCCGCCTGCAATCACCGAAGCCGTGCCGTATCCATGATCAGGGCTGTGCGCCTGCTTGCCTTCTGCGACTGCGGCAGAAAGCGATGAGAGCGGCTCTACCGGGTTGGCGCATCTTTTCCACGTGGCTTCATTTTGACATCATGAAGGCCGCGTCTAGGGTCATTTGAGCAGGATGGATGAGGCTGGCGCGGAGGCACTGTCGCGGTAATAGCGCCAGAGAAGCACTCCATGACACCGCCACCGCAGCCCCAGTAAAGTTCCCTGAGCATCGCGCTGCTGCTCATGCAGTTGACGTTTCTGTTCGCCATCCTGTTCCTCCGATTTCTCCGGCCCCGGCGTGCCTGAGCCCCGATTTACCTTGATACACTCTACCTACTTGAACCCAAAGATCACCCTTTGCAAAGGGCATCTTGTCCGTGTTTGCGCCCGCATTCGAAGCACGCCTGATGGCGACAGACAGTTCAGAGGCTGGCCTTTCCCGGAGCTGTCCTCCGCTTTACGCCTATGCTGGCCCCTAAAAAGACCTGATGCTCAATCCTTGCCCGCAGTGTATTCAGAGCCTGAGACGTGCAGTTCTGTTAAGCCCCGACGGCTTCGGTCTTTTCTGCACTTGAGCCTGGCATTCACGCTTTGATGATGCTGAAGACCAAAGACACGCGGTGATCTTTATGCTGCGGATCTGTTTTAGGAACTACATGAATTTCGATGAGCTTGGATTAAGCAAAACACTCGTTTCTAGGCTTGAAAGTCTAGGATTAACGAAACCAACCCCCATTCAAGAGAAAGCCATCCCGCACGCGATGAATGAGCGCGACGTGCTGGGGATTGCACAGACGGGAACTGGTAAGACAGCAGCCTTTAGCATTCCGCTGATCGTCGCGCTGTCGAAGCAAAATGAAAGAGCTGGCGCCCGTGGTGTGCGCGGACTGATCCTCAGCCCAACACGCGAGCTCGCTAACCAAATCGTCGATACACTCCAAAGCATCACGTCGGATCTCCGTATCAGGCTGGTTGTGGGAGGCAAGTCCATTAACGTGCAAGAGCAGCAGCTCTCGCGGGGTACGGACGTTCTGGTCGCGACACCGGGCCGGTTGATCGACCTTCTGGACCGTAAAGCAGTCAGCCTGGCAAATACCAAATTTCTGGTTTTGGACGAGGCTGACCAGATGCTTGATATCGGATTTGCCCATGCCCTACGGCGCATCGCCGGGGCTCTGGGCAAGGACCGTCAAACGATGATGTTCTCAGCCACTATGCCCAAAATGATTGCTGATTTGGCCAGCGAATATCTGACGGATCCCGTTCGGGTTGAAGTATCCCAGGCGGGAAAGATTGCTGACAAAGTGACCCACGCGGTTCATTTCGTCACCAAGGACGAGAAAAAGAGTCTGTTGATCAGTCTGTTGAACGAAAACAAGACAAACCGATCTCTGGTTTTCGCTCGAACAAAGCATGGTGCCGAGCGGTTGATGCGGCAACTTGAGGAAGCCGGCTTTAACGCAGCCTCAATCCACGGCAACAAGAGCCAAGGCCAGCGTGATCGCGCCATATCGAACTTTCGCGATGGATCGGTAAAAATCCTGGTGGCCACGGATGTCGCCGCGCGAGGCATAGACGTTCCAGGCATTGAACAAGTCTTTAACTATGACCTGCCCAATGTTCCTGAGAACTACGTGCATCGGATTGGTCGCACAGCGCGCGCGGGAAAAAAGGGCGACGCGGTTGCGTTTTGTTCGGCTGAAGAGATGTCTGAACTCAGAGCGATCGAAAAGGTGCTGGCGATTAGCGTCAAAGTCGTCGGTGGTAAGCCTTGGAGCGACGAGGCGTACAAAAAAGCCAAGTCAGCGGCCAAAACCGCCACAAAGAACGCTGCGGCTAGCAAGACCGAAGCTCGGCGCAACAGTAGGCGAAAAGAGGCGACCAAGACTGGCGCAGGTAAAAGCGGCGCCGCCGGCAAAAGCGCTGCGGGTAAAACCGGTGCGGGTAAAAGCAGCCAATCCAAGCCGTCGTCAAACAATCGATCCGGTCAGGGTAAACGCAAGCGGGGACCCAAGAAGGCAGCGGCCTAGAGCAAGTCCACGGGTTCACGCATCAGTCGTTGCACTTGGCAGGACGGCAGGCTAACCGAGGTTCCATGATTGATTTGTTATGCATCGGTGAAGCGATGGCGGAACTCCGGCAGGCGCCGGGTCAGGACGGGTTCGTCGTGGGGTTCGCAGGCGATACCTACAACACCGCCGTGTACGCCAAACGCTGTCTAGGCAGCAATGGCAGCGTTGGTTTTATGTCCCGTATAGGGTCGGACCCACTATCCAAGGCCCTGCTTGCCAATGCGCAGGCAGAGGGCCTGGACACCCGTACGATTTCTCAAGATGACCAGCACAACCTTGGTCTTTATTCCGTGTCCACCGATGCAGCCGGGGAGCGCAGCTTTCACTATTGGCGCAACCAGTCAGCGGCGCGTCGATTGCCGACTGAAGATGTTTCCCGCGCGCGGGTGATTTACCTCAGCGGTATCACAATGGCGATTTTGTCACCGGAACAGCGTCAGAATCTGATCCGCACTTTGCGGCGCGTCAAAGGACAATGCGAGATTGCCTATGACAGCAATTACCGCCCGAAACTCTGGGAAAGCCGCCAGGTTGCGCAGGCAGTGACGGAGCAGATGTGGGAGTTGGCCGATCTGGCTTTTCCCAGCATTGATGATGAAATGGCATTATTCAATGATGCTTCTGAAGATTCTGTGGTCGCCCGATTTGAGCAAGGACGTTTCGCAGCGTGCACCTTGAAGCGCGCGGCACGCGGTCCCTTATCCCTGACCCACAAAGGGCCCCTGCCCGCCTTCTTGCCCGCCTCTAACGTCGTAGATACCACCGCTGCAGGCGACAGCTTTAACGGCGGATACCTTGCTGCGAGGCTCAGCGGTCAGGGGGAGGCAGATTGCCTGTTAGCCGGTCACGAGCTGGCCGCTCGAATTGTTGGGGTTTCCGGCGCGATCGAGCCCCGTTAGGCGATTACAACCTCGGCGGCTTGAAGCTGTACGCGAGCTACGATGCTGCTGATGAGGGTGGAAGCGTAGGGGCGATGCTCAGCTTCTAGCGTCAAACGTGACGCAGGGTTTCTAGCGTCAAACGTGACGCAGGGTTTCTCAGCGCCAAACAACCCCGAGCTGCTTCGTGGCTCCTCCAAAAAAGCATATGCGGCCTATCCGGTAACGGGTAGGCCT
>PAHJ01000035.1 GCA_002705565.1 Geminicoccus sp. | reverse complement strand
GTAGTCCAAATTTATATAACTATTGAGTTGCGGCCCTTGGGTGCAAAGGTTAACACAGCGCACGACCAAACCTTGCGCGAACAAATCACTTGCCAGCGCACGCACAGGTAATTTGTTTAACGTCATCAACGATAGTGAGCCATGGGGATAGCGCACTGTCATTGGTAACGCAGTATGAGATCGGAAAAAACTAAATGAACGAAGCAGCAAGAAAGGGCGTATCAGCCCGATCCCCGCATGCGATCGATGCATACGTAGGCGAGCGCCTGCGTCTTCGCCGTACTTTACTCGGCATGTCTCAAGAATCGCTCGGCGATGAGTTGAACCTTTCTTTTCAGCAGGTCCAGAAATACGAGCGAGGCACGAACCGAATTTCTGCCAGTCGTCTCTATGAACTCGGTCGCATCCTCGACGTACCGGTTGCATATTTCTACGAAGGCATGACCGACGACGTCATTGGTGGCAAACGGCCAGACGAAAATGAACACAACCACGACACCCCTGATGGTCAAGATCCATTTGCCAAACGGGAAACGTTGGAGCTCGTCCGTTCATATTACAAAATCAACCACCCTATTGTTCGTCGCCGCGTCTATGCTCTCGTAAAAGCACTTTCCGGCAATGAAGTTGAAGATACTGATAGCGCCCTTGAGGCCCTCAAAATCTAAGAAAAACTGGCACACGAAAGCCAGATCAGATCAGGGCTGAAAGTCACGCTTTCAGCCCTTTTTCTTTGAGCAAAAACTCCCATTCGCCGTTTGTATTAGAAAAATCCGATAAGGCGTTCGAAAACCAGAATATTCCGTAAAAGCCTCACGGAAAGTACCGATTCTATGTACTTTCACGCGCAGATCTTTGAAACATGACAAAAACGCGGCTATCTGGCCGCAAAATGGCGTTTTGCGTTTGACTTCAGGGCATGAAGCCATGCAAAAAAGACAGAGCTTAAAGATCTAAGCTATACATCTGTACTGCGTTTTGAAGGATCCCTAATGGATTGGGACAAACTCCGCGTTTTCCACGCTGTCGCTGAAGCCGGAAGCTTCACACACGCCGGTGAAGACCTGAACCTTAGCCAGTCGGCGGTCAGCCGCCAGATTTCGGCTTTGGAAGAAAGTCTTTCCACCACTCTTTTTCACCGTCATGCCCGTGGCTTGATCCTGACTGAACAAGGCGAGCTGCTGTACAACACAGCGCACGAAGTGTTCGGCAAGCTCTCTCTGGTGGAGGCGCGCCTCCGCGACTCCAAGGATTCGCCGTCCGGCGACCTGCGCGTCACGGCAACCGTTGCTTTGGGCAGCACCTGGCTGGCGCCGCTGATGGCTGAGTTTATGGCCAAGTACCCTGAGATCGAATTGCACCTGATTCTTGAAGACAAGGAACTCGACCTGTCCATGCGTCAGGCCGATATCGCAATCCGCCTCTACCCGCCGCACCAGCCGGACCTTATCCAGCGTCCGCTGTTTGAGGCACACAGCCATATCTATGCGTCTCCAGAATACCTCGACGAGTACGGCACCCCGTCGTCTCTGACGGATCTGGATCAGCACCGCATTGTCATTTTCGGCACCGACACCCGTCCGCCCGTGCCAGATCTGAACTGGCTGGAAACCGCAGGCCGCGAAACCGGCAAGCGTCGTCCCGCCATGTCGCTAAACAACATCTTCGCCATCCGTAACGTGGTTGAGGAAGGCGCTGGCATTGCGGCTATCCCGGATTACATGGTCGAAGACCGCGAACGCCTGATCCGCGTCCTACCGGACATCGAAGGTCCGTCGTTCCAAGCTTTCTTCGTTTACCCCGAAGAGCTGCGGTCGACCCAGCGTGTCAACGTCTTCCGTGACTTCCTGCTCGAGAAGGTGCGCGCGTCGCAATTCTAGAGCGACCCAGAACCACGGCACAAAGATAAAGAAAGGGGCGGCCTTCCCAGCGGAAGCCGCCCCTTCTTTTATGCTCCGCCGGTCAGGACGCGCTTGGTCAATCCCAGCCCACGGCGGGCGGTAGCGACATCAGGATCGCCTCAACATTGCCCCCGGTCTTGAGCCCAAACAGCGTACCGCGATCGTGCAGCAGGTTGAATTCGACGTAGCGCCCCCGCCGCTGCAACTGATGCTGGCGGTCTTCATCCGTCCAAGGAGTGTTATAGTGTTGCTCCACCAAGGGGACGTAAGCCTTGCGGAAGGCTTCGCCGATGGCTTGCGTGAAGGCAAAGTCGGCCTCCCACTCTCCGGTGTCGAGATAATCATAGAAAATACCGCCAACCCCTCGCGGTTCGTTGCGGTGGGGCAGAAAGAAATAGCGGTCGCACCACTCCTTGAACGCTGGATAGAAATCCGGATGCTGGGCATCACAGGTATCCTGCAAGGTTTGGTGGAAATGCTGAGTATCGGCGTCGCGGGGCCGCATGGGCGTCAAGTCGGCGCCGCCGCCGAACCAACCCTTAGTGGTGATGATCATCCGGGTGTTCATGTGCACCGCAGGGACAAGCGGCGACTGCATGTGTGCGACCAGACTGATACCAGCGGCATAGAATGCAGGGTTTTCGTCGGCCCCGGGGATGGTTTTAGCAAACTCCGGGCTGAATTCCCCAGAGACCACCGAAATATTGACGCCAACCTTTTCAAACACGCGGCCCTTCATGACGGACATCACCCCGCCCCCGCCCTGGGGACGATCCCAGGCCGTCCGCTTGAACGTGCTGGGCTCGATCCGAGCAGTTTGCGGATGCTCCAGCGTGCAGGAGCGTTCGAGGCCTTCGAAGTCTGCACAGATCCGGTCGCGCAGCCCCCTGAACCAATCCTCCGCGCGCTGTTTCCGCACGCTCAATTCGTCCTCGCCGGGCAAGGGCGACGTTCCGCGCCACCAGGGCAGGTCTTCGCTTGGGTTATTCGATGCTGTCGTCACGGGTTTCGTCTCCCAGATGGCTGAACCAGTGCAGTTGGCGGCACGCCTCAAAGGCAAAGATGCTCGCCGCCTGAGCAACATTTATGGATCTTTGCCCGGAAACCAGAGGCAAGCGGACGCGATGCTGACACGCCTGGTGAACATAGTCCGGTGCGCCCGCGCTCTCCCGACCCATGACAATGATGTCGCCAGGTGCAAAATCAAAATCCGGCAAAAGGACTTCAGCATGGGCCGATGCGAGGATGCGCCGATGCGCCGGGGTCGAGTCTTCGAAAGCTTGCCAATTTACGTGTCGAGACATGGACACGCCGGCCAGATAATCCATGCCGGCCCGGCGTAGCTTGCGATCGTCGAGCAAAAAGCCGCAGGGCTCGATAACATGCAAAGGCAAATCCAAGCAGGCGCACAGGCGCATGATCGCGCCAGCATTCTGCGGAATATCCGGCTCAAACAGGGCGATAGACGGCTGAATAAGCATGAAAACAGCTCCAAAACAGGGTCCCCAATCGGGGGCGCCAAGGGATTAGTGAGTAACTTCGAATAACAGCTTATCGAATAGCGGGACTAGACCCCCAACAGGGGCTTTGGTAGAGCCGTGACACAACAGGATTAATGGGGCGAGTGTTGCGTCTTATCGAGCCCGGATTGGCACCCTGTCAAACCGGATCGACGCTCAGGGAAACCTTGGGCAGTTTGTCGCGGAATTTGCTTCGCTTCGCGGTGGTACTCATCTTTCAAGAAGAGTACTGCTCAGTATCAATGTAGAAGGACTTCGCCAATGGCTGGAACGCCGACCGACGTCGCAAACCCGGATCGCCGAAACTTCATCGTTTTGTCTACCATGGCTATGGCAGGCATCGGTGCTGCCTCCGCGGGTGTCGCGCTGGTACGCACCATGACCCCAACCCGTGATGTTGCGGGTGGTGGTACGATTGAAGTGTCTCTGGACGGCATTGCCGAAGGTTCAGGGATTGTCGCAACTTCTGGACGCAAAAAGTATTCTGTCCGCCGCCGCACGTCCGCTGAAATCGAAGCGGCGGTTGCAGGTGATGCAGATAAGCTGCGCCACCAGGAAACAGATGCTGAGCGTGTGCAGCGCCCAGAGTGGCTGGTCCTACGCTTGCAGTGCCCGCACTTGGGCTGCCCGCCACAGGGCACTGCTGCTGGCGAAAAACGCGGCGAATTCGGTGGCTTTTTCTGTCCCTGCCACAATTCGCAGTTCGACACGTCAGGCCGCATCCGCAAGGGGCCTTCCCCCGCGAACCTGCCTGTGCCGAAGTACTTCTTCGCTTCTGACGAAATGATTGTGATTGGTAAGGAGGCCTAAGTCCGATGGCTGGCTCTCGTTCACCGTTCAAGAATCCCCTGCTTAAGGGCTTCGACGAACGTCTCCCCGTTTTGCGTGCTGTTCATCACTCGATGACGGCCCACGCCTACCCAAAAAACCTGAACTACTGGTGGAACTTTGGCTCCATCGCCGGGATCATGCTTATGGTGATGATCCTCACCGGTCTGTTTATGGCGATGCACTACAAGCCTTCTGTTGAAGAAGATACGTACGGCATCAACCAAGCGTTCCGGTCTGTCGAGCACATCATGCGCGACGTGAAGGGCGGAATGTTCCTGCGATACCTGCACTCCGTAGGTGCCTCATTCTTCTTCATTGCCGTGATTTTCCACATGTTCCGTGGCATGTACTACGGCTCGTACAAGGCACCACGCGAAGTGCTGTGGATCCTAGGCTGCATCATCCTGATCCTGATGATGGGCATTTCGTTCCTCGGATACTCTCTGGTGTGGGGCGTGATGTCCTTCGCTGCGGCTGAGGTGATCACGCAGGTCTTTACGGCCATTCCAGTCCTCGGTGACGGTATTCTGGTGCTGCTGCGCGGCGGTGAGGACGTGGACGATGCCCTGCTCAACCGCTTCTTCGCCCTGCACTTCCTGCTGCCATTCGTGCTGGCGGGCGTGGTGATCCTGCATATCCTGACGCTGCAGACCGTAGGCTCGAACAACCCGCTTGGGATCGACCTGAAGTCCAAGAAGGATACGGTTTCGTTCCATCCGTACTACACCTTCAAGGACATTTTCGGCCTGTCGGTGTTCTTTACGATCTACCTGGCCGTTGTCGCCTGGGCGCCTGAGCGGCTGGCCGAAGCGATCAACAACCAACCGACGGACTACAACCTGCCATCCCACATTGTGCCCGAATGGTACCTGCTGCCGTTCTACGCAATTCTGAAGGTTTTCACCTGGGACTTGAACCTCTTTGGCCTGGTGATCACGGGCAAGCAGCTTGGTGCGCTGGCCATGGCTGGCTCGCTGGGTATTCTGTTCCTGCTGCCTTGGCTGGATACGTCTCCGGTTCGTTCGGGCCGCTTCCGCCCGGTCTTCAAGATCTTCTTCTGGGGCTTTGCGGTCTGTTGCGTGATACTGGCTCTGGTGGGCGCACAAACGTCGGGGGAAGCCTTCTTTATCCCAACGCCGTTTGGTCGTTTGCCGCTGGGCTTTGATGGTGGCAATGGCTTTGTCTGGGGTTCAACACAGCAGTGGGGCGTGCTCTTCACCGGGTACTACTTCGCCTACTTCATTGTGATCCTGCCAGTTCTCGGCCTGTTCGAGAGGCCCAAGCAGCTGCCCGCTTCCATCAGCGAGCCCGTCCTGGCCTAACAGCTTATCGCGGAGAGGGCCGCAGCGCCCTCTCTTCCGCCGCAGATAGTCTCTTTTAAAGAAAGCATCCTTCATGCGTTTCGGAACACTCTTGAAATCAATCAGCGCTGCTGCTGCCGTTTCTGCGGCTGCCGCTGCTCCTGCCATCGCTGAATCCGCTGGCCCCATCGACGCTCAGACCTGGTCCTTTAAGGGCCCACTGGGTTACTACGATGAAATGCAGCTGCAGCACGGTCTGTACGTCTATCAAACTCGGTGTCAGGCTTGTCACTCGCTGGGTCTGGTGCGGTTTGCGTCCCTAGAAGGGCTGGACGTGAGCGAAGAGGCGCTTAAGGCCCTCGCTTCGACCTATGAGATCCCTTACATCAACGACGACGGTGATCGTGATACCCGTCCTGGCGTGCTGAACGACAACTTCCCCTGGGCGCTGGACAACCCCAAGCGGGCGATCGCAACCTACGGCAAGGCTCCGCCAGATCTGTCCACCATGGCACGCTCTCGCATCGGTGGTTCAGACTACATTTATGCCCTGCTGACCGGCTACGACGAAGCTCATGAGCAGCCAGAAGGCGCCTACTACAACAAGGTCATGAATGTCATCAAAATGCCGAACCCTTGGCCGGCTGACATGTCCGACTTCGAATACCCCGATGGAACGCGTCCGAGCCTGGACCAACAGGCCCGCGACGTGACCGCGTTCCTGAACTGGACCGCTGACCCTTACCTCGAGGAACGTCACCAGTGGGGTATTATCGTTGTGCTCTACATGCTGGCACTGACGATCATTTCCTTCCTCGCCTACCGCGTGGTGGCGGCCAAGGTCTACGCCAAGCTGGAAGTCGAAGGCGGTCCGGATCCTGAGCACTAGGGTTCTCGACGCATCCAAATCGACCAACAGGCCGGGGCATCGCTCCGGCCTTTTTTTGTTGTCCCCAAGTCTCTTGCCACGGCCCTTTCTATTTTTTCGAACTTTGCTCTAATGTGCGGCATCAGTGCCCATGAGTGTGCGAGAGAAAAAGCAGCATGTTTTCAACGACCAACAACTCCGACGTAGCCGCCAGCGACGCACCGATCACGGGTCTGGATCACGTCATCATCGCGGTCAGTAACCTCGATACCGCAGAGTCTCAGGCTTCGAAACTGGGCTTCACCATGACCGAAATCACCGCCCACGTGGGCTGGGGCACGGCCAATACGTGCATCATGTTCCCCGGGCTGGATGGTCAGGGTGATTATGTTGAAATCCTCGGCATCCGCGACCCTAAAATCGGCACCAACGGCCTGGCTGAACACCTCGAAGAGCAAGGCGAAGGCATGCTGTCGCTTGCCCTCAAAGGTCAGGCTGACAAAGTCACGCAGGTCTTTGAGCAACTGGGAATCCAGCACTTTGGTATCGAATCCCTGCACCGCGACGTGCAGGTCACAGTCGGGACCACCCAGCGCGCGTCGTTCAAGCTGGTTCGCCCCCAGCGCGGACCCTTTAACCCGATCCCAGCGTTCGTATGCGAACACTTGAACCACGATACTGTGTGGGCGGAGCGTTTCCTGTCCCATGCCAACGGTACCATCGGCATTCAGGCAGTTCAGATCATGATGAGCCATGATCAAAACCTTGGCAGCGGTTACGAGGCGCTGATCACGGGCGCTTTCAGCGAGGGCGCGAGCGGTCCAGTTGGCGCTGATATTGAATTCTACACCGCAGAGAGCTGGTCCCGAATCTATGGCGAGGCGGAGGCGACAGAAGCCGTGGTCTACCGCGTTTCTGACCTCAGCCTCACCGGCCAGTTCTTACAGGACTCCGGGCTCAACTACCGCACCGCTACTCATGGCAGTCGCGGCTATATCGTCAACCCGGCAGACGCTTGCGGCGTCTATATGGTGTTTACTGACGGTAACTGACAAAGACGACGCAGCGGCACGACCCTGCTAAAATGGTGTCTTGCTCACGAAACCGTGCCATTGCCGCGCTGAGTTGACGCGCTAAATGTAAGTTGATCCTAGTCTGTTATCTGTGTGAGGAACCCATGCGCGTCTTTTTGATTTCATTGCTTGCCACCATCTCATCCGCATTGACAACAACGGCAGCCTCAGCCCTGGAAATGCGCGGCCTTTGGCTGGACAACAAAGCCTGGGACGGCGTTCAGGCAGTGGTCCAGATGTATGACTGCGAAGACGGTAATGGACTGTGCGCACGGATTATTCAGGCTTATCAGGGCGAGTTGGCAGCGGGGCAGCAAAACTACCTGCTCATTCGCAATTTGCAGCCTCAGCGTAACGGCACCTTCAAGGGCATTATCAATCCGCCTATCTCCTTTGTCGGTGATTCAGACGTGGTCATTAAATTGATCGATGAGAAGACAGTATCCTACAGCTCGTGCTTTCTGCCCGTGTGCAAAGGTACGATGACTAAGCTCTAGGCTCTCGGCACGCATACATAGTGTCACACAAGGCGGACTAACGGATACAAAACGTTGCAAAATGGCGTGTTCTCAGGGATTTAACCTAGAAAAAGGACGCGTATTCTCCAGCAAGGCCCGGTTTTTGCGTCTGTCATTGGAAAGCGAATAATTCCAATAGATGCGGTATCCCAAGCCCCATGCGTACACGTGTTCTAGCCTTGATCGCCGGCTTGCTTGCGGCCATGACCCCTCCTGCAGCGAAGGCCAGAGGTCTGGAGGGCTTCTGGCGTATGGATGATCCACTCGAAGGCATGCAAGCAGTTTTGGAAGTTTACACATGCCGGGGTGAAAGCACGCTATGCGGCAAGATCGCTGCCGTTGTCGGACCGAATATCGACCGGCGGGATTATCTGAACAATGAACTTCTACGCGGTTTAAAGGCGCAGCGTGACGGGACCTACAAGGGCAAGCTGAAAATGCCGGTGGGGCGCCTGCCCGCGCTTAATGCAGTCGTTGAGAAGCGCGGCCAAAACTCGATCCACTTCCAAGCCTGCTTTTTTGGGCAATGCCGGTCCGGAACCATGTCCCGCCTGCAATAGCCGCAGCGTGCAATCAGACGTTAAAGCGAAAGTGGAAGATGTCGCCGTCTTTGGTGACATAATCCTTGCCCTCGACCCGCAACTTACCCGCATCCTTGGCACCCGCTTCCCCGCCAGCGGCGACATAGTCGTCATAGGCAATGGTCTCAGCGCGGATGAAGCCCCGTTCGAAGTCCGTGTGAATGGCTCCGGCTGCTTGCGGGGCGGTTGAGCCGGTGCGCACGGTCCAGGCACGGGCCTCCTTAGGTCCAGCCGTGAAAAACGTCAGCAGGTCCAGCAGTCCATAACCCTGGCGAATCAGCCGCGCCAAACCGGTTTCCTCAAGACCAAGCGTTTCGAGGAACTCCTGCTTGTCTTCCGCTGTCGGCAGAGCCGCGATTTCGGCTTCGATGGCTGCAGAGATCAGAATCGAGCTAGCGCCCTCCCGCTCCGCCATTTCTTCCACGGCTCGCGAATGGTGATTGCCCTGGGCTGCGTCTTCTTCACCGACGTTGCAGATATAGAGAACCGGTTTGAAGGTCAGCAGCTGCAACTGGCGTGCAAGGCGCATGTCTTCGGCAGAAAATTCAACCGTGCGCGCTGGTTTGCCTTCGGTCAGCGCCGCGCCCAGCGGTTCGAGAACGGCCATAAGCAACCGCGCGTCCTTATCTCCACCCTGAGCGCGCTTGGTTTCCTTGGCCATGCGCTTTTCGACCGCATCGAGATCCGCAATCATCAGCTCAGTTGTCACAGTTTCCGCGTCCCGAACCGGGTCAACGGATCCATCGACGTGCGTGACCTCGCCGTCGAAGCAGCGCAACACGTGCAAAATCGCATCCGTCTCCCGGATATTGGCGAGGAACTGGTTCCCCAACCCTTCGCCCTTTGACGCGCCACGGACCAAACCTGCGATATCGACGACTTCCAACTGTGTTGGCAGCACTTTCGCGCTCTGAGCAATCTCGGCAATTTCGTCCAGCCGCGGGTCTGGGACGGCAACGCGGCCGGTGTTCGGCTCGATTGTACAAAACGGGTAGTTCGCCGCTTCGGCGGCGGCCGTCTCGGTCAGAGCGTTAAACAGTGTGGATTTGCCAACATTGGGCAGACCAACAATTCCGCAGTTAAACCCCATGAGTCTTAGTCCTTGTCTGTCTTTTTGTTGGCGTTGCGGTTCAACAGCCGAGAAAGGGCGGCGCCCAAAGCCGTGGGCGGGCCCTTGCCAATGGTGGCGGGCGGGAGAGATGCCGGCTCGACCGAACGTTGGCTTGGCCCCGATCCGGGCGTTTCCGGCGGCTTTGATTTGAGTCTGGCACTATTTCGGTCGGGCGCAATTGCTTGCATCGACAAACTCATGAACCCGGACTCGTCACCATCGAGCAAGCGTTGCAGATTATCCGCCATGGCGGACATCAGCACGTTGAGCTTCGCCCGTTCGTCCTTGGCAAAGTCGTGCAGCACGTATCCCGAGACCCGGTCCTTGTGGCCTGGGTGCCCAATGCCGATTCGCACGCGCCGGTAATTCTGGCCAATGTGAGCATCCATTGACTTGATGCCGTTATGACCACCAGAGCCACCGCCACGCTTGATCCGCACTTTGGCAGGCTGTAGGTCCAACTCGTCATAGAACACCGTGACGGCCTCGGCTTTGAGCTTCCAGAAATCGAGCACGTTACGCAGGGGCTGGCCGGAGCGGTTCATGAAGCTCTGAGGCTTCACCAGAACAACTTTATCGCCGCCAATGCGACACTCTGAAACCAGGGCGTTGGCACGCTCTTTCCACTTGGGCGCGCCGTAGCGCGCCGCAATGAGGTCGAGGGCCATAAAACCAACGTTGTGGCGATGGCCCTCGTATTGCCGACCGGGGTTTCCCAGTCCAACCAGAACCTGCATGCGCTATGCTCCACCAGCGCCGAAGCGCGTGGCAGAACCTTACTCTGCTGCCGCTTCTTCGCCACCAGCCGCTGCAGCATCCATCATCTGACGCTTCAGAGCGGATGGTGCTGTCACGGTGGCGATCACAAAGTCACGGCCGATGATGGTTGGGGTCACGTTACCGGACACCTGCACCATCGAGTACTTTACGGCATCGTTGATCTGCAAGCCGGCGAGGTCAGCGTCGAACTTGGTTGGGATTTCACCAGCCTTGCAGCGGACTTCAACAGAGTGACGCACAACGTTCAGAACCGCACCGCGCTTCAGGCCGGGGGAGTCCGTCTCATTCACGAAATCAACTGGAATCTTCACCTTGACCACCGTGCTGGCGTCAACGCGCATGAAGTCAACATGGATCGGCTGATCGGTCACGCGGTCAAACTGGATGTCGCGAGGCAGGACATGGATGGTCTTGCCCTCAACTTCCAACGCCATGACCTTGGCTAAGAAACCACGCTCGTTCAGGCCTTTCCAAAGCGGGCGAGGGTCGATAGCCACCATTTGAGGGTCCGCGCCACCGCCGTAAACGACAGCAGGAACCAAACCTTCATAGCGGGCTGCTTTCGCAGCGGCTTTGCCGGCGCCGGTTTTGGCCTTGGCAGGGATGGTCATTGTAATTTCCATGATGGATTCTCCTTCAAAGACGGAATTCAGAATAAAACGAGGGGAGCGCCAGTCGCGGGCAGGTGCGCGGCTGGCTTAGATATTGAAGAGGGTCGAAACCGACTCTTCGTTCGAAACGCGGCGGATGGCTTCACCCAGCAGTTCTGCTGTGGTCATGGCGCGAATCTTTTCACAGGCCACAACCGCGTCGGAAGGCTGGATGGAGTCCGTCACGACCACCTCACTGATGGTCGAAGCGTCAATGTTGGCAACCGCTGGGCCGGATAGCACGCCGTGGGTTGCAAAGGCAGAAACGGATACCGCGCCGTTCTTTACCAGGGCATCTGCGGCTTTACACAGTGTCCCGGCAGTATCCACGATATCGTCGATCAGCACACAGTGCTTGCCGTCAACTTCACCAATCACGTTCATGACTTCAGCCACACCCGCTTTGGGCCGCCGCTTGTCGATGATGGCCAGATCAACCTCGATCGCCTTGGCCACAGCGCGCGCGCGCACAACGCCACCGACGTCGGGAGAGACGATCATGACGTTGGAGCAGTCGTCGCGGTGCAGGCGACGGATTTCCTGCGCGAACATCGGTGCCGCGAACAGGTTGTCTGTCGGAATGTCAAAAAAGCCCTGAATTTGGCCAGCGTGCAGGTCCATGGTCAGAACACGGTCCGCGCCAGCGGTTTCAATCAGGTTTGCGACCAGACGCGCCGAAATCGGTGAACGGGGGGAGCTTTTGCGGTCCTGGCGAGCGTAGCCGTAATAGGGGATCACGGCAGTAATCCGTCCCGCAGACCCACGACGCAGTGCGTCAATCGCTACCAGCAACTCCATCAAATGGTCGTTTGCCGGGTAGCTGGTCGGCTGGATCAAAAAGACATCCTCACCGCGGACGTTCTCCTGGATCTCAACGTAGATTTCTTTGTCGTTGAAACGACGCACTTCAGCCTGTGTCAAACGGACATCAAGATAGTGCGAAATGGCTTCGGCCAACGGACGGTTGGCGTTACAGCTCAGGATACGCATGATGTGTGCTCCGGCTCCGAGAGTGCTCGCCGCAAGGGCGCGACGACATCTGGCACCAAGAAAGTGATCAGTGACGCTGGTGTAGCTCAGACTCAGTCTCAAGGTCAACGCAGGCGACGAGCCATTGCTAAGATACCGTCATGCAATTCCTGCAACCGCTGGTACCGCCGCCGAACGCACGACGGGTCTTTGCGAGGATCAGTCCGGAGGCAGCAGCGCAATGCCGGAAATCAGTCTGCCGTAGTCTGGTTCACCGCGATGCGAACCTCGCCGGGCGGAGAAAAAGCGCTGTTCGTCAGCATAGGTGTCGCCGCCGATGTCCTCAAACCGCGCCACGCCTTCAGCGCGTGCCTGCGCAGCAATTATTCCAGCAATATCGCCCATGAAATGGCCCGGCTTGGCAGCCGGCGTGAAGTAGCGTCGATGGTCTTCCACGGCGTGGTTGAACAAACCGGGGAAATCGGGGCCAACTTCGTAGCTTTCCTGCCGGATCATGGGGCCCAGCGCCACGACAGTGCGCTCCCGCTGTGCGCCCAGGGCTTCCATCGCAGTAAGGGTGGCGCGCAGGATGTTCTGAGCCGTGCCTTTCCATCCTGAATGGGCGCTGCCGATCACCCCGGCGTCCGCGTCTACGGCCAAAACCGCCCCGCAATCCGCCGACAGCACGCCCAGAGCCAGGCCGGGCACGTTGGTGACCATGGCGTCGGCTTTAGGGCCTCGGTCCCAGTCTGGCACTGCGGTCAATGTAACAACGTCCGATGAATGCACCTGAAACAGCGATACCAGTCGCTCAGCGCTCAGAGCGCGGCGCACCCGGTCGCGGTTTTCGCGCACATGCTCTGGCGCATCATTGGCCCCCAGACCGCAGTTCAAGTCATCCCGCCCCCAGCTTACGCCGCCTTGCCGCGTAAAGAAGCCATGCGCCAACCCCGGCATGCGCAACAACGGAGCGGTCAGAAACGGGGGCCGTGGCGCGGTAGTGCGGCTCATCTCTCAGCGCCTTCCGCGGCTGGGAAGCCCGCAGGCGCAGGCAGTGTGGGCGGGTAGTGACAGGTCCAGGCCTTGAACCGGTGACCCATCTTGTCCTTTCCAACCAACCGTTGCAGCGATTGGAGCAACGCTGCGGCATCATCCGGTGCGCTTTCGGCCAGCATTTCAAACCGCTGCCACGCACCCAAAACCAGCAGGAAGTCACGCTGTGTCACCATGGGTGGTGCTGTCAGGCCAGCCTCGCGGGCGAAAGTTCCAGCCGCCTCGAAATCCACCAGGGTTGTCAGATCGGCCTCCCCCACCGCATCCAGCGGCTCTACCTTTTCATGCCTCTGAACCGCTTGCAGGCTCCACGCTGACCCCGCTTTGTCGTGGGCATAGTCGATAAACAGCGCCGAACCCGAATGTGCCTTGAGCAGCATGCTGAGGTCTTTGAGGAACCCGGGCAGCGATGGCATGATTTCAAAGAACTGACCCTCTTCGGCCTTGGGCAGAAGCGGCAAAACTGGGGTCTTGGGCTGAGCCAGTACGAAACTCAGTTCCCCGGCCTCGTTCAGGGATACCAAGCGTTCAAACCACGCGCCCTTGGCGACGGCAAACTGTGCTGCGGGCAGCACGTCGAGGAACTCATTGCCGATCACGAGCAGGGGCGCGTCAGCCTCCAGCGCGCCCACGCTTTCCAGCCAACGCGGCGCATAGGCCGACAGCTTCTCTGCCTGCGCCGCGCGCAGGGTTTCGTTGGTTTCGATCAGCACCAGGTCCATAGCGGCCAGAAACCCCGGCAAGGCACTGGCAGCCCGCAGGGCATCGGCCATCAGCGTACCCTTTCCAGGGCCAAGCTCTACCAGCAGGAACCGCTCCGGCTGTCCGAGGTCCAGCCAGCGCTGAACCAGCCAAAGACCAATCAACTCGCCGAAAACCTGACTGATTTCAGGCGCTGTCACAAAATCCGCTGCCGCCCCAACCGCTTCCTGACGGCGATAGTAACCGTGCTCTGGGTGTTGCAGGGCAAGGGTCATGAACTCTGCTACGGTCAGTGGACCGGTAGCCCGGATTTGCGCCGTCAGCAGCGCGGTCAGAGGAGTAGAAGAGGGCGTCATGGGGCTTTCACAGGGTCCGCGTTTCGGCGCCACAGGATGATGGCAATGCCGATAATGATCATGGGAAACGATAATTCCTGCCCCGTGGTAAAGCCACCCAGACCGGCAAACTTGAAGAAACCAGCTTCGATGCCGTTATCCGGCTTTCGGACAAATTCGACCATGAAGCGGAAGAAGCCATAACCGGCAATGAACCCGCCGGTTACCATACCGGCGTGCGCGCGGATCACGCGGTTGCGCCAAGCGAGGTTGAGCAAGACCAGCAGCAACAGGCCTTCGAGGAAACTCTCGTAAAGCTGGCTTGGATGGCGCGGTTCGGTCCACTGATCGCGTAGGCCCGTGGGTCCATAGGTGGGAAACCGCATGGCCCAGGGCAGGTCCGTGGGACGGCCATAGAGCTCGCCGTTGATGAAGTTGGCAATGCGCCCAAAGAAAAGGCCGATGGGCGCAGAAATGGCGAGCATGTCCGTGACTTCCCAGAAACGCGTGCCGCGATTGAACCGCGACCAGATGATCACCGCCAATAAAACACCCAGGAATCCACCATGGAACGACATCCCACCGTCCCAGACGGAAAGCCAGGCCATCGGGTCACTCAAATAACGCACCGGGTCCTGCTGGAAACCATAGAACAGCACCGAACCGATCCGCCCACCCGCAACCACGCCGATGATGATCCATAAAAACAGATCATCCATGGCCCTAGCCTGCACCGTTTGGGTCCGCTGCAAGTTGGCACGGACCCAGAGGTAACCCAGGATCAGACCCGCGATGTAGGCCAACGAATACCAGCGAATGGGCACCGGACCGATGCTGACCAGAACCGGGTCGATTTGAGGGAAGGGGATCTCGGCCAATAGAGGCAAAGCCCAGCCAGACATAAATTCCATGGATTTCTCTCAGGGCTGAAATGCGCGTTGGTACTGTTCTATGTCGAGCCTGTGGCGAGCGGAAGGCATCGTGTTATATATAGAGGGACTAGCATACCGGCGCTTTTAAAAGGGATACCTTGCCATGCAGACGCAATACCGCTTTTTCGACGACCTCGCCCGCCTCGCAAACGGCGCAGCAGGCACGTTTGCCGGCGCGCGGGGAGAAGTTGAAACGCTGATCAAGCAGCGTATGGAATCCGTTCTGGCCGACATGGATGTTGTGCCCAGAGAGGAGTTCGAGGTGGTCCGCGAAATGGCGCGAACAGCCCGCGAAGAGAACGACGCGCTGAAAAAGCGGCTGGACGAACTCGAAGCCAAACTGGCAAAAAAATAGTTGCTGACCTAAGGCAATTTGTCCCGCCTGTTTTCGTGGTGTTTTTTGCGTTTATCCCCAAGCACATTTTGAAATCGTTCAGTTTTTTCGGAACACTCCACAGAACCTGTGCGCAATTATTTGATCGTCCGGTCTAGACTTCGACTCGACGATTTGAGATACAAGTGGAACTTAGAGACGCATAATGTGGGTGCGGAAGCCACCTGCTTCAGTGGATGACATGGGCGTGAGATCGTTCGCTTTATCCACAGATGTGGGTAACAGCCTTCGGGCTAATGATAAAAGACAGAGGTTGGGGAGCTAAATCGATGGCGTTTTCACGCATGGATTTTGCGCGCGAAGAGATCCTGAATCCAATCGATGCACTCGAGGACATGCTCTCGGGTGAAAGCGACTGGTCGATCGCGCGCCCCAGTGAAGCTGAGCTCGTCATCGCCTGTCCCGGCCAATGGGCCACCTACCAACTCCACTGCTTCTGGCAGGGTGACGTTCAGGCCTTGCACACCACATGCATGCTCGAAATGCGAGCACCTGCGCGGCTCAATCAGGAAATCAACACCCTGCTCGCAGAAGTGAATTCCCGCCTCTGGGTCGGTCATTTTGAGCTTTCTCGTGAAGAATCCTCTCTGATGTTCCGGCATACGCTGCTTCTGCGCGGCATTGGTGGGGTCAGCCACGAGCAGATCGAAGATCTGGTCGATGTAGCTGTGGGTGAATGCGACCGCTTTTACCCTGCCTTCCAGTTTGTCATCTGGGGGGGACGCGACCCGCAGGACGCACTGGCGGCGTCGCTGTTGGAGACCCAAGGCGAAGCTTAGGCCTTTTCCCGCCGCCGTTCGTCTGGCATGTCCTTAGCCATGACTGATTTATCTGCTTTTAGCCCCGAAAATCCTCTGGTCCTCGCCGGTTGCGGCAACATGGGCGGCGCACTGCTGAATGGTTGGCTGCGGTCCGGCCTGTCGCGCGATGCGGTAATCATCGTAGACCCCGTCATGGCCAATGCCGGTTCAGCGCCCGAGGGGGTAGCCTGCTACGCGAATGTGGCAGACCTCGGCTCGACGCTCTCGCCCGCCATGGTGATGCTGGCTGTTAAGCCACAGGTCATGGCAGACGTGGCTGCCGGTTACGTGGACATGGTCAACCGTTCTAACGCAGCGGTAATTTCCATTGCTGCCGGCGTTGGCATGGACTCCTATCAGGGCTGGTTCGGCCCCTCTACCCCGCTGATCCGCGTCATGCCCAACACGCCATCTGCGGTTGGTGCAGGGATGAGTTTGCTGTTCAAGAATGCAGCGGTAGGCGACGATTTGGCGACCTTGGGCGAAGTGATGCTCAGCGCCGTGGGTGAATGCATCTGGGTGCGCCAGGAAGCACAGATTGATGCTCTGGTGGGTGTAACGGGCAGTGGGCCCGCTTACGTGTTTCTGCTGATTGAATGCATCGCAGCGGCAGCGGAGAAAACCGGTCTCAACCCCGATGACGCCAAGTTGGCCGCCAGGCAGACCGTCTACGGTGCCGCGCTGCTGGCTGATCAGCAGCCCGAGATCGACGCCGCAGAGTTGCGGCGGCGCGTGACCAGCCCCGGTGGCGTCACGCAGGCCGCTTTGGACGTACTGATGGCCCCCGAACGTGGACTGCCAGACCTGTTCCCCGAAGCTATGGCACGCGGCGAGCGCCGGAATGCGGAGCTTTCCGGGAAGGCTTAGTCGCCTTTCTTCCCGCCGCCCAAGCTGATTTTGGGCTCGGTGCCGTCGATGATCCGGGCGATGTTCGCGCGGTGCTTGTAAAACACTATCGCCGCGAGTGCGAAGCCGAGGATGATGAACCAGTACGGCAGCGGCAAACTGGCAGCTTCCGCGCGCTCATTGAAAATGCCGGTCAGCAGCGGCAAGACGCCAAAGGCGGCCAGCGCCCCCATTGACGAGCGGCGAAACAGCAGTGCGCCAGCCAGCCAGGCCAGCGCCATGCCGATGAATATCGGCCACGAAACGGCAAGGAACGTGCCCAGGCCGGTGGCCACGCCCTTACCACCCTTGAACCCCAACCAAACCGGGTAAAGGTGCCCCAAAAAGGCTGCAACACCGGCCGCAACACCGAATTCCCAGCCCAGCAGCCACCACGCAACCGCCGCCGCCATGGCGCCCTTGCCCGCATCAAGGATCAGCACGGCCAGCGCCAGCGGCTTGTTACCTGTGCGCAAGACATTGGTGGCACCAATGTTGCCCGAACCGACGTTTCGGATGTCGCCGTAACCCGCCAGACGCGTCAAAACCAACCCAAAAGGCACCGACCCCAATACATAACCACCTAGAGCCGCCAAGCCCCACGTCAGAAATTCCACGCGCTTAATCCTCGCTTTTTCGTGCTCAATGGTTTTAGACCGATACCACTGCAAACCAAAGGTAATAGGTGACCCTGTCATGGCCCTGATCAGCTTCGATGACTTCCTGAATGTTGAAATTCGTGTTGGAACAGTCGTCCGCTCAGAACCCTTTCCAGAGGCCCGCCGCCCGGCGATCAAGCTCTGGGTCGATTTTGGTGGCGAAATCGGCGAGCGCAAATCCAGCGCGCAAATTACCCAACACTATCAGCCCGAAGACCTGGTCGGGCGGCAGATCATCGCTGTGGTCAATTTCCCCACCAAACAAATCGGGCCATTCATGAGTGAATTTCTGACCCTTGGACTGCATGACGACGACGACAACGTGGTGCTGGTGTCGCCAGACAAGCCAGTTCCCAACGGCGCACGTTTGGCCTGACAGACGCGTTTGCGCAGCGACGTGATCAATCGCCCTCTGGCTCAAAATCCATGACCACCCCGTTCATGCAATAGCGCAGACCGGTGGGCGCAGGTCCGTCTGGAAAGACGTGACCTAGGTGTGACTTGCAGCGGGAACAATGGATCTCCACGCGCTTCATGAAAAAGCTTCGGTCAACCTTCTCGCCAACGACACCTTCATCAAGGGGACGGGTGAAAGACGGCCAGCCCGAGCCGGACTCGAACTTGTCAGCCGCATCGAACAGCGGTTGGCCGCAACCCACACAGCTAAACGTGCCCGGTCCTTTGACGTCATTAAGGGGAGAGGTAAAGGCGCGTTCGGTTCCGTGCTTGCGGGCAACCTGAAATTGCTCCTGGCTCAGGCGTTCTTTCCACTCGGCATCGGTTAGGGCTTCGAAATCAGTCATGAGGTAACCAGTCTAGTTCTGTGTCTGTTTAAAGGAGATATGGGCCCAATCGCTGCGGAGCCAATCCGTACGCCACAGTCGATAGCGGTGCAGCAGCACTTGTTCACCCCTGGGCAGGTTCCAGCTGAGCGGCGCGGAGGCGTGTTCATCCTCGTGATAGCGAAATCCCAAACTGAGCAACAGCTGAGTCGAGGCGTCGTTCCCTTGGATTACGGCAGCCTCAATCGCGCGCAGGTCTTCGTCCCGCTCAAACATGAACGCCAACAGTCCTTTAAGGGCTTGCTGGGCAAACCCGCGACGCTGAAATTCTGGCGCAATCCAGTATGCCAACTCCGGCGGCCGGGACGGATCCCCTATAAAAGCCGCAGAGCACGCCCCCACCATAGGGCGCTGGGGCAAATCTTCGGCAATGATGGCGAAGTGAAAACCCTCGTTCCGTGCCATGACCTGGCGCGCTTGCATGATCCGATGCCGAGCCAGCCAGCGCGGCCACGGAACCGGAAAGCTGATCATCCAGTGCGCAACGGACGGATCACTGCCTTGCCTCTGAATCGTATTCACATCGAATTTCTCGAATGGGCGCAGGGAGACAGAGCCGTTTCTTAAGGTTCCGACTGGAGAAGCCGGAAGCGGGAAAAGCCACAAATTGATCACATTTCACTTCAGCTAGAGTTTACAAGTATCTGATAACTTTACTTTCTCACATGTTTATGAGAAACCCGAAAAAAAAGAGTGTGCTTTAGTGCTACGCTCGCGGCTTGAACATACGGATAACCCAATAATGATCTCTCTTCGCATTGGTCTGCTCTCGGCTGTGCTCACACTCGGATTGACGGCATGCGGCCATAGTATAGAGCCTTTTCCCGGCTTCAACAGTGGCGCGTCGGGACAGGATTATCACGGTCTGTTGTTGGGCGCTTCCGCTGCCGGTAGCGAGACCTACGACCGCAACGGTCGTCTGGTGGCGATATCGGGACCACTGATTGACCGCGAAGATATGCCGCTTGAGGCGACTTCTAGCCCCTCGGCGCCGATTAAACTCGCCGCACGGCTCGACACCCTGCCTATCCCCGCCCTGCGACCGCAGCTCGACAGCGCGGACATCGTAGAAGACGTCAAGATTTCCACGCAGAACACAGCGGTGTTGGTAGAGCCAACCGATGAGGCCATCGCGTCTGCCGCCCTGGTCAAACCCGAGCGCGACGTCACCCCCGAGCCAGATTTGCAAGACACACCGCTGCTGGTGCCGAACTCGGAAATCGTTCTTGCGCCCAGCCTCTCTTTTGACGCCATCGCACCCTCCGTAACGGCTGTGGCCTTTCAGCCCGAGACATCCATCGAGGATGCGCGGGCGGGGTTAGCGCTGCTGAACACGTCACAAAAGAGCACCACCCTGACCCCGGAACCCCAAGCCGCCGAAAACCCGACGTCAGGTGTCAGCGGCGTATTGGATAGCTTGATGTCCACCACCATCCCGGATGACATCCCCAATGAACCTCAGGTCGGCGCACCGGAAACGGGACTTGAGGCGGACATACTCGCGCTGAATGACGAAGAAATGGACATCCTGCTGGTTCAGCTTGAAGATGACAAAAGTGGGCTTGAGCGGGTCCGAAACATGACACCCGAAGAGAAGGCCCGGCTGCGGTTCCAGTACGAAAAGCGCTCTTTCCTCGGCCACTTTGCCAAAATGGACCGCGGCAATGACGGCGCCCTGACGCGCCAAGAAATGCTCGCCTATTTCACCATCATGCATGCCGCCTTCGACGCAGATTACGACAACGTGGTCACGCGCGCAGAGGCGCCGACGCTGTTGCTGCGGATCAAGCTCCTGGGGCGCGGTTTCCCGAAGGAAGGGCTGACGCTGGAAGAACTGACAGC
>PAHJ01000034.1 GCA_002705565.1 Geminicoccus sp. | reverse complement strand
ATCTTAATCTCAGGCGGTTTCCAAGAGCGAGTTTGAACTTGCTTGCGAGGACGCATAAATAGGAAAAGCGAAAGGCCGGGTCTCGGATCTTTTGCAATGACAATGCTCGGGGTTTTTTTGGGCAAAACGTAAGAAAGGGGTTCACCGTGAACCAAGATTATCTGGACACGATCGCAGCTGTTGAACGACTTCATCGCCGCTGTCTCGAGGTGATCAAGACCGAACTGGACCGTTCTGGTGTACGCGACATCAACAACATTCAGTCGCTCATTCTTTTTAATATCGGTGAAGAAGAGCTGACGGTTGGCGAATTGACGTTGCGTGGCTGCTACCACGGCTCGAATGTTTCGTACAATCTGAAGAAGCTGGTGGATTTCGGGTACGTTTCCCACCGCCGCAGCTCACACGATCGCCGCTCTTACCGCGTAAAGCTGACCGAGAAGGGCATCAAGATCCGCGGATTGTTGCAGGAAATGTTCGCACGCCACGCTGATGCGTTGGGCGGTTTCAACATGGATGCTGATGTCTTTTCGAAGACAAATGACGTGCTGTTGCGCCTTGATCGCTTCTGGGCATCACAATCTGACGCCTACGGTATGTCCGACAAGGCCTTGAGCCGCGTCGCTTAATGCGCTTTCTCTGAGGCATCGAAACTCACACGCGGATTGCGCGATGAAATTGTTCTTTGCCTCAGACCATGCTGGTTTGACTTTGCGGCGTGCTCTGATGGAACACGCCGCGTCCTTGGGTCACGACATTGTTGACCTTGGACCGGATTCAACCGAGTCCGTCGATTATCCCGATTATGGAAACAAACTCGCCCAAGCTCTCGCTGAACAGCCTGAAGCCCATGGTGTTGCAGTCTGTGGTACCGGAATCGGCATTTCGATTGCCTTAAATCGACATCGCCACGTGCGCGCTGCCCTCGTGAATGACGTAACGGCGGCGACCCTGACCCGCCAGCATAACAACGCAAATGTCATTGCTTTCGGCGACCGGGTCATTGGTGTTGAAACGGCAAAGCACGCCCTGACAGCATTTCTCAGCACCGAGTTTGAAGGCGGTCGACACCAGCGCCGCGTCGAAAAGCTCTCTCCCGCCAGCTGAGACTCTCCGCTATTGCAGCATTGTAAGCCGCTTTTGGGTGTTCTAGCCGAAGGGCAAAAGTGCTCATATGCGGTGGAATCCCCATATTCGGAGTAGTCCAGTAATGACCAAAACATCGTCTAGCTTTTGGACCAGCAGCGTTCAAGACACCGATCCAGCCCTGGCTGATTCCCTTAACAAGGAACTAGATCGTCAGCAGACACAGATTGAGCTGATCGCGTCTGAGAACATCGTGTCCAAAGCTGTGCTTGAAGCACAGGGTTCGGTACTGACCAACAAGTACGCGGAAGGCTACGCGGGCAAGCGGTACTACGGCGGATGCGAATACGTTGATATCGCCGAAGAACTGGCGGTTGAGCGCGCAAAGCAGCTTTATAACTGCTCCTACGTCAACGTGCAGCCTCACTCAGGCGCGCAGGCCAATGGCGCAGTAATGCTTGCAACCATGACACCGGGCGATACCTTTTTGGGTATGGGCTTGAACCATGGCGGCCACCTGTCCCACGGCGCGGCACCGAACATCTCCGGCAAATGGTTCAACCCGGTGCATTATGGCGTGCGTCGTCAGGACGGTCTGATCGATTACGATGAAGTTGCGGATCTGGCAAAGGCCAATAATCCCGGCGTGGTGATCGCAGGCGGTTCGGCCTACCCCCGAGCCATCGACTTCAAGAAATTCCGCGATATCGCTGACAGTGTGGGTGCCATGTTCTGGGTGGATATGGCGCATTTCTCCGGGCTGGTTGCGGGCGGGCATCACGCCAATCCGCTGGACTATGCGGATGTCGTCACCACCACCACGCACAAAACACTGCGCGGTCCCCGTGGCGGTATGATCCTGACCAATGATGACGATCTGGCGAAAAAACTCCGCTCAGCCGTCTTCCCGGGTTTGCAGGGTGGACCACTGATGCACGTGATCGCGGCCAAAGCGGTTGCCTTTGGCGAAGCTCTGCAACCCGAATTCAAGGCCTACACCGGTCAAGTCATCGAAAATGCGCAAGCTCTGGCCGCTCGCCTGGTTAAGCATGGGCTCGAAATCTCCACCGGCGGCACGGATACGCACCTGATGGTGGTCGATCTCACACCCAAGGGCGTCACCGGCCAACAGGCTGAAGACGCGCTGGAGAACGCAGGCATCACGTGCAACAAGAACTCAATTCCCTTCGACCCGCTCAAGCCAACCGTGACCTCGGGCATTCGACTTGGTACACCTGCCGCGACAACCCGCGGCTTTGGTGTCGCGGAATTTGAAATGGTTGGTGATCTGATTGCCAAGGTGCTCGACGGCCTGGCGGCCAACGGTAAAGACGGCAATGCCGCTGTTGAAGCCGAAGTCCGCGACGCTGTCCGGGGCCTGTGTGCACAGTTCCCGATCTACAGCTAAGGGATACTGGTAAAGCGTGCGTTGCCCCTTCTGCGGAAATGTTGATACGGCCGTCAAAGACAGCCGCCCATCGGAGGATAACACCTCCATCAGGCGGCGGCGGCAATGCCCGGCCTGCAGCGGACGCTTTACCACCTTCGAGCGGATCCAACTTCGCGAGCTGACGGTCATCAAGTCGAACGGCACACGCGAGCCTTTTGACCGGGACAAGCTTGCAAAATCGCTCATCATCGCCCTGCACAAGCGCCCCGTCGATACCGAACGCATTGAACGGATCGTTTCAGGCATTGTTCGCCGTCTTGAACATGGTGGTGAATCAGACATCCCCACGCGTGAAATCGGTGAAATGGTCATGGAAGCACTGAGCGGCCTCGATCAGGTCGCCTTTGTCCGCTTTGCCAGCGTGTACCGAAACTTCGAAGAAGCGCGGGAATTCCAGAAAATCCTCGATGAGATGGACGAGAGCAGTGAGTGACGCTGCTTTTATGCGGGTTGCGCTGGGCCTCGCTGCGCGCGGGCTGGGGAAGACATCGCCAAATCCGTCTGTAGGGTGCGTACTGGTCTCAGCGGATGGCTGCGTCATTGGACAAGCCAGAACCGCAGACGGCGGTCGGCCCCATGCAGAAACTCAGGCTCTTGAGCAAGCCGACGCACAATTTGGTGAACAGGTCGCTGAAGGTGCGACCGCTTACGTCACGCTCGAACCCTGCGCGCACCAAGGCCAAACCGGCCCCTGCTCCCAGGCCTTGATTCGCGCGAAAGTCGCTCGCGTGGTGATTGCCACGCTCGACCCCGACCCGAGAACGGCAGGCAAGGGCGCGGCCATGCTGCAAGCGGCTGGGATTGATGTACACGTTGGCATTTTGGAGGATCAGGCGCGCCAACTCAATGCCGGGTTCATCAAGCGCATCGAGACCGGCCTGCCCTATCTGACACTCAAACTTGCGCTGTCGATTGACGGCAAGATTGCGCTGAGTAATGGCGAAAGCCAGTGGATCACCGGCCCGGCTGCCCGCGCGCGCGGACATCTGCTGCGGGCACAGTCCGATTTCCTGCTGACCGGGGCAAAAACCGTGCTGAAAGACGAGCCTCGCTTTACCGTCCGTCTTGCCGGTATGGAAGACCGTTCGCCGCGGGTTGGGGTGGTCTATGATGCTGATCGCAGCAATCAGGAAATTGTTGAATGGGTGCGTACTGAGCGGCCGGACTGGACGCTGCTGCCCGGCTGGTCCTTCACGGAGCATCTAAGGGCACTGGCTGACCAGGGCGTGACCAGGGTTCTGGCCGAATCCGGAGGTGGTGTCGCCAAAGCGCTGTTGGCCGAAGGGCTGGTTGACGAAATCGTCGTGTTTCGGGCGGGCAAGATACTGGGTGGCGATGCCCGCGATGGTATCGGCGTTTTTAGCTTCCAATCATTGGACCAAGCCCCGCAGTTCACGCGGGTTGAAAATCTGGCGCTGGGCGAAGACCTTATGGAGGTGTGGCGTCTGAACTGACGCTGCGGCCAATCAATCCGGTTCAGGGAGCGGGTGGACATGTTTACAGGCATTATCACCGACGTTGGAAAGGTCGTACACCGCGAAGACCGCGGCGATACGCTGTTCCGCATCGAAACAGCCTACACCGCAGACAGCATCGATCTTGGTGCCAGCATTTGCTGCAACGGGGCCTGTATGACAGTGATCGCGCGAGAACAGATCAGCACAGACAAGGCAACCTTTGACCTTGAAGCCAGTGCGGAAAGCCTGTCGAAAACCACTATGGGGACTTGGACAGTTGGTACTTTAATCAACCTCGAACGCAGCTTATCGCTGGGTGACGAGTTGGGCGGGCATTTGGTTTCCGGGCACGTCGATGCGGTGGCTGATGTTGTCCGTCGAGAGGCCGAGGGCGACAGCTGGCGTCTGACGATTCGCCCTCCGCGTGACCTGATGCCGTTTTTCGCGCCCAAGGGGTCGGTGGCGCTCAATGGTGTGTCACTCACGATCAACGAAGTCGATGAAACCACCTTTGGGATCAACATGATTCCGCATACCCAAGTGGTTACGGCCTTCTCTGCCCTGGGCAACCTCGCGATTTCGGAGGCGAGCCCTGCGCCCATCAACTTGGAAATTGACCAGCTGGCTCGCTATGTTCATCGCCAACTCCAGTTTTTACCGCAAACCCAAGGTTCCTGATCCATGGTCACGATCTTTAATGAGTTCAAATCTTCGATTCCGGAAATTATCGAAGAAGCCCGTAACGGGCACATGTTTGTTTTGGTGGATGATGAAGATCGCGAGAACGAGGGCGATATTATCGTTCCGGCGCAGATGGCGACACCGGAAGTCATCAACTTCATGGCAACCTGGGGCCGCGGGCTGATCTGTCTGGCCATGCCTCCTTCGCAGATTGGACGTCTCGATCTGCCCCTGATGCCTCAGCGTCATGAAAGCCGATTTGGGACCGCGTTCACGCTGTCGATCGAAGCGGCAACAGGCGTGACGACGGGGATTTCCGCCCCTGATCGCGCGCGCACCATCGCCGTCGCTATCGACCCGCACGTGCAACCGGGCGACATTCAGACCCCCGGACACGTTTTCCCCCTGCTGGCGCGCGAAAACGGCACGCTGGAGCGGACAGGTCATACGGAAGCGGCGGTTGATATCGCTCGGCTGGCCGGATTGAACCCCTCTGGCGTCATTTGCGAAATCATGAATGAAGATGGCGACATGGCTCGCCGCGACGATCTGGTCGCCTTTTGCCAGAAGCACAATCTAAAGATCGGCACCATCGCCGATCTGGTTGCCTATCGCCTCGCAACGGAAAGCCTGATCGATCAGGTCAGCGACGAGCCCTTCGAAACCGAGTTTGGCGAGGGCTTCCGTATCATTACCTTCCGCGAACACAGCGACAGCGCGGCACCGGAGATCCTAGCCCTGGTCAAGGGTGACATATCGCCAGACAAGCCCACGCTTACCCGCGTCCATGCACTCAACATGCGCCGCGACCTGCTCGGCGCCGGTGGCAAGAGCAGCCTTCCAGACGCAATCCGGGCGGTGAACGAAGAAGGGACGGGCGCGATTGTGTTGATCAACTCACCTGACAGCATGGAAAAGCTGCCCCCGGACCAGGCCCTGCGAACCTACGGTTTGGGTGCGCAAGTGCTGGTCAAACTGGGGGTGCGCACCATGATCCTGCTCTCCAACGCCAGCCGCGAGTTGGTCGGGCTCGAAGGGTTTGGCTTGCAGGTCGCCGGTTACCGTGCTCTGAGCAAGTAAGAATCATCAAGGAAAGCCAAGTCTCCATGTCTGCATCTCCGCACATCCTGATTGTCGAAGCGCCCTATTACACGGAGATCTCCGTGGCCTTGAAAGAAGGTGCTGAAGAGTACCTCCGCGGCGAGAGCGTGACGTTTGAGACGGTAACCGTTCCTGGCGCGCTAGAAATCCCAGCAGCCATCAAGTTCGCCGCATCCAGCGGCACCTTCGACGGCTTTGTAGCACTGGGCTGTGTAATCAGGGGCGAAACCACTCATTATGACTACGTGTGCTCGGAGAGCGCGCACGGGCTTCAGGTTCTGGCCATGGCGGATGGGCTTTGTATTGGCAATGGCATCCTGACAACGGAAAACCGAGACCAGGCTTGGGTTCGTGCTGACCGCGCGCAAAAGAACAAGGGCAAGGACGCCGCCGAAGCTGCGCTTTCTCTGGTCCGCCTGAAAAACCGGTTTGCGAACTGACATGAGCACTCCTGACCACGTCAATATTTCGCACACGCTTGGTCCCCGGACCGCAGCGCGCTTTGCCGTTATCCAAGCCCTGTATCAGATCGAGACCACAGACGAAGTCCTCCTCGATCCGGTCCTGCAAGGCTTCGAGCGGCATTTCAACACCGTTGATCTCGACGGCATGGAGCTGGGCGAGTACGACCAGCAGCTGTTTCAAGCCATCCTCGAAGGCATTTCGCGGGTAGCCAGTGACCTCGACGACATGATTTATGGCTCGCTGTCCGAAAAATGGTCGCTTGCGCGGCTGGACAGCGTGATGCGGGCGATCCTGCGAGCGGGTACATTTGAGCTCAGCGAACGACTGGATATTCCGGTGAAGGTCACCATCGATGAGTACATCTCTCTGGCGAACCTGTTTTTCTCCGGCAAAGAGCCGGCCATGGTGAATGGGACGCTGGTAACAATCGCAGAAACCCTCCGTCCCGATGAACTCAACCCAAACTGACGGCGAGAGCGGCAGTGTCTGAGTTCGATTTCATCCATGATCTAAAGTCACTGTCTGACCCGAATCATGCGCTGAACTTAGAAGACGACGCTGCTGCACTGCCTGCCGGAGACGTTATCTGCACCGACACGCTCGTTGAAAGCGTGCACTTTTTGGGCCGTGAAACCCCGCAGGATCTGGCCCACAAGCTCCTCGCCGTAAACGTGTCCGACGTGGTCGCCATGAATGCGCGACCAACCCACGCACTGCTGAACCTGACCCTGCCCTCCTATTGCGACCCGACGTGGCGGGCGGGCTTTATTGAGGGGTTGGGACAGGCTTGCGAGCTTTTTTCGGTGCAGGTGCTGGGCGGTGATACAACCCGGTCACCCGGCCCGCTGGTGCTCTCCGCGACCCTGCTCGGCATGCTGGAAGAACGCCAGATGTGGCGGCGGGCGGGCGCACGGGTGGGCGATCTGGTCTGTGTGGGCGGGACCATTGGTCGGGGCGCTCTGGGGCTTGACGATATGATGACGGGTACGACGAATTCAGCCGCCGCCCTGCACTTCAAGCGGCCGATGCCTCGATTGGATCTGCTGGGATGCGATGGCGTGAGCGGGTGTGCGGATGTTTCTGACGGCCTAGTCGCGGATCTGGCGCACATCTGCCGGGCCAGCGGCGTTTCCAGCACGCTTGATCTCAGCCGCATCCCCTATGCCGATCCATCCGCCGACTGGGCGCTGCAAGCGACGGGCGGTGACGACTACGAGCTGGTCTTCACCCTCAGCCCAACGGCCTCACTGCCCGCAGGATGCACCGTGGTCGGGGAAATTGTCCCCATTCAGGGTGACGGAACGGTCGCGCTGCAAGGACCGGCGGACATGATCGAGGCCACTCTCGCCCAAAGCGGCTACGAACACTTCTAGGACCGATTGCGACCAACCCTTTCAAATAGCGAAAGGAGAGCTGCAATAGCCGCGTTTGACCCCTTGGCCTACCTCTGTCACACCGCCAGCAGAATTCACCTATCTGTTGGAAGTGCTGTCCCTTATGGATCTGTCCAAAATTTCCCGTGGGGAAAACCCACCCGTCGACATCAACGTTGTCATCGAAGTTCCTGCGAACTCTGCCGTAAAGTATGAAATGGACAAGGAAAGCGGCGCTGTCTTTGTTGACCGCATCCTGTTCACGCCAATGTTCTACCCCTGCAACTATGGCTTCATGCCAAACACGCTCTCAGACGATGGCGACCCGGTTGACGTGCTGGTCGTTGGTCGGCACGAGCTCGCGCCGGGTTCGGTCATCCGTGCGGTGCCGGTTGGCGTCCTGATGATGGAAGACGAAAAAGGCGGTGATGAGAAGATCGTAGCTGTGCCGCATGCCAAGATTGACGCCTTCTACGATGGCATCACGTCATACACTCAACTGCCACAAAACCTGGTCGATCAGATCGGTCACTTCTTTGAGCGCTACAAGGACCTCGAGCCCGGCAAGTGGGTCAAGGTCACCGGTTGGGGCGACGAGAAGCAAGCTGCAAAAATGATCGAAGAGGCCATGGCTCGCGTTGACGGCTAGGCCCCTGATCGGTTTAGGGCCAGCCAACCGCCTGCCCTGAACCAGAAGCACAAAAGCCCCACGCCCTTTCAGCGGCGCGGGGCTTTTTCGTTGAAGAACTTGGCTGGATGCGGCCGGGTCGTCGGCTAAAGATTTAGTTTTGCAGACCGACTGAGCCAAAGATATTGCGGAAAAACTCCTGTGCGGCGGACCGGTCAGGGCCATAAATCTTGGAACTGTCCGTATCAGGACGGAAATCAGTGTCGCCTATAATGCCGTTCACCACTTCCATATCGACCACCAATTCTTCCGTATCGAACTGGATGAGGACAATACGCTGGCCGATCACTTCAGGAGGACTCAGCGGCAGAGGGCGGAGGTCTTGTTTGACGTAGTACCAAAGGTTGGGATCAGCCGCACCGATGGTTATGGGCAGGCCAAAGCGCTCCTGAATATCCATCTTGGTATCCAACCCACGCCGAACCGTCGCAAGGTCCTCATCACTGGGCGCACTCCCGCGCACATCGACTTGCGCCGTACAGGCCACGAGGCTCAAACCGGACAAGCTGAGCAGGATAAACAAAACAAAGGCGCGAACCTGCCGCGTGACAGTCATTCATTCAATCCCATATCAAAAGACAACACCAACTGCTGTCTGTAGAGACAAATACCATGATCAAATTTTTGCGGCGACTCTTGGGTCGTGGACCTGCTGACACTCCGCATGCTCAGACCCTTCGCCGCCTCGAAGCGGCCAAGAGCGCTGCATTGCATCCAACGTTATACGCGCAATGGGGCGTGCCTGATACCTTTGATGGACGGTTTGAGGCGCTACTTTTGCTGGTCTCGGTTGAGTTTGCACGGCTGACGCGGGATGACGACTCCCGGTCGGCAGATGCGCTCCTGTCAGCATTCATGCAGGACGTTGAGCTGGCCCTGCAAGCGAGCGGCGTATCTGAGGCCGGGATGCGCAAGAAAATGCGGCAAGTCGAAATCGCCAGTTTTGCGCGTGTTGAGCAAATCAGCGCCGCTCTTCGCGCTCAGAGTTCGTCCACGCGAGCCATCCTTAATGCCATGTTCAACGGGCAGGACAGTGCCGAGCCGACGGCCTCGAGTCTGGACAGCTTGGTGCGCCGCCTGTACGCCGACCAGCGCGGACTGGACGCCGCGCTGAGTGCCATAGAGGACTTGAGTTAAGCCATGATTAAGCGAGCCATAGAGCTAACCGACCCCATTGACTGGCCCAATGATGGCTGGGTGGATGCCTTTGATATCCGGGGTGAAGATGCTGTAGCGGTGCAGGGGCGGCTCGAATTGACCGAAATCCCGACGGACCTGCGCCTCGGTGTCGATTGCACGCTCACAGGCAAGGGCAAGGAGCTGGTCATCAAGCTTGGGTTGACCGGTACCGTGACGCAAGCCTGTGTGGTCACGCTCAACCCCATCCGCACATCGGTGGACGAGAGTTTCATTCGCCGCTACCGCGAGGGTGAATTTCTTGATCAGACTGAAATCGACATCGCTGTTGCCGACGGCGACATCTCGACGTTTAACGAAGACCTTGAACCCTGGCTGCGTTCAGCCGAGGAGCGGCCATCCCTGCTTGATTTTGCCGTTGAGCAATTGGGCCTGATCCTGGACCCCTTTCCGCGCCAAAACGGGGCGGAGGTCGCCAAGCAACTGCTTATCGACCCGATGGACCGACCCGAGACAATGAGCCCGTTTGCGGCTCTGGCGGCGCTAAAAAAGGACTAGGCCGGGTTCAGTCGTTGCCGCGGGATCGTGCCACGCGGATGGCTTCGCCGGCAGCCCGGAACATGGCGGCCGATTTATGCTGGCACTCGGCCTGTTCCAACGCCGGAACCGAGTCAGCCACGACTCCTGCCCCCGCCTGGACGTAAAGCTTGCCGTCCTTCACCACGCTGGTGCGTAGCGCAATGCAAGTGTCTAACTCACCCGACGCTGAAATATAGCCCACAGCGCCCGCATAAACACCGCGCTGAGAGGGTTCGAGTTCGTCGATAATTTCCATCGCACGGACCTTGGGAGCGCCTGAAACCGTACCTGCGGGAAAGCCTGATCCTAGGGCCTCAAAGGCGTCCACGTCATCGCGGACTTGTCCGACAACGTTGGAAGTGATGTGCATCACGTGGCTGAAACGCTCGACGATCATCTTTTCGGTGACTTTGACGGAGCCAATCTTAGCCACCCGCCCCACGTCGTTACGTCCCAGGTCGAGCAGCATCAGGTGCTCAGCAAGTTCTTTGGGGTCGGTGCGCAGTTCTTCCTCAAGCGCGATGTCCTCGGTAATAGTAGCGCCGCGAGGCCGCGTTCCCGCGATCGGGCGGATCGTGACCTGGCCTTCGCGCACGCGCACCAACACTTCAGGACTGGCCCCAACAATGCTGAAATCGCCCATGTTTAGGTGGAACATGAAGGGCGACGGATTGACCCGGCGCAGCGCCCGATAAAGAGCGGCGGAGGGCAAGTCGAAATCAGTCTCAAACCGCTGGGAAAGCACCACCTGGAAGATATCGCCTGCAACGATGTATTCCTTGGCGACTTCTACCATCTGCTCATATTCCGACGGCGTGAAGTTCGACACCTTGGCCGGTAGTTCCAGCAGCTCGGTTTTACCGCGTGTGGCCTCTTCGTAGTCCAGCGGCACTGAGCCTTGCAGGCGATCCCGGACAGCAGCCACGCGGCGCTCAGCCGCGGCAAAGCATGCCTCGGGCGTATCATCAGCATCAGCCCAGAGCGGAGCGACCAGATACAAAGTGTCGAAAGCCCGGTCGAACACCACCACTGTACGAGGACGTACCAACATAGAGTCGGGCAGGTTGAGATCATCGGGGTTCAGGTGCTGTGACCGCTCGAAGCACTGCACCATCTCGTAGCCGAAAAAGCCGAACACGCCCGCAGACATGGGCGGTAGTGGTGCCGCGATCTCGGCGCGGGAGGCCTCCGAAAAGGCACGCAAGCTGTCCAAGGGAGCCCGACCAGCCGCTTCCGGTCGCCACGTAATGGTGCCATCCTCGTCGCGGTCTCCAAGCTGGGTTTCGCCGCCTTCATGGCGCCAGACCTTATCCGGGTTGATACCAATGAACGAGTAACGCCCCAGGCTTTCCCCGCCCTCCACACTCTCGAACATCAACCCCAGCTCGTCAAAAGCGTTCAACTTCAACGCCGCTGCCACCGTTGTTTCCAGCTCGGCAGAGATCGTTTCCCACAGAAGAAAACCACGTCCCGCTGCGCGCGCAGCGACATAGGCATCGAAAGCCGTGTTTACCGTCATTTCCAGTCCCGACGTTTAGAGGGCTTTAAGAGATGTTTTGTACGTGACTCATTGTTTTGGAAGGCAGGAACTTAAATCCCGCCCCCAGATCCATTACCACCATAGCCAGGGTCGGAGTTTGGCAGACGGATCTGACCGGACCCCCCCGAGCGGAGATCAAGGTAAGCATTCAAACCGGACGAAATCGCACGCTCAAAGACAACATTGTTAACGTTGACATTTACGGTTTCGCGGACGGCGGTACGATAGGCCCGCTGCATGGCATCATCGTACTGGCGCGCCAGCTGGTAGCGAATGCCTTCTAAGGCCTCGGCATCAAGTTCTGGATCAGCCGCGCGAGAGTCGCGCACCCAGATGATGTTAAAGCCAGTGTTGGTGACGCCGCTGACGATATCATCTTTAACGGCGCCCCGGATTTCCTCTACGGGCAAAGAAGCCCGCAGCAGTTCAGAGGCGGTCTTGCCGTCTTCTTCGTTGATTTCCAGACCGCTGCTCGCAGCAAACTCGGCGAAGCCTGCACTGTCGTTAATTTGCGACAAGGCCGCCTGCCCCAGACCGGTTAACAGATCGGCTCGGGTCGCGGTGTTGAACGCGATGGTCAGAGACGACTTGGCTTCGTCAAACGTCATGGGCCGCGACTCTTCGACAGCATCGACCCGTACGATGAATAAACCCTCATCACCAAAGGTATTGCGGAAGCCGGTTTGACCGACCGGAGCGGTGAAGATTTCACTGCTGATTTTTGAGTTTGCCGGCAAGCCTTCGAGCCGAGCGTCCAGGCCGCTCTTAGCCACCGTTCCGGTCACAACCGGCAGGTCAACCTGTGCCGCTGCTTCCTCAAGCGACAGGGAACCAATCAGACCATCCAGATCAGAGAATCGAGCGCTCAGAATGGTCGACGCCTGAGGTTCAGCAATTTCGCGGACGGCGGTTTCCCGGTATTCTTCTAAAGTCGCCGCTTCAGGAATATCGATCTCGTAAACTTCGATTAGCGTAAACCGGTTGTTGTCTGCAATGGGGTCCAGCATCCCGCTTTCCGTTGCGGCGATGAAGGCCGTATTCACAGCGTCTCGACCGTAGGACGACCCGCGAGGACCAAGATCCTGAGGCGCCGATGCGCCGTTTGCTGCGGCAGCCTCGACAAACGTCTGACCGCCACGAACGGCGTCAACAATGGCGTTGGCAGTAGCTTCATCATCAACAAACAACTGACGCAAGAACCACCGGGTTGAGACTTCCAAGCGCGCGACGTACTGATCGTAGGTGGCTTGAATGTCTTCTTCTTCCACTTCGATGGAGTCGATCAGGTCTTCTGGCGTCAGGAAAATACCAACGAATTCACGGTATTCGGGCCGCTGATAGTTTTCTGGATCGCTTTCCAAGATCGACTTCAGCTCTTCATCTGTTGGCGTCGGCAAATCGACTTGAGACGGGTCGATGGCAAAGTATGAAACGTCATAACGTGACCACGCGGCAGAAAACTGAGCCTGAGCCAGAGTTTCGGGGACCTCGGCGATAGCGCTGTCGCTCTCCCCGTCGAATACAATATCGTCAGCGGCGTTGAACAGGCGATTGGAAGCAAGCTCGCCGCTCAGGTCGCGGAGATAAGCACGCTCGGTCAGGCCATTAGCAGCCAGAGTGCGCGACATGGTGCGCTCACTGAACGTGCCGGTAACGGCATCCTGAAACAAGTTTTGCACATGGGCGCTCAGGTCGGCCTGAGAGGCGCCGATTCCCAAGTTGGCGGCCTGTGCCTTGAAGGCAATTTCGTTGACCAGCCGTGCTTGGGTCGTCTCGCGAACCTGATCCGTCAGACCAATACGTGCGAACGCTTCTTCCGAATCAAGTTGCTGGCCAAACCGCTCGAAGGTTGTACCCAATTCGTAGAACGTGTTCCGCGCCTGCGTCGCGATCTCAAGTTCATTGATGTTCTGGCCATCTGCATTGATCCCGGTGCTAACACGGGAACTGGTGAACAAGCTGATCGAACCGATCACGCCCGAACCGAGGAGCATGAACGCCAAAAAGACCAGAACCGCCTTACCCGCAAACGACTGCGCAAACGCGCGAAGACCACCCATCATTGTATAATCTGCCTACCGCCAGTGTTTATGTACCAAAAGGCTCGCCGCGCCCTCGCGCGCGAGCCTTTTGGTCTATTTGGTTATTTTGATGCCCTGCTGCAAATCACGGAGTCGTATTGCGGCATAGCTTTCGCGTGACAGACCACAAAATGCGCGTCTAAACAAGTTGAAGCAGCATTTCGAAACGCTAAGAGGGGACCCAGGGATGTTTATTGCCGGGAATTGGAAGATGAACGGTACGGTTGCGGAGGCAGAAGCACTGGCACAGGCGCTGGTCGATGGCTTGCCAGAGGGCGCACCAGCAACCGCCGTTTTTCCACCCGCGCTCCATTTGGGGGCCGTTGGTAAAGTCTTGGAGGGCTCAAAGATCTTCATGGGCGGTCAAGATTGCTCCGGCGCTGAGAAAGGCGCCCACACGGGCGACATTTCGGTGTCCATGCTGGCCGATATGGGTGCTCGGGGCGTCATTGTCGGGCATTCTGAACGGCGCACGGATCATGGCGAAAGCGATGCCGATGTCCTCGCCAAGGTCAAAGCGGGCCTGAGTGCCGGATTGGGAGTGGTGCTGTGTGTCGGCGAAACACTTGAAGAACGGGACAGCGGTCGGGCTGAAGCCGTCGTCCGCGAACAGCTCGGCGGCAGCCTGCCCACAGACTTTCCGGCCGGTAGCGTGGTGATTGCCTATGAACCCGTATGGGCCATCGGGACAGGCAAAGTGGCGACGCTGAGCGATATTGCCGCGATGCATGGCATGATCCGCAGCTGGCTTCAGGACAATCGTCCCGAAATCGCTAAGACGTTCATTCTTTACGGGGGCTCGGTAAAAGCATCCAACGCTGCCGAAATTTTCGCCACCGACGAAGTGGGTGGCGCACTGGTCGGCGGCGCAAGCCTCAAAAGCGACGACTTTTTGGGAATTATCGCAGCTGCCATGTAGGCTTGAGGGGCTCAAACCCTTCCCTTCTGGGCTCGCATAGCTTACCTACGGCTCAACCTTATTGTGAAAACGAGTTTTGCGGCATGGACATCCTTACCGGTCTTCTTCTGACGATCCAGATTCTTGTAGCTTTCGCGCTGATCGCGATCGTGCTGATCCAACAAACCGACAATTCCGGTTTGGGTCTCGCCGGTTCGAGTGGCGGCGGCGATGGCGGTTCCCTGTTGCAAACCCGAGCTTCTGCATCCTTTCTGACCCGGGCAACCTCCGGCTTGGCTGCGGCTTTTATCCTGATCAGCCTGGCTCAGGGCGTCGTAGCCGGCGGTTACGGCTCATCAGGCGGGTTTCTTTCGAACACGCTGGGCCTGACCACGCCAGCGTCTGAAGTGGATAACTCTGCACTGGCGAACCCGATCGTTTTCGATAGCAATTCCAGTGACGACAGCGGCGCTGATACGTCCAGCCTATTGTTCGACCCGAACATTTCGCTCGAGACTCCAGCAACGACTGAAGAAGCCCCCGCGACCGATACATCCACCGACTCGCAGTAACAGCACATCTGCTGTCCAACACCAGAGGGCGAACTGTGAAGACTCTTCTTGCGTCCCCGATGTATTGTACGCATAACAAACGCCCATGACACGGTATATTTTCATCACTGGTGGCGTGGTTTCCTCGCTAGGCAAAGGCTTAGCGAGCGCAGCACTGGCATCCTTACTCCAGGCGCGCGGATTCAAAGTTCGCCTGCGTAAGCTCGACCCTTATCTCAACGTTGATCCCGGCACCATGAGCCCCTATCAGCACGGCGAAGTGTTCGTCACCGATGACGGGGCGGAGACTGATCTCGATCTGGGCCACTACGAACGTTTCACGGGGGTTTCGGCCTTGCAGTCGGACAACGTGACCACAGGCCGGATCTACTCCGACATTCTGGCCAAGGAACGGCGTGGTGACTACCTCGGCGCGACGGTTCAGGTTGTGCCGCACGTGACCAATGCCATCAAGGACTTCGTCGTTGCCGATCTTGAAGGCGAAGATTTCGTGATCTGTGAGATTGGCGGCACGGTGGGCGACATCGAAGCGTCCCCCTTTCTCGAAGCCATCCGACAGTTAGGGTACAAACTCGGACGCGAACGGGCCTTGTTCATGCACTTAACACTGGTGCCGTTCATCGCCGCAGCGGGTGAGTTGAAAACCAAACCTACGCAGCATTCCGTCAAAGAGCTCCAGTCCGCAGGGATCCATCCTGACATTCTGCTGTGTCGTGCAGACCGTGAAGTTCCCGCCGCTGAGCGCCGCAAGATTGCCCTGTTTTGCAACCTCGAAGAAAGCGCGGTCATTCAGGCTTTGGACGTCGATAGCATCTATCGTGTGCCTCTGAGTTACCACGCCGAGGGGCTCGACAACGAGGTCCTGCGCCACTTCGACCTGAGCACCCCCGCACCGGAGCTGAACCGGTGGGAAAACATTGTTAAGCGCGTGACCGAACCCGAAGGCAAGGTCACCATTGGGGTGGTCGGCAAGTACGTTAATCTGCTGGACGCCTATAAGTCCCTGGCCGAGGCCCTGACCCACGGAGGCATTGCCAACAATGCCAAAGTGGAAATGCGCTGGATCGATTCGGAAGTGTTTGAAGCGGAAGACCCAGAAGTTCATCTCAACGGCGTTCATGGCATCCTGGTGCCTGGCGGCTTTGGTGAACGGGGTTCAAGCGGCAAGATTGCTGCTGTGCGCTACGCCCGCGAACGCAAAATCCCCTACTTCGGGATTTGTTTTGGTATGCAGATGGCCGTTCTGGAAATGGCGCGGCACATGGCCGGCATTGAAAATGCGGGCTCGACCGAATTTGGCGCCACCAATCAACCCGTTGTCGGCCTGATGACCGAATGGCAACGCGACGGCGATACGGAGCGGCGTGGGGATGACGATGATCTGGGCGGCACCATGCGCCTTGGCGCTTACGACTGTGCGCTCGTACCAGAAACCCGCGTGGCGGAAATCTACGATTCGTCCATGATCAGCGAACGCCACCGGCACCGTTACGAGGTTAACCCAACCTACCGCGCGGAATTGGAGAAGGCGGGCGTCGTGTTCTCCGGCCTGTCACCCGATGGACGCTTGCCGGAAATCATCGAGCTGCCAGAAGCGGAACACCCGTGGTTTGTCGGCGTGCAGTTTCATCCGGAACTTAAATCGCGCCCGTTTGAGCCTCATCCCCTATTTGTTTCGTTCATTAATGCTGCTGTCACACAAAGCCGGTTGGTTTAACGCTGACAGCAAGCATCCGGCGGAGCAAGGTCATGTCCCAATTGCATTGGATGGCCTACCAAGATTGTGGACAGACGATTAGACAGAAGCGTGTTTCCCCTCCACCCTGTACTGGTTGACAGGATCAGGAGCCGTTGCGACATGCATCGCGTCCTGTGCACTGCTCCAGACTGAGCCAAGAAGACCCAATGCCATGACCTCGACTGCAATTCTCGACATCCTCGCTCGCCAAATTCTCGACTCTCGCGGCAACCCTACTGTCGAGGTTGACGTTCTGCTTGAGGACGGCTCGTTAGGCCGGGCTGCGGTCCCGAGCGGGGCGTCCACTGGCATCCATGAAGCGGTGGAACGTCGGGACGGCGGCGACGCCTGGAAAGGCAAAGGCGTCTCTCAGGCCGTCCGCGCGGTGAACAGCGAAATCTTTGAAGCTGTTTGCGGCCTCGACGCCATGGACCAGGTCGATATCGACCGCACCCTGATCGAACTCGATGGCACAGCGAACAAGGGTCGTCTGGGTGCCAACGCAATTCTTGGGGTGTCGCTGGCGGCGGCCAAAGCATCGGCTGAGTCGCTCGGACTGCCGCTTTACACCTACTTGGGCGGCCGCATGGCGCATCGACTGCCCGTGCCGATGATGAACATCATCAACGGTGGCGCGCACGGCGACAACCGGGTCGATTTTCAGGAATTCATGGTTATGCCAGCAGGGGCGGAAACCTTCTCAGAAGGTCTGCGCTGGGGAACGGAGATCTTCCACACATTGCGTGGCCTGCTGAAAGATGCCGGCCACAATACCAACGTGGGCGACGAAGGCGGCTTTGCCCCTAACCTAGATAGCACCAAAGACGGCCTGGACTTTGTGATGAAGGCAATCGAGCAGGCGGGTTACAAGCCCGGTGAAGAGGTCTGCCTCGCACTGGATGTTGCTTCCACGGAGTTCTTCGTCGATGGCCAGTACCGATTGGACGGCGAAGGCCGCAGCCTGGCGCCGAACGATATGGCGGCCTATCTCGCTGAACTGTCCACGACCTACCCCATTCGTTCCATTGAAGACGGTCTTGCCGAAGACGATTGGGACGGCTGGGCGCACCTGACACAGCTCGCAGGGGATCGAGTGCAGTTGGTGGGCGACGACCTGTTCGTGACCAACCCTGAGCGTCTGGCGCGCGGCATCAAGGACGGCGTTGGAAACTCCATCTTGATCAAAGTCAACCAGATCGGCACTTTGACTGAGACGTTGGAAGCCGTTGATATGGCGCACCGCGCTGGCTTTACAGCCGTCATGTCCCATCGCTCGGGCGAAACCGAAGACACCACGATCTCTGACCTCGCCGTCGCAACCGGCTGTGGGCAGATTAAAACCGGCTCGCTGTCACGCTCTGACCGAATCGCGAAGTACAATCAACTGCTGCGGATCGAACAGCAGTTGGGTGGCGCGGCCCAATACCCGGGCTTCGACTGCTTTCGCGTCGGTCGCTAACTTAGAGGCTCGGGCGGAAAGGAAAGGCACCTCATGAACTGCGCTGCTCTCCTGCTTGCTGCCGGTTCAGGTACGCGCTTCAGTGCCGACCAGCCTAAGGTTCTGGCGCCGCTCAACGGTCGGCGCGTTATCGCCTGGGCGCTGGATGCTTTTGTCGCCTCATCGGCAATTAACCATATTGTGGTTATGGTGTCAGAAGACACCATGGATGCGGTTGCTGACATCGTCGAAACACTGGATACAGACAAGATTCTGGACATCGTTCTGGGCGGCTCGGAACGACAGGAAACCGTGCATCGTGGCCTCGAACATTTGAGTGGAGATGAGGCACCGGATTTTGTCCTCATCCACGATGGCGCCCGGCCCGGTCTGCGTCTCAACGATATCGAACGAATGGCGCAGCGACTGGAGCAAATGCAAACCAAAGGGCTGACGGCTGGTATACCGGCCTCTGACACGCTGGTCCGGGCAGACCGTGCAACGGCCTACCTCAGCCCGATTGAGCGGTCAGATGTGTTCCGGGTACAGACGCCGCAGGGCTTTCCTTTTGCGGCCATCCTAGGGGCCCACCGCGCCCTGGAAAACACCTTTTTCACCTGCGATGCAACGCTGTATCAGGACCACGGGGGACTGGTCGAAATCATGACCCTGACCCATCCAGAGCGGCTGATGAAACTGACATACCTCGATGATTTGGATTCACTGTCCATGATGCTGGACCGCCAAACAGGGCCGGGCCGAGCGCTGGAACCGAGGATGGGAACCGGGTTTGACGTCCACGCCTTTGACGAACCTGGAACCGCTGACGCGCTGGTGTTGTGCGGTGTGACTCTGCGGGGTGAGCGGCCGCTGAAAGGGCATTCGGACGCCGATGTTGGTCTGCACACCATCACTGACGCAATCTACGGCGGCCTGGCAGAAGGCGACATTGGGCATCATTTCCCGCCCTCGGACCCGCAGTTGAAGGGTGCCGCCAGCCCGCTGTTCCTCGAACACGCCGTTCAGAGAGTCCGCGACCGCGGGGGTCGGATCTCCCACGTGGATCTCACGTTGATCTGCGAAACCCCCAAAATTGGCCCTCATCGAGACGCGATGCGCGCCCGTGTCGCAGACATCATGGGCTTGCCTGACTCGCGCGTTTCCGTCAAAGCGACAACAACAGAAAAGTTAGGGTTCACCGGTCGGGGCGAAGGAATCGCTGCGCAGGCTGTGGTGACCCTCATGATGCCCGGAGATGAAGTTTGAGCCCCGTATTGAGCCCTGACGATCCAAACCGAGCTCTGGCTCGCGAGGTTATTGCGTCGTTTCAACGTACCGGATGGCGTCTGGCGCTTGCGGAAAGCTGTACGGGTGGGCTGATCGCCGCGACCATTACCGCCGAGTCCGGTTCATCTGCCATTCTCGACACGTCGATCATCGCCTACTCCAACAAGGCCAAGGAAGAGCTGCTTGGCGTGCCCAAGCAGACCATGATTGACCATGGTGCGGTTTCTGCACAGGTTGCCCGCCACATGGCTGACGCCGCGCGCAACGTGGTATGGTCGGACGTTGGCATCGGCGTGACCGGTGTTGCTGGCCCAGACGGCGGTACGGCTGACAAGCCAGTCGGTCGGATCTACCTGGCTATATCCAGCCCTCTGGGTGAACACGCCATGGAGCATGACTTCGAAGGAGACCGGGACGCGGTCCGCTCTCAGACCGTTGCAGGGGCGCTTGAGGTCTTGCTTGCCTTGTCCAAGGCTGGGTCGCCGTAGAGCTGATAAGCCCGCTTTTCAAACGCCCCAATCAGCCGCCGTTGCGCTTCCTCAAAAAGCGGTTCAAGCAACCGCTGGAGCAAAGCACTGCGAAAGGCGAAATCGACATGGATGTGGATTTCGGTGCTCCTGCCATCGTCGGCAAGACGAAAGCGCCAGTTGTTAGTCATGTGCTTGAACGGGCCTTCGACCAAAGCCGTATCCACGGTCAGGGCATCACGATCCATAGATACGCGAGACGTAAAGCGCTCCCGCACCATTTTGAGCCCAATGACCAGATCCGCAATGATGTGCTGCTCCGTCCGCTCCCGTATGCGGCTGGCAACACACCACGGTAAAAACTGCGGGTATTGGTCAACATCCACCACCAGATCAAACATCTGTTCGGGTAGAAAAGGTACGGTTCGAGTTTGCTGAACAACTGGCATAGAATGCACCTATGACTGCGCGTGTGCGATTACAAGACTTGATTGGGACCTGTGCGCTTTTGACTGCCTTGGTGTTGACCCCAAGCGGCACGGCGCGGGCGCTTGAAGTGCTGGGCAGCGCTGATCCCAAGCCCCTGTTGTTTGCCGATTACGCCGGCGATCTGACCACCGTGGCAGCGTCAATGGGTCGGGTGGTGTTTGAAAACGCGTCTACCGAAGAGGACGGACGCCTTGAACAGACGGTGGTGACCGCCACGTTGATCGAACCCAACCTGCTGCTGACGACTGCACACGCATTTTACGATACCAGCGAGGCAACCAGCGCGGGCCGAGGGGACTGGCCGCGCATGCAGATGCGACCGGTGTGCCAGATTGAGCGCGAAACGCGTGAGTTTCGATGGATCACCTGCCGCAACATGCGCTTTCTTCCAGCCTTCGCCCCAGACGCGAGCGAAACGGGCGAACGTGCCGTGAGCCACTGTCTGCACTTTGCAGCCTATCCTGGCGCCGACGGCTTGGCGCAGGAAGCCGTGTGCGTGCTATCGCGTTCAGCAGCCCTGTTCCAGGTCGCTTTGCCCATATTGGGGTCGGACCAGCGGCTCGACGCAGAAAAGCCAGTGCTCGTCCCCTTCATGACCAAGCGCAAACCAAAGGCACGAGAAGAGCGTTGGGACGCAGTGGTGGGAAATGATTGTGCGGTTGTGATCGATCGATCTTTGCTGCGACCGGGTGTCTTTGCCGGGCCATCGGGGCCTGCCTTACGCCACTATTGCGCCATTTGGGCCGGAGGTTCGGGCGCGCCGCTCTTGCAGCAGATCAGCGCAAAGCCTGGGTTTCGGATCATCGGGATTCATCTGGGCGAGCGCTTCAATCCCAAGGATATCGTCCGCCAACGCGGCAGCCGCCGATTTGTAGCACCGCATCGATTCAAGGGGCGCAACGCCAACGTCGCGGTCAGCACCAAACGGCTCCAGGAGCTGTTGGATCGCCTTTAGACCTCGTACACCCTAGCCTGTTTTGGCCCGCGCAGCCCGCAGACGCTCAAAGTCCTCGCCGGCGTGATACGACGAGCGGGTCAGAGGCGTTGCTGAAACCATCAGGAAACCCTTTCCATACGCCATGGCTTCGTAGTTGCGGAACTCATCCGGCGTGATAAAGGCGGCGACAGCGTGATGTTTGGGCGTGGGTTGCAGATATTGGCCAATGGTCAGGAAATCCACATCAGCCGCGCGCAGATCGTCCATCACCTGCGCCACTTCCTGGCTCCGCTCGCCCAGACCAACCATGATGCCAGACTTGGTAAAGCTCTGCGGATCGCGCTCCTTGACGTTGGCGAGCAGGCGCAGCGACTCAAAGTATCGCGCACCGGGCCGAACTTCGGCGTACAGCCCAGGAACGGTCTCCAGATTGTGGTTGAACACGTCAGGTTTTGCGTCAGCAACGATCTTCCATGAATCCCGCTTGCGCAAGAAATCAGGGGTCAGCACCTCAATCGTTGTGCCCGGAGAAGCCTCACGTATGGCCTCAATCGTCGCGGCAAAATGCCCTGCCCCTCCATCGTCGAGATCATCCCGGTCAACAGAGGTAATCACGACGTGGCTCAACCCCATGGTCTTCACTGCCTGCGCAACGTTGGTCGGCTCAAACGGGTTGAGCGCGCCAGGCTTGCCGGTGGTCACGTTGCAGAAGGTACAGGCCCGGGTACACACCTCACCCATAATCATCATGGTCGCGTGCTTCTTGGACCAGCACTCGCCGATGTTCGGGCAGCTCGCTTCCTCACACACGGTGGTCAGCGATAAGGAACGCATGAGGTCACGCGTTTCTTTATAGCCCTCCGAGGTCGGAGCTTTAACGCGGATCCAATCCGGCTTTTTGGGCTGTGGCGCGCTGTCTGGGCGGTGCGCCTTTTCCGGGTGGCGAAGCTGTTCAGTCATGGTGGTTCCTAGAAATGCACCGCCTTGTCGTAAGCATCCAATACTGACTCGTGCATCATTTCAGATAGCGTTGGATGCGGGAAGACCGTGTGCATGAGGTCCTGTTCAGTTGTCTCCAATGACTTGGCTATACCAAAGCCCTGAATCAACTCCGTTACTTCGGCACCAATCATGTGCGCACCAAGCAGCTCGCCGGTCTTGTCGTCAAAAATCGTTTTGACCAGTCCCTCGGGCTCACCCAGCGCAATCGCCTTACCGTTGCCGACAAAGGGGAACCGCCCGACACGGACGGTGTGGCCCGCAGCCTGAGCCTGCGCCTCTGTCAGGCCCACCGATGCCACCTGAGGGCGGGCGTAAGTGCAGCCAGGCACGCCGCTGGTGTCCAACGGATGGACGCCCTCGACCCCTGCGATCTTTTCAACCGCGATGATGCCCTCGTGCGAGGCCTTGTGCGCCAGCCAGGGCGGGCCAGTTAGATCACCGATTGCCCACACTCCAGCCTCGCTGGTCTGTCCGTAGGCGTCGGTCGTGATATGCGTGCGGTCCACTGCGACCGCCGTGCCTTCGAGGCCGATGTCTTCGACATTACCGACAATGCCAACAGCTGAAACCAACCGGTCAACCTTGAGGCTCTGAGACGTGCCGTCAGCCAGTTCGATGGTGGCGGCCAGATCGTTCTTACCCTTTTTGACGCCAGTCACTTTGGCCGAGGTGATAATTTTGATCCCCGCCTTTACGAAGGCCTTGTGCGCCAGCGCACTGATTTCCTCATCCTCGGCAGAAAGGATACGATCGACGACCTCAACAACCGTGACTTCAACGCCTAAGTCATTGTAAAAGCTTGCAAATTCAATACCAATCGCACCGGAACCGACGACCAGCATGGACTTCGGCAGGCTATCGGGCACCATCGCTTCCCGGTAGGTCCAGATCAGGTTTCCGTCAGGCTCCAGCCCCGGCAGGACGCGCGCTCGGGCGCCGGTCGCAAGAATGGTGTTTTTCGCGCTCAGAACGGTTTTCTTGCCGTCCTTGTCTGTGACTTCGACCTTGCCTTTGCCCGCCAGCCTGCCGCTGCCCTCAATCACCGGAACCTTGTTCTTTTTGAGCAGAAAGCCCACGCCCTGGCTTAATTGCTTGGCAATGCCGCGTGACCGTTCAACGATTTTGTCGAGGTCAAAGGTGACGTTTTCAGCGGACCAGCCATAGGCGGCTGCGTTCTGGATCAAGTGACCGACTTCTGCCGAGCGCAACAGCGCTTTTGTCGGAATGCAGCCCCAGTTCAGGCAAATCCCGCCCAGGTGCTCGCGCTCGACCACGCACGCCTTCAACCCCAGCTGAGCTGCCCGGATTGCCGCAACATAGCCTCCCGGACCGCCCCCGATTACCACGATGTCATAGGATGTTTCAGCCATCTTTTCGGGTCTCCTAAATCAACATCGACAGGGGGTTTTCCAGTCGCCGCTGGAAAGCATTGAGCCAGCGCGCACCGACCGCTCCATCCACCACACGGTGGTCACAGGACAGGGTGGCAGACATAACCGTCGCAATCCCCAACTCGTCGCCTGCATCCGTGCTCCGCACCACAGGGCGCTTCTCACCCTTGCCCACAGCAAGGATCGCGCCGTGCGGGGGGTTGATCACGGCGGCAAACTCGCGAATGCCGAACATGCCGAGGTTGGAAATTGAGAAGGTACCGCCCTGATACTCATGGGGCTTCAGCTTGCCTTCCCGGGCACGGGTTGCAAGGTCGATCATCTCCTCGCTAATGGTGGTTAGCGACTTGGACTGAGCATCGCGAATCACCGGCGTGATCAGGCCGCCTTCGGTCGCCACAGCAATCGCAACGTCAGCGGATTGATACTTGAGAATAGCGTCGCCTGCCCAACTGGCATTGGTATCAGGTTCATCCATGAGCGCCTTGGCCGAAGCGAGGATAATCATGTCGTTAACCGAGATTTTTACCCCTTCCGGCACGGCGGCGTTCACCTGCTTGCGCATGGCAAGCAGGGCGTCGAGTTCGATATCAACGGTGAGGTAGAAATGCGGTACGGTCTGCTTGGCTTCCACCAGTCGGCGCGCAATGGTCTTGCGCATGCCTGAAGCTGGGATTTCCTCATAGGCCATCTCAAGCTGTCCGGCGATCTTGCGTGGATCGGGACCAGCGCCAACGACCATCGGCGCTGAATCTGCGCTGCTAACCGTCCGGCTGGGTGCGCTGGCTGTACCCGTACCTGCTGCCATTGCGGCTTCGACATCGCGCTTGACCACCCGACCATTCGGGCCGGTGCCCGACAGGGTTGAAATGTCGATATTGTTCTGGCTTGCGATCCGCCTCGCCAAGGGAGAGGAGAAGACACGCCCGCCGCTCGAAACGGCGGTTGTGGAGGCGCGGGGTGCGGGCTTGGCTTCAACCACTGCAGAGGCTTGTCCGGCAACCGGTTCCGGGGTTGGAACTGGTTCAGGTGACGGGGCCGCGGGAACAGGTGCGGGTGCGCCACCGGTGCCGGCTTCTACGCTTGCAGGGTCTTCGCCGTCTTCGGCCAGGACCGCAATCACAGCATTGACGGCGACACCTTCCGTGCCCTCTGCCACTAGAATTTTTGCCACGACGCCTTCATCGACCGCTTCGACTTCCATGGTGGCTTTATCGGTCTCGATCTCAGCAATCACGTCCCCACTGGAAACGCTATCACCCTGTTTGACCAACCATTTCGCCAGCGTGCCTTCCTCCATAGTCGGGGAAAGCGCGGGCATGAGGATATCAACTGACATGGGCTCAGGCCTCCGTATAGGTCACTGCGCGGGCGGCAGCGACGATGTCTTCTGGTCCGGGCAAAGCAAGTCGTTCGAGGTTTGCGGCATAGGGCAGTGGCACGTCCTTGGCCGCAACCCGCGCCACAGGCGCATCGAGGTAGTCAAAGGCCTGCTCCATCACGCGCATGGCAATTTCTGCCCCCACGCCAGACTGGCCCCAGCCTTCTTCAGCCGTGACCAGCCGATTGGTCTTGCGCACGGAATCTAGGATGGTGGCTGTATCCAGAGGACGGATGGTGCGCAGGTCGATGACTTCCGCGGAAATCCCTTGCTCCTCCAGCATCTTGGCTGCCTCCAGCGCCTTACCGACCATAATCGAAAACGCTGTGATGGTGACGTCAGTTCCGGCGCGTACAACCTTCGCCTTGCCAATCGGCACGGTCCAATCGTCCGTATCCGGCACGTCGAACTTCTGACCGTAAATCAACTCGTTTTCGAGGAAGACAACCGGGTTAGGATCGCGGATCGCAGACTTAAGCAAGCCCTTGGCATCAGCAGCAGAATAGGGCGAAACCACCTTCAGTCCCGGGACATGCGAATACCAGGCGGCGTAGCACTGCGAATGCTGCGCGGCCACACGAGCCGCTGCGCCATTGGGGCCACGAAAGACAATTGGCGACTGGATGGCACCGCCAGACATGTAGAGGGTCTTGGCGGCTGAGTTGATGATGTGATCGATGGCCTGCATGGCAAAGTTAAAGGTCATGAACTCCACAATTGGGCGCAAACCGGCCATCGCCGCGCCGGTACCAATCCCGGCAAAGCCGTATTCAGTGATCGGGGTATCGATCACCCGGCGCGCACCAAATTCTTCCAGCAGACCCTGGCTGACCTTGTAGGCGCCCTGATACTGGGCGACTTCCTCGCCCATGAGGAACACGCGGTCATCATTGCGCATTTCTTCAGCCATGGCGTCCCGCAGGGCTTCTCGAACTGTGGTTTCAACCATGGCGCCATCCCATTCGGGCTCAGGCTGTGCCACCTCAATCGGTGCTTTTGCGGCTGCGGGGGCTGCGGCTGCACTGGTGGGCTCTGACTTCGCTTCTGGCTCTGGCTCCGGCTCTGGCGTTGGGCTGGAACCCGCGCT
>PAHJ01000033.1 GCA_002705565.1 Geminicoccus sp. | reverse complement strand
CCCGCATCGACAAAAACGAGAATAATCTTCAAAGATATCTCGTATTGCAATATAAAAAATTACCCTAAATAGAATTTCATAATGCAAATACATTTAATAATAGGTTAATCTTTATGCCGCATTTCAACTTCATGGATCAGCTTTGGGACCGGCTCTCAAGCAGGTAGGCGTGCAAGGCGCTTGCTGGTGGACTGAAGGACAGGGCGTAACGGTAAGTGGCCAAGGTTCACGTCACTTGATACTTAGCTCGCATGTGCGCCAGAGATTGCGCGATCAGATCCTCCAGCACCGCTCGATCCACCTTGGACAGACGCGTGATGTAGAGACAGGATTTTCCGATCTTGAAGGTTCCCAGTCGCGACAGGAGGTCGTCATGCTTCTCGAAGCCGCCCATGATGTAAGCCGTCAGCGCCGTTTTCCGGGGTGAAAAGCCAATCAGGAACATGTCCCCCTCGCGTCCACTCTCGTAGGCGTAGTGATAGCGGCCGAACCCAACAATGCTGCCCCAGAGCACCGCGGGGTATCCCGAGAGCCGGGTCATGATGTCCAGCATCTCGAAACTGTCCTGCCGCCGCCCCTCGTGCTCAATGGCGTGGAGAAAGGTTTCGACATTTCCGTCGGTCGGCTGAGTCTTATTTACAGCCGCTGCCATCTATTGCGCCAGTCCTTCAGTCTGTGCCCAAGCAGCGTGGCGGGGTGCGGCGGGGACATCCATGGGCTCCATGATCAAACGCGGGTTGCTGGTGAGCTTGCCGAGCGCCTCGAAAATGGGAAACCAGGGGAGTTGGCCTTCGCCAATGCCCCAGTGTCGATCTGCGGAGCCGTCGGTGTCTTGCAAGTGAACGTGTTCGAGCATGTTGCCTGCAGATTTAATGTAATCAACGACGTGCGGAGCGCCGAACCGGCCATGCATGTAGTGGGCGTGCCCGGTGTCAATCGAGGTCCGGACGCGGTCGGATCCAAGTGTTTCGATCAGGCGGACGCGCCACGTGGGGTCGATATCCTGAATATTTTCGAGAACGATGGTAATCCCCATGTCTTCGGCCATTTTGACCGCGTCGCCAATGCTGTCCTGAACCAATCCTATTTTGCCGGCCTCATAACCCTGATGGAGCATGTTATCGCGGTCCCACAACGTCAGCGGAGAGTGCAGCACCATTTGGGTGGCTCCCATCCGATGCGCCATCCTCAGCGCTTGTTCCAGGCGCATGCGAACAACCTTGCGGATGGCGGGGTCAACGCTGTCGAGATCGAAACCATAGAAAGGGCCATGAAGCCCGAGGCGCCCCTTGTAGGATGAACCCAGGATCTCCTTCACCCGATCCGCTACTTTGTCTGCGGTCTTATCCAAAACAAAGGCGTGGTAGCCGTCCTGAATTTCCAGATCTCGATCCTTTTCCAGCACCCAGGGTGCCATCTTTTCGAGGTTGTGCAATTCCATGGCGCAGCCAAGAACAGGTAGATCAGACATCAAAGGCTCCTTGGGTTTAGGTTCGAGTTGGACCCACTAGAAATGACAATTGCGTTGCGGGCAAATCCATTTTGGCGCTCCGGCTCGATCATAAGCTGGTATTCACCTCTGATCGATTCGTTTTGGTTTCGTTCAGGATTCCCAACTTGCGCGGACCCTACGCATAACAACCCCCCGATTTTCCATTCGCAAAGCGTTTCGAAAATGACTGAAGCATTGATGCAACAGGGTTTTTTCCGTTCAATGATTTGGCTCGCATAATAGCAAAACCATGAGGATTCCTGCCGTTGATGGGTGATTCCTCTTATCGAACTTGTCTGCTGCACGCCGACAGGTGGGCTATTTTATTGGAGTAATTTGATGAAGTTAATTTCCGCAACTTTAGGCGCGTTGGCAGTTGCAGCCGTGTCTTTCGTCGGTACCGCGCAGGCGCAGGGCTACTACGCCGCACCTGGCTATTCACAGGGTGGTGCTATCTCTCTGGGCCAAACGGGTACTATTGGGTATCGCCCTCAGTATTACTATGGCCAACCACAGTACGTCGTGCGCCGCACGATGAAGCCGATCTGGGCGCTGGGTTCGCCGGTCACGCTGGGCAATCCAGCGGGCAACACCGAGGTGACTTTCTACAGCGCGCTGTCGGTTTCGACCGAACAGTCCATACCGCTGGCGGGCACCTTTGAGTTTGGCCCGTCGCTGGGTTTGGGGGGACGCCTCGCCTGGAAAGACCCGTATTCTAACCTGCGCGTTTCGGCCAGCATGACGGCGACCAATTGGGAAATTGACGACGTATGGGATGGCTTCAATGACGCACCATACCTGCGCAACTCCAGCCGCGACAGCCTGGCTGATTACACCCAGATTTCGACCGACATCGGTCTGGGTATCGTTGAAGGCAACTCTTGGCTCAGCGGTCTGGTCGGTGTGAACACGGACGCAGATTACAGCTACGCGCTGCCTTACGCAGGTGTGGAGTTCGGAACGCAAAGCGAAATTGCTCCTGGCGTGGCACTGGACTTCTCCTTGAAGGGCGTTCGAGAGTTCTCCGAGCCCAGCTTGCGCGGTTTCCACACTTCTGGCCGTTGGATCGCAATGGGTAGCGTTGGTCTGCGGATCAAGTTCTAATGCGCAACCCGCGCTCCTAACACACAGCCCACCCCATCAAAAAAGGCCCCGCCCGGTTAGTCCCGGTCGGAGCCCTTTTGGGTTTGTGGGTGATCGCCGTGCTAGCTGAAGTGAATGCGGAAGCGTTCTCGAACGGCGGCATCAACCTCGGGCGGAATATGCCCCGGCTTTGGTCCTTGTAGAATGGTTCGCAACGTCTTTTGGGCCGCTTCAAGCAAGACCGGCTTGCCAACCTCAGCCCATTCCTTGGGTGAGGTTCGATCGCCGATGGTCGGGTAGATGTACTCCGACTGCATCAGATTCAGCGTTTGATCCGATCCCAGATAGTGCCCTGGACCTTCCAGGCAGGTTTTTTCCATCACGTCCAAAGACAGCTTCTCTGGCGTCACTTCCAGCCCACGAACGCACCGCAACGCTTGCCCCAGCATGTCGTTGTCGATGATCAGCGATTCCAGGCAGAAGCCGAGCAGCGAGGCGTGCATACCGGCTGATTCATAAACCATATTGATCCCAGCAAGGCCCGCCATCACGTTTGTGATGCCTTTTTCGTAGCCCGACTGAGCATCTGGTATTTTGGCGTCGGCCATGCCCGCTGCCGAACCTGTTGGCAGACCGAGGAACTTGCCCATTTGCCCCACCGCAGCGGTCAAAATGGCCTGTTCCCCCGAACCACCCGACATCGCGCCGGACCGCAGGTCGGAAACAAAGGGCCAGGGACCGAAAATGGCGGGGTGACCGGGTGAAATCGAGTTGACGTACACCAGCCCGCTCAAACACTCCGCAACTGCCTGTACCACTGCGCCAGCAATTGCCGCTGGCGCTGTCGCGCCGGCTTGACCCGCTGACAGCAGCAGGACCGGCATGCCGCCGCGAATGGCAACTTCCATGACTTCGCAGGACTCAGTCGCGAACTTCATTGGCGGCACCACAAAGGTCACCGACAGTGATACGAAGGGGCGCGCGCGCCAGGCTTCCTCGGAGCCTGCCACCATGTGCAACAGTTCCAGCCCGTCTTCCATGTGGCTGGTGTCCACAAACGATGTGCCTACGTGCTTCTTTGTTCCGGCGATCGAGGCGTAGACCGTATTGATGTCCATCTCGCGATTGTCGAGGATGTCACGGGCCACCATAGGGCGCTGAAAGAAGTGAATGTTGTCCATCTCATCCACAATCCGCGCTGCGTTGTAGAGATGACCAATTGTGGAATCCTCGTATTCCTTAGAATCCACGTTGACCAAATGCACGGCCGCGCCAGCGGTGCCGAAGTGGACGCGGTTGCCACTCAAATCGAGGTCGAACTTTGGGTCCTGTGCGTGAAGGGTCAGGTTTTTGTTGGCGATCGAGAGCGTGTGTTCGACCAACGCACGGGGAAAGCGTAGGCGATTGTCTTCGCCCAGAATCGCCCCTGCGGCGACCATGGACTCAACGCCAGAGGCTGGCGCATCCGCCATACCAACCGTTTCAAGTGCGGTCAGAGCCGCCTCGTAAATCGTCTTCATATCGGCGTCGGACAGCGGTTTATAGGCGCCGCCTTCCATGCCTGGACGCACGGGGCGAATATCTTCTGCCAGTGGGGCCGCGCGCTGGGCAATGCGGGCGGAACGACCACCGGAACGTCCTTTTTTAGGGGCTTCAGCATTCATCGAATCAAACTCCTGTCACACTCGAACACGTTCGGCCTGGGGGTCGTACATGGGCTTGAGGGAGACCTCAGCCGGCACCCGCTGGCCTGCAATTTCGATTTCGTAAGAAGACTGCAGCTGGTCGCTGCCTTTCTCGCCGTCCATCACCGGCACGTAACCCATGCCAATGGAGCCGCCGAGCGTGTGGCCATAGTTGCCTGAGGTCAGGAAACTGACGATCTTGCCGTCCCGAATGACGGGCTCATTATGGTAAACCATGGCTTTGGGGTCGCTCAGCCTGAACTGCAGCATTCGCCGTTGCAGGCCCCCTTCCCGGGTCTCCATGACTGCCTTGCGGCCAATGAAGTCACCAAACTTGCCACTGTCTTTGTCTCGCTTGACCGCAAAGCCAAGTCCGGCTTCGAGGACGTTGTCTTCGTCCGTGATGTCGTGACCAAAGTGGCGGAACGCCTTTTCGATCCGGCAGGAATCCAGCACGTGCAGGCCGCACATCTTGAGGCCCAGATCACGGCCCGCTTCATCGATGCTTTCAAACACGTGACCGGCCATGTCTGCGCTGACATAGAGCTCCCAGCCCAACTCGCCGACGTAGGAAATCCGGTGCGCACGCGCCAGTCCCATACCGATCTCGATTTCCCGCGCGGTGCCGAACGGGTGTCTGGTGTTACCGAAGTCATCGGGCGATACGCGTTGCAGCAGTTCCCGCGATTTTGGCCCCATCAAAGCGATCACCGCTTCACCAGAGGTATTGTCAAACACGGTAACATGCGCGCCTACGGGCACACGCCGTTGCAGCCACGCCATATCGCGGCGGATGGTGGCGGCGGGTACCACCAGCAGAAAGGACGTTTCACCCAGGCGCGTGACGGTCAGATCGCACTCGATCCCGCCACGGCTGTTGAGCATCTGCGTGTAGACGATCTTACCCGCTTCCACGTCCATATCGTTGGCGCAGACATGCTGGAGGAAGGGCAGGGCATCCGCGCCCTCGACCCGGATTTTGCCAAAGGTCGAGAGGTCGAACATGCCCACGCCCTCGCGCACCGACTGGTGCTCTTCGCGGGCATTGTCGAACCAGTTTTGCGGGCCCCAGTCGTAGCGGTATTCGCGCTCCTGACCTTCGCGAGCGAACCAGTTGGCGCGCTCCCAGCCAGCGGTCTCGCCGAATACAGCGCCCTTGGCTTTGAGGTGTTCGTGCAGCGGCGTCCGGCGCACGCCGCGCGCGGTTTCTGGTTGGCGGTAGGGCCAGTGATCGGCGTACAGCAGGCCCAGGCTCTCCGACACGCGCTCGCGCAGGTAAACGCGGTTCCTCTGGAAGGGCTGGGCGCGGCGAATATCCACGTCCCAGAGGTCAAAGGGCGGCTCGCCATCTACAATCCACTGCGCCAGCGCATAGCCTGCGCCGCCTGAGGATACGATGCCAATGGAGTTATAGCCTGCGGCCACCCAGAATCCGCGCAGCTCTGGCGCTTCGCCGAGGTAGTACTTGTCATCTGGGGTAAAGCTCTCCGGCCCGTTGAAGAAAGTGTGGATGCCGGCTTCACCCAGCAGCGGCATGCGGTTCACGCCCATTTCGAGGATCGGTTCGAAGTGGTCGAAGTCCTCGGGCAGTTGGTCGAAGCAGAAGTCTTCAGCGATGCCGCCCATGCCCCAGGGTTTGGCCTTGGGCTCAAACGCGCCGAGCATCATCTTGCCCGCGTCTTCCTTGTAGTAGGCACACTCGTCCGGCACCCGTAGGACCGGCATTTGGGTCAATCCTTTGACCGGTTCGGTAACGATGTAGAAGTGCTCGCAGGCGTGCAGCGGTACGGTCACGCCGGCCATGGCAGCGAAGTCCCGCGCCCACATGCCGCCGCAGTTGACGACCACGTCAGCGTCGATCTGCCCCGGCTCGCCATCGCGCTCGTAGGTCACGCCTGTCACGGCACCGTTGGCCTGGTTGACGCCGGTAACTTTCACGCCCTCGATAATGCTCGCGCCCATCTGCCGGGCGCCTTTTGCCAGTGCCAGCGCAATGTTAGCGGGGTCACATTGGCCATCCAGCGGCAGGTGGACGGCGGCCTTCACGCCGTCGATGTTCAAGTGCGGGTACATGGCCAGCGCTTCTTCGGGGCTGATTTCGTTGACATCAACGTCAAAAGCACGCGCCAGAGACGCCTGACGGTAAATCTCTTCCTTGCGAGCTTCGGTCAGGGCGACGGTGATCGAGCCGTTTTGCTTCATCCCCGTAGACAGACCGGTTTCTTCTTCGAGCTTGACGTAGAGTTCGGCGGAATACTTCGCCAGCCGGGTCATGTTCTGATTGGGGCGCAGCTGGCCGATCAGACCGGCTGCGTGCCACGTGGTCCCGCAGGTGAGTTGCTTGCGCTCCAGCAGGACAATGTCTTTCCAACCCATTTTGGCGAGATGATAGGCGACTGAGCAGCCGCTGACCCCGCCGCCAACAATGACGGCACGGGCCTTGTTTGGAATGGTCTTGGTGCTCATGCCCGTAGTCTTTCGTTCTGTGGATCCCACGCCGCTTCGTCGCCGGTGACGATCGCCGCGCGGCGATCTCCGAAGACTTCAACCTCGAGGTTGGTGCCCGGCTCAAGGCAATCGGTCCGCAGCACGGACAGCGCGACAAACTTGTTACAGCGATAGCCCATGGCACCGGAGGTGATCTCGCCCACCAGTTCGTCACCCTTCCAGACCGTGGACATGTAGGGCGCATCATAGTCACCGATGTCGATCGTCATCATGGCGAAACGCTTGTCGAGGCCTTCGTCGCGCTGGGCAATCAGGGCGTCTTTGCCCAGGAAGTCGTCGTTGCGCTCCAGCTTGACGAAGCGATCCAGACCAGCTTCGAGGAGCGTGTAGTCGGTTGACAGGTCGCCCTTCCATGCCCGGTAACCCTTTTCAATCCGCATGCTGTCCAGCGCGAACATGCCAAAGGGCGTAACCCCCGCCTCGATCAGGGCGTCGTAGATGGTCGGCTGGTCAGCTGGAGCCGTGTGAATCTCCCAACCGAGCTCGCCGGTAAAAGAGACTCGGACCAGCAATGCCGGTTTGCCCGCGACGGTGGCGTTCTGGTGGGTGAGCCAGCCTTGAGACAGGTCGGCATCGGTCAAGCCGGCGAGTTTCTCCCGGCTTTTCGGACCCGCGACGATCAGTGTGCCCAGCTCCTCGGTGCGGTTGGTCAGCGAGAAGGCTGCATCCTTGGGCATGTGACGTTCCAGCCAAGCCTTGTCGTGCCATTCTGCCGTGGCCGCCGTGATCAGCATGAAGTCGTCTTCCTCAAAGCGGATGATCGACATTTCCGTCACGGTGCGACCCTTGTCGTCCGCGAAGTAAAGCAGGCCAATCCGGCCTGGCTTGGTGATCGCACCGGCGGCAAGTGTCCGCAGCCAGGCTGACGCGCCTTCGCCCTTGACGTGGTAGCGGGCGAAACCGGGTAGATCGAGGACGCCGGCGTCGTCGCGCACAGCGCCGACTTCTTCGGCGACGCGCTTCTGCCAAGGGCCTTCGCGTTCCCAGGTTTCGGTGGCTTGCAGCGACGTGTCGTCACCATCCTTGGCAAACCAGGCTGCGCGCTCCCAGCCGTTGTAGTCGCCCATTTGGCCGCCCAGGCCTTTGATCCGGTCGTTCAGGGAGGACAGGCGCTGGTCCCGCGCGGCGGGCCAGAAGTGGCGGGGGTAGTGCATGGCGTACTCATGGCCATAGACTTCCATGCCCTTGGCAGTGGCGTAGTCCTGACCGATGAACCCGGTAAACCGGCGCGGATCACAGGACCACATGTCCCACTCGGTTCCGCCTTCGATGATCCACTCGGCCAGCACTTTACCGGCGCCGCCACCCTGGGTGATGCCAAAGGTGAAGACGCAAGCCTCGAACGCATTTGGCACGCCCGGCATCGGCCCGATCAATGGCAGGCCGTCTGGAGTGTAAGGAATTGGACCGTTGATGATCTTGGAAACACCTGAAGTCCCGACCAGCGGCACCCGCTCCATAGCGTCGGTCACGTACCATTCGATCCGGTCGAGGTCATCCGCCCAGAGCTGGAAGGAGAAATCGTCGGGCATCGGGTCGTCTGGGGTCACCCAGTGCGCGCGGCAATTGCGCTCGTAGGGACCAATGTTGAAGCCCATTTTCTCCTGACGCAGGTAATAGGAGCTGTCTACGTCACGGAGCAGCGGCAGTTTGCCGCCGGTTTCTTTTGACCATGCTTCCAGCTCAGCAACCGGCTCAGTCAGCACATACTGGTGCGACATGGAAACCATTGGAACGTAGCGTCCAAACCACTGGCCAACTTCTTGCGCGCGGTAGCCAGCGGCGTTGACGACATACTCACAGCGGATTTCGCCTTTTTCCGTTTCAACCACCCACTCGTCATTTTCACGCCGCGCCCCTGTCGCAGGACAGAAGCGAAGGATCTTGCCACCCATGGCGCGCGCGCCTTTGGCCAGCGCCTGGGTCAGCTGCGCGGGGTCAATGTCGCCGTCGGTCGGGTCGTAGAGGCCGCCTTCGAGGTCGTGGGTTTCGAGGAAGGGGTAATGCTGCTTCAGGTCGTCGTTCGAGCACATCTCCATGGGGATGTTCTGGTAACGGCCCATGCCCATCACACGCTCAAATTCCAGCATGCGGTTCTTGTTGTGCGCCAGTCGGATCGAGCCGGTGACGTGGTAGTTCATCGGGTAATCGACTTCGTCGGCGAGGCCTCGGTAGAGCTCCGTCGAATAGCGCTGCATATTCATGACAGACCACGAGGCCGAGAAGGTCGGACAGTTACCCGCCGCGTGCCAGGTTGACCCAGATGTCAGCTCGTTCTTTTCGAGCAGAACACAATCGCTCCACCCCATCTTTGCCAAATGGTAGAGCACCGATACGCCAACGACGCCGCCGCCGATGATAACAACTCGCGCCGTGCTTGGAATTTCTGCCACGATATGATCCTCTCCCTTGAGTCCCGGATAAGTACCAGACCCTGTAGTAAGCTGTATTTCCGCACTTTTACGCCCTTCGAAGGCGTTTTTTGAGCAGAAAAAAGTCGCAGGTTCCCCCGTTATCAATCGGAATTATCGATTGATTTAAAGCGACATCCTCAATGCTTGCGAACGAACTCGTGGAGACCTTTCTCGATCTCACCAAGACCCTGAACTTCAATCAGACGGCTGACCGGCTCAACGTGTCCCAATCGACGATCAGCAGCCGCATTCGGGTGCTGGAGGACCAATTGGGAGCGGCGCTGTTCACCCGCGGACGTTCCGGCGCGAAGCTGACGCCTGCGGGGGAGCGCTTTCAGGCGCACGCTCATGAGCTGTTCAACGCCTGGGCCAGGGCAATGCGTGACGTAAGCGAGGCTGAGGGCTTTGAGGCAAGTTTGTACATCAGCGCTCAATTGAGCCTGGTCAACTCGCTTTTCTACGATCTGATCGATGCGTTTGACCAGCGGATGCCCAAGCTGTTCCTCAAGCTGGAGGCTGATTATTCGGCGCAGATCATGCGCGATTTGTCAGCGGGGGAAATCGATATCGGCATCTTGTTTTCGCCGTCCTGGTCGCCGGATCTCTATATTGAACCCTTGTCTGCGCTGGTGTTTCGGATGGTTTCGACCCAAACCGATACGATGGAGGAAGTTGGCAAGGAGGGATATATTTACGCCAGCTATTCTCCGCTCTTCGAGCGCTTTCACCGTGATCTCCTACCGGGTTTGACCAGGGGGGCGATGACCGTTGGCTATGAGGGGCTCTCGGTGGAATTACTACGGAATCGCGGCGGAACCGCCTATTTGCCTGAGCCTCAGATTGCCCGTTTGCAAGAGGATCTGCCAAATCTGCGGGTTGTCGATGATGCTCCCATGATTCAGCAACCCCTCTACGTGGCCGCGCATGTACGTCGCCGTCACCGGCAGTTGGTAGCGGCGGGGCTGAAAATTGTGCGGGAAGTTGCGGGTAAGGGGCAGGAACCGTTGGTGCTCTCTTGAAAACGAGGCTCTGCACCGCAAAACGAAGGGGTCTCCAGCCCTTTTAGTGTCGCAAAGAAGCATGATCTACTTGGCTTCCTCAACCAACTAAAGGTCTCCCCCGATGGCTGATCAGCCTGCACCCATGAGTCGTCCCGTCACCGGCGTCCTATTCGCCCTGGTGGGGTTTGTTGTCTTTTCCAGCCATGATGTTCTGATCAAGTCGCTCGGGGGCAACTATGCAGTGTTCCAGATCGTCTTCTTTTCCGTACTGTTTTCCTTTGTCCCGATGACGCTGATCATGGCTACGGACCGGACTGAGGCCAGCTTTGTACCGCACAAGCCGCTCTACCTTCTGCTGCGGACCACGACCGTAATCATTGGCATGATCTGCGGGTTCTATGCGTTCACCGTACTGACGCTGGCTGAAGCCTATTCGCTGCTGTTCGCATCGCCCCTGCTGATCACTGCGCTGTCGGTCCCGTTTCTGGGGGAAAAGGTGGGTGCGCGGCGCTGGGCGGCAGTCTTGCTGGGGCTAATTGGCGTGATCATTGTTCTGCGGCCGGGGTTACAGCCCCTGTCGCTTGGCCATTTGGCAGGCCTCGCGGCGGCCGTCGCCAACAGCATCGGTGCAATCGTGGTGCGCAAGGTTGGACGTGAAGAGCGGTCGCAGACCCTCATCCTGTTTCCCATGGTAGCGGTTTTGCTGATCATGGCCGTGGTGATGCCCGGCACTTACAAGCCCATGCCGCTGCTGGATCTGGGGACGCTGGCACTGATGGGTCTGCTGCTCATTGCCGGTCAGATGATGGTCCTCAACGCCTACCGCAACGCTCCCGCAGCGCTGATTGCGCCGATGCAGTACTCCCAGATCATCTGGGCCTCGTTGTTTGGGTTCGTTTTCTTCGCGGAAGTCCCCGACTTATGGATCGCGATTGGGTCTGGGCTGATCATCAGCAGCGGTGTTTTCGTGGTCTGGCGGGAATCCAGCGGTGCCAACAGCACGCGGACGCCGGTCACACGAACCCGTTCCTTCCGCATTGGCGTGCCTTGGCTCAGTGCGAAGGCAGCGGATAAGCACCCGGAAGGCTAAACCGGCCTCGCTAGTGCCCCCGAACGATGCAAAAGGCGATGACGTCTTGCAGAGCTTCACGAATATCCTGCGCGTCCCCATAGCTGGGCGCGAGTCGAGCCAGCGCATCGCTGGCGCGTCGGCCATACTGCTCGGCGGCCTCCACTGTGCCCGCCAGAGCGTGGTGCTTTGCAATCAGCGTTTTTGCGTGGTCGAGGTCGCCACTGGTCTGGTCCAGATCTTCAATGGTTCGTCGCCAAAAAGCCTGCTCGTCCGCGTCACCAGCCTCAAAGGCCAGCAGCACCGGCAGCGTGACTTTACCCTCGGCAAAGTCATCGCCCACGGTCTTGCCCAGTTTCTCCTGATCCGCGCTATAATCCAGCGCGTCATCGATCAGCTGGAAAGCCATGCCGAGGTTGTGACCATAGTCGCGCACCGCCTCGACCTGCGAGGCAGACGTCCGCGCAGCCTCTCCGCCGACCTGACACGCCGCTGCAAACAGCGCGGCGGTCTTGGCTTCGATAACGTCCAGGTAATCCTGATGATTGGTGTTTAAGTCGTTGGCTGTTGCCAGCTGTGCCACTTCGCCAGAGGCAATCACCGCTGAGGCGTCAGCCAGCGTTTTCAACGTTGCAAGGTTCTGGGTGGACACCATCAACTGGAATGCCCCGGAGTACAAAAAGTCACCCACCAGAACCGAAGCCTTGTTCCCCCACACCGCATTGGCCGAGGCTGAGCCGCGCCGCAGCGAGCTGTCGTCAACCACGTCATCATGCAAAAGGGTCGCCGTGTGGATGAACTCAACTGACGCCGCCAGTCGCACGGCTTCATCCCCCACCGTCAGCCCACACAGGCGCGCGCAGGCCAGTGTGAGCAGCGGGCGCAGACGCTTGCCGCCTGAGGCGATCAGATAGCCTGCCAGCTGGGGGATCAGCGCGACGTCGGATTGCATGTTCTCGATGATGGTCGCGTTAACGCGCTCCATATCGTCGGCAACCAGCGCCGTCAGCCGGTTGACGGCTTGCGTCACGTCCCGGCTTCGAACGCTCTTCGTCACGTCCAAATCATCGATGTCCTGCACCCGTGATGCTTGTACAGCCACAAAAGTCTCCCAGTTGGCCCAGTTGGCATTGACGACAAAGGCTTGTCACCCTGGCGGCCTATGTAGAATAAGCATGCAAAAAGTGAAAGCATCTGCTGATCACAGTTCCGATGACCAAAACGAAGGAATGCCGCCATGTGGGTCGCTCTGCAATCTGATAACCCCGTTGAAATCAGCTTCGCGCAGCATTGTTTGAACGAAGCCGGGATCTGGAATGCTGTGCTGGATGACGCTGCGCAGGCGTTCTCCGGCTTGGCCGGTGTGCAGGGGCGGCGGCTTATTGTCAATGATCCGGACGCCGATGCCGCACACACGGCGCTGAGCGAAGCCGGCGTGGCTTGCCGCGCGCCCGATGACGATGGTGTCGAGCCGCTGTTTTGAACCCCTGACGGTTCTAAGCTCGGCTGGCCGGGCTGTTTTGACGCGGCGCGCGTGTGTGCGGGGGAATTGACCTTGGCTTCGGTACCGCTAAGTTTCGTCCCATGAGCGAGCCAATCATCTTCCGCGAGATTCTCCAGCAGCACCAAGCCCTGCCCCAGCGAGGCTGGGCTATCGTTTTCGTTGCGTTGGGTGTGTTTTTCACTGGATTTGGTCTTGCCATGTTCATCAATGGGGCGTGGCCCGTCATTGGTTTCCTCGGCGTCGAGATTGGCGCGCTCTATGTGGGTTATCGGGTCATGACAGGACGGGCCAGACGGCAGGAAGAGGTCATTCTTACGCCCTCGACGCTCAGTCTCCATCTCAGAGATCCCAAAGGCCGTCTGCATCGCGAGAGCTTTCCAGCACACGATTGCGCGGTGTTGATCAACAGACCGACAACATGGGACGATCCGGTGGTCCTGCGCGCGGGCAATCGCCGCATCCCCTTTGGCGGTGACCTCAACCCAGATCAGCGTCAGGACGTCGCCGACCGGCTACTCAAGGCATTAAGTCAGGCCCGGCAGCAGGTCAGCCGCTAGTCGATAAGTCAGCCATCGAGCCCTAAAACGTCGTTCATCGTGTAGAGGGCAGGTGGTTTGCCAGCCAGCCAAGTCGAAGCCTGCACCGCGCCGCGGGCAAACACCTGGCGATCCCCGGCTCTGTGACCGATTTCAATGCGCTCATCATCACCTGCGAAGACGACCATATGGTCGCCCGGTACTGTGCCGCCCCGCAGCGTGGCAAAGCCGATTTCGCCGCTGGGTCGTTGGCCGGTTTCGCCCTCTCGGCTCAGGCGTTTAACGGCATCAAAATCCTGTTTCCGGCCTTGTGCAGCGGCCTTTCCCAGAACCAGCGCCGTGCCTGAGGGGGCGTCCACCTTTTGCCGGTGATGCATTTCCAGTACGTCGATATCGAAACCCAGGGGCAAAGCGGCTGAGGCCCGTTCAACCAGGTTAAGCAGCAGATTGACTCCCAGGGAATAATTTGCGGCCCAGATCATGGGGACTTGCTCGGCAAAGCCCAAAACCACCTCTTCCTGCGCCGTCGTGTGTCCCGTGGTTCCCAGAACGACCGCTGCGCCTGCGTCCCGCGCAGCCTGCATGTTGTCCAATGTCGCAGCGGGCAGGGTAAAGTCGATGATCACGTGCGCGCCCGAAAAGGCCACTGACCGGTCTGCTGACACCTGAACACCTACTGCTT
>PAHJ01000032.1 GCA_002705565.1 Geminicoccus sp. | reverse complement strand
TCACCCCCGGTGACGTGCCTATGTTCACGTCGGGTGATCTGAACATTTCCATGAAGGGCTACGAGCTCACCCAAACACTGGGCAGCGCCCCGCTGGAGGGTGTGACGCTGGGTATCCGGCCTGAGCATGTGCTGTTCGGGGATGCCGCTGCGGGAGCGCCGTTTAGCCGGGAAGTCGTGGTTGAAGTGGTTGAGCCCATGGGGGCGGATACGCTTGTCTGGGCCATGATTGGTGAGCTGTCGTTCCGTTTCCGCGTCGAGGGGCAGCTGCAACTGCGTAGCGGAGACAAGGTGACCATCGGGTTTGATCCGTCTCGCGGATCCATGTTTGACGCTGAAGAACGGCGTATTTGAGGGAGCTACGACACTATGGACCTTTCGTATCAACTCTATTCATCCCGCGCTGACGCTGATCTGGCCGGAGTGCTGAAGCACCTTGCCGAAACAGGCTACAAGCAAGTTGAAGGCTTTGGCGGGGTCATGGGTGACCCGGCGGGCTTGCGCGCCATGATGGACGCGCTCGGCCTGACAATGCCGTCGGCACATTTTGCCATCGATGATCTGGAAGCCAAGCCGGATGAAATGCTGTCTCTGGCCGAAACGCTGGGTGTGCAGACAATCTATGCCCCTTTTCTTCCACCTGAAGACCGCCCCACAGATGGGGCAGGATGGACCGCCTTCGCCGAGCGCTTGGCGAAAGTAGGTGAGGGGGTTCGGAGTGCCGGCCGTAACTTTGGCTGGCACAACCATGATTTTGAGTTTTTTGCACTCGAAGACGGCACAGTGCCGATGGAAGTGATTCTAAAGACGGCAAGTGACGTCGAATGGGAAGCGGATATAGCGTGGGTTGTGCGGGGCGGCGCAGACCCGTTTGCGTGGATAGATCGCCACGCCGCTCGGATTTCCTCGGTCCACTTGAAAGATATCGCACCCGACGGAGAATGCTTGGACGAAGACGGCTGGGCCGACGTAGGAGAGGGGACCATGCCTTGGGCTGAGCTTCTCGCGGCCGTGCGGACCAAAACACCGGCGCGCACTTACGTGATGGAACACGATAAGCCGTCGGACCCGCGCCGCTTTGCTGAGCGTGCTTTCAAAAATGTTCAAATGATGGGTTCCTGAACGATGAGTGAAGTCATGGGTGTTGGCATCATCGGATGCGGTAATATTTCCAGCGCTTATCTGCGCCTTTCGAAGATGTTCAAAGGCATTGAGATGCGCGCCTGCGCTGATCTCAACATGGACACGGCGCGCGCACAGGCAGAGGCCTTTGGCGTTCGCGCGCTGAGCGTCGATGATATTTTGGCGGCGGACGATATCAGTATCATCGTCAACCTGACCATCCCAGCAGCTCACTTCGAGGTGTCCCGTCGTATTCTTGAGGCTGGCAAGCACGTCTTTTCTGAAAAGCCGTTCGTACTGAGCGTGGACGAGGGGCAGGAGCTGCTTGATCTGGCGGCCAGCAAGAATCTGCGCGTAGGATCCGCCCCGGACACCTTCCTCGGCGGCGCGCACCAGCAGGCGCGGGCTTTGGTGGACAGCGGCGAGCTGGGGCAAATTACCGGAGGCATCGCCTCAGTGATGGGGCGCGGCATGGAGATGTGGCACCCAAACCCAGATTTCTTCTTCAAGCCCGGCGGTGGGCCCGTTCTGGATATTGGTCCGTACTACGTGACCAACCTCGTCCAACTTATTGGCTCGGTAACGCGCGTGGCGTGCTTTGCATCGACCCCGCGCCAGGAGCGGGAGATCACCTCTCAGCCGCGTGCGGGTGAATTTGTCACCGTTGAAACCCCCACCTCGATGCGCGGTATTCTCGAGTTTGCAAACGGCGCAACCGTCACGCTCAACGCGTCCTGGGACGTGCACGCGCACGGCTTGGCGCCGATGGAGCTGTACGGGGAAAAGGGCTCGATTTTCGTGCCTGATCCAAACTTCTTTGGCGGTGAGATCCGCGCCACCGAAGGCGCAGAAGCGCTTGATCTGCCCGCCTTTGACCATCCCTTTGGTGTTCCGAATGAGGACCACAATCAGGGGAGAATGGCCAACTACCGGACCGCTGGTCTGGCTGACATGGCCACAGCGATCGCCGAAGGCCGGCCGCACCGATGTGGGCAAGATCTGGCGCAGCACGTGATGGAGGTACTCCTCGCGCTGATTGCGTCCGGCGAGAGCGGAGAAGTCGTACAGATTTCAAGCCGTTGTAAGCGCCCCGAAGCCCTAAGCGCCGAGCAAGCTCGCGCGCTGATGGCCTGAAACAGTATCAATAAGAAAGGCAGGTAGAGACTATGAAGGGACCCGCTATTTTTCTGGCGCAGTTCATGTCTGACACGGCGCCATTCAATACCTTGCCGTCCATCGCCGGTTGGGCGGCGGGACATGGGTATAAGGGGGTACAGCTCCCAACCGTTGATGCGGCCTACATGGACTTGCAACGAGCCGCTGAGAGCAAGGACTACTGTCAGGAGCTACAGGGTATTTGTGCGGAACAAGGCGTTGAAATCACTGAGCTTTCGACGCACTTGCAAGGTCAGCTTGTCGCCGTGCATCCAGCCTATGACCAGCAATTCGATGCCTTCGCGCCAGCAGCCGTTCACGGCAACCCCAAGGCTCGCACAGAGTGGGCGATTGACCAGATGAAGCTGGCGGCTAAAGCCTCAGCGAACATGGGCTTTGGCGCCTGCGTTTCGTTTTCGGGCGCGCTGGCTTTTCCTTACATTTACCCTTGGCCGCAGCGCCCTGACGGCATGATTGACGAGGCTTTTGGCGAACTGGCCAAGCGTTGGGGCCCGATCTTTGATGCCTACGAAGACGCAGGTGTTGACGTAGCCTTTGAGCTGCACCCGGGCGAAGACCTGTTTGACGGCGCGACTTTTGAGATGCTGCTCGACAGGGTTGGCGGGCACAATCGGTGCTGCATCAACTATGACCCCAGCCACTTCCTGTTGCAGCAGCTGGATTACCTCGCCTTCATCGATATTTACCACGAGCGAATTAAAGCCTTCCACGTCAAGGACGCCGAGTTCAATCCTTCGGGCAGACAGGGTGTTTACAGTGGATATCAGGGCTGGATGGAGCGGGCTGGAAGGTTCCGCTCGCTGGGCGATGGACAGGTTGATTTCATCGGCATTTTCTCCAAGCTGGCGCAGTACGGTTACGACAGCTGGGCTGTTCTGGAGTGGGAATGCTGCCTCAAGCACCCTGAACAGGGCGCGGCAGAAGGGGCGCCATTCATTGCGGATCACATCATTCAAGTGACAGATGTTGCCTTTGATGACTTCGCAGCCAGTGGCACCGATCGCGCTGCGATCCGTGCCATGATGGGGTTGGACTGATCCATGGCGGGGCCGTTGAAGCTTGGCATGGTGGGCGGTGGACAGGGTGCCTTTATCGGTGGCGTTCACCGGATGGTGGCTCGGTTGGATGGTCACTGGAATATCGTCGCAGGCGCGCTGGCTTCGACGCCTGAACGAGCGATTGCGTCGGGTCAGGAACTGGGGCTGGCAGAAGACCGTATCTACTCGGATTTTGCTGCGATGGCAGCGGCGGAAGCCGCTCGGGAAGATGGTATTGATGCCGTATCCATCGTCACGCCGAACCATGTCCATTTTTCAGCTGCTGAAGCCTTTCTCGAAGTGGGAATCCCAGTTATTTGCGATAAGCCGCTGACCTCAACCAGCGCGGATGCTGTGGCGTTGCAGCGGGCGGTGGAGCGGACCGGGACGGCCTTTGTCCTAACCCATAATTACACCGGCTATCCAATGATCCGGCAGATGCGTGAAATGATCGAGCGCGGGGACTTGGGTGATTTGCGGTTGATCCACGTGGAGTACATTCAGGACTGGTTGAGCGAAGATCTGGAAAGCGAAGGGGTCAAGCAGGCCACGTGGCGGACCGATCCGCATCAGTCCGGCGCAGGTGGTGCCATTGGCGACATCGGCACCCACGCCTTCAATCTGGTCAGCTTCACCACGCAAAAACAGCTCGAACGCCTCTGTGCGCAATTGCACAGCTTTGTGCCGGGTCGTCGCCTTGACGATAACGCGCACGTTATGCTGGACTACAGCGGCGGAACCAAAGGCGTCCTGCTCGCGACCCAGGTTGCTCCGGGGTACGAGAACGAAATCAGGCTGCGGATAGCCGGTAGCCGTGGCTCGCTCGAGTGGAACCAATCCACTGCGAACCAGTTGCGCTTTGCACCATTGGGTGCTGCTCCTCAGACCATAACGCGGGGCGGGCCGACAGCGGGTGAAGCGGCGATGGCTGTTTCGAGGATCCCAGGCGGTCATCCAGAGGGCTATCTGGAGGCCTTCGCAACGATCTACAGCGAAGCTGCGACCCTGATTCGGGGCGGAGAGGCACCTCTTTTGCCGACCGTGCAGGACGGCGTGGATGGAGTGAAGTTTGTTGAAGCATGTGTGGCGTCATCGCAGGAGGATGGGGCCTGGAGGACGCTGTAAATGTACATCGGACTGGATCTGGGAAGTTCTGGACTAAGGGCGCTGCTGATTGATGAGAATCAGCAGGTTCGCGGCGCTGCGGAAGCACACTACGAAATGCTGCGCCCACACCCCGGATGGAGCGAACAGGTTCCAGCGGATTGGATTGAAGCGACGCACGCGTGTTTTGCGCAATTACGAACGGACTTTCCCGATGATATGGCCGCACTTCGCGGCATTGGTATCTCTGGCCAGATGCACGGCGCGACCGTGCTGGACCGGGCGCGGCAGGTTTTGCGGCCGTGCATCCTCTGGAACGACACCCGCTCGGCTGTTGAGGCCGCTGAACTAGACGCCGACCCCCGGTTTCGCGAGCTGACGGGCAACATCGTTTTTCCCGGTTTTACGGCCCCCAAACTCGCCTGGATGCGCAACCACGAGCCAGATTTGTTTGCTCAAGTGGATCTGGTGCTGTTGCCCAAGGACTATTTGCGGCTGTGGTTGACTGGTGAAGAAGTGAGCGATTTTTCCGATGCGGCGGGGACGAGCTGGCTCGATGGCGGCACGCGGCAATGGTCTGCGGAGCTGCTGGACCAGACCGGCTTGGGCCCCGAACACATGCCGGCGCTGGTCAATGGATCAGACGCCTCAGGTATCGTCCGGGCGGAGGTTGCGGACGCGCTGGGATTGCCGGCAGGTGTGGTGGTGGCAGGTGGCGGTGCGGATAACGCAGTTGCGGCCTGCGGTATTGGCGCGGTTCGGGGCGGGCAGGGGTTTGTGTCGCTGGGCACGTCCGGGGTTCTGCTGGCGGCCATTGACCAGTGGGCCACCAGTCCCGGCCAAGCCGTTCACGCCTTTTGCCACGCAGTACCCGATGCCTGGTATCAGATGGGGGTCACTCTGTCGGCCACAGACAGTGCAAACTGGCTGGCGACCGTTACGGGTCAGACCGTGCCTGCGATGGCGCAAGCCGTTGGCGATCAGATCAGTGGCCCCTCGCCGGTGACCTTTCTGCCCTACCTCTCCGGTGAACGCACGCCGCACAATGATGCCGGAATGCGGGGTGCGTTTGTTGGGCTGGAGCATCAGTCTTCGCCCGCCCAATTGATGCAAGCGGTGATGGAGGGGGTCGCGTTCTCCATGGCGGATTGCCAGGTGGCGTTGCAAAGCTCAGGAACTGCGATCAACTCTCTGTTTGCCATTGGCGGTGGCTCGCAGTCGCGGCGTTGGGTGGAAACGCTTGCTACGGTTCTGGGACAGCCCGTTGGATTGCTTGCGGGCGGCGAAAACGGTGCCGCTATGGGCGCGGCACGGTTGGCGATTATGGCTGCAACCGGAGCCAGCGCGGCGTCGGTCATGCTGGCGCCTCAGCCCGCTGAAACCATCGATCCCCGCACCGAATTCAGCGCTGCCTACGAGGACGCTCTGAACCGATATCGCCGCCTGTATCCGGCGCTGAAATCGGCGCTCTAACCGTCGTCAGGAACTCGGCTCATGCTTGCACGCAATCCCATTCTACCCGGGTTTAACCCCGATCCGTCGATCTGCCGGGTAGGGGACGATTACTATATCGCGACCTCAACATTTGAGTGGTATCCGGGCGTGCTGATCCATCACAGCCGGGATCTGGTGAACTGGACGCTGGTCAGCCGGCCGCTCGCCCGTGCCGATCAGCTCGACATGCGCGGTAATCCAGACAGTGGCGGCGTATGGGCACCATGCCTATCGCATGCGGATGGCCAGTTCTGGCTGATCTACACCGATATGAAACGCCACGACGGCAACTACAAAGACGCCCACAACTACCTTGTGACCTGTCCCACCATCGACGGCGAGTGGACCCCGCGAACCTACATGAACAGCAGCGGTTTTGATCCTTCGCTGTTCCACGATGACGACGGGCGTAAGTGGTTCGTCAACATGGTCTGGGACCATCGCGGCAAGATGGAAGAGCGGGACCCGCCGCGTGGCCTTTTCAACGGGATTCTGCTGCAGGAATACGATCACGCCGCCGGGCAACTCGTTGGTCCCATCACGCGCATTTTTGACGGCTCGCCCCATGGCCTGACCGAGGCACCGCATCTGTTTAAGCGAGAGGGTATCTATTACCTGGTAACGGCTGAGGGCGGCACGGGCTATGAGCATGCAGTGACCCACGCGCGGTCGAAATCCCTGCTCGGACCCTACGAACTCCACCCCGACTGGCACCCCCTGACCGCGCGAAAGTCGCCTGAGGCCTTTGTCCAGCGCGTGGGACATGGACAGTCCGTGGAGACGGCCGACGGGCGCACCTTTCACACCTTTCTGATGGGGCGACCGCTTCGGGAAATTCAGCGCTGTCCCATGGGCCGGGAAACCGGACTGCGAGAGATGGAATGGCGGGACGACGGCTGGATGGTGGTCAAGGGCGACCGCGCCGATTTGCACCGGATCTTTGCCGACGACGCTGACGCGCCAGAGGTGCAGCAATCTGCGGAGGTTCGGGACTATGCCTTTGATGACACCACACTTTCGATCGACTTCCAGTGGCCACGCAGCCCGGCGCATGAACGCCTGTTTTCCGCCTCGGCGCTGGAACGGGGATTGCGGCTGTTTGGCAGGGAAAGCATCGGCTCTTGGTTTGAACAAAGCCTTGTGGCACGGCGACAAACAGCCTGGCACTACAGCGCAGAAGTCAGTTTAGACTTTGCGCCAGAAGGCTACCAGCAGCTTGCTGGAATGGCGACCTACTACAACCGTTTCAAGTTCCACTACCTGGCCCTGACGCTCAATGATCACGGTGAACGGGTCCTGACGATCCAGTCCTGCTGCGGTGACTATCCGGAGGGGGACGTGGTCTTTCCGGTCGGGGAGGGTATTGTCGTTCCTCAAGGCCGGATCCGGCTGGGCGTCGATACGCGCGGCACCGTGCAACAGTTCCGCTGGGCGACCGTCTCAGCGGCGGGTGAGGTCGGTCCGTGGCAGGCTATTGGACCAGAACTCGATGCCTCGGTGCTCTCAGACGAAGGCGGTCGCGGGGAGCACGCCAGCTTCACCGGTAACTTCGTCGGCATGGCCGCCAACGACATCACCGGGCGGGCCAAACATGCCGATTTTTTCGACTTTCATTACGCCAATCAACCCGACGGCTAGCCTAAACGGGCCGGCCGACCTAGGGTTTTAACGGTTCAGGATGGGAGGCGGACAGACATGGAAATCGATCTGAGCGGCACGTGGCAGGTTACACTCAACGGCCGCGACGTTCCTTGTGCACTACCGGGTGACATCCATAGCGCACTGCTTGACCGCGGCCTCATCCCTGACCCCTATTTCGCCAGCAACGAAGATGCTGTTCGCTGGATGATGGAGCGGGACTGGGTGCTGAGCCGTACAGTGAGCTTGAGCGCGGAGCAGGCGGCATCGATGAATCAGATCGAGCTGGACCGCGTGGACACGCTGGCGACCGTTCGGATTAATGGCGTAGACGTGGGACGTTGCGATAACGCTTTCCGGCGCTGGCGCTTTGCTGTGGATGAGGGTGTGCTCAAAGCCGGTGACAACCGCTTTGAGCTTGTTTTCGATAATCCTGTCGCAGCGGCCAAGACCCTGAGCCAGGCGCAGGAATATGACATTCCCTGGCACTGGAACGTCGATCTGCCCCACGCCAACCTGATCCGGATGATCGCGTGTGACTGCGGCTGGGACTGGAATATCTGCCTGACACCGCTGGGTGTGGCGGGCGCGCTGGTGCTGCGGCGCGCACCGACGCTCAGCCTCGATTATCTGGATGTGCGGCAACTCCATTCGGCGGGCAAAGTCGATCTCGTCCTTACGGTCAGCGGGACGCTTTATGACCGCGACGGAGTGGGGTCTTGCGCAGGAACCTTGGTGATTGACGGTCAGACCCTTGCGCTTAGCCCCGAACCTGTGGACGGCGGCGAATTTCGAGCGGTGGCGCGCTGCACCCTCGATCAGCCGCGCTTGTGGTGGCCCAACGGCATGGGCGAGCAGGCGCTTTACAGCGTGCAGGTGGCGCTGGATGGGCAAGGACTGACCCGGACTATCGGGCTGCGCAGCCTTGAAATCGATCAGACCGAGGATAGCACCGGTTCGGCCATGCAGTTTGTGGTCAATGGCCAGCCGATCTTCGCCAAAGGCGCCAACTGGATCCCCGTGGATGCCTTGCCCGCGCGTCGCACGCCAGAGAACACGCGCCCGCTTCTCGAAGCGGCGGTGGCTGCGCATATGAACATGATCCGTGTTTGGGGCGGAGGGCTTTACGAGCCGGACTGGTTCTATGACCTGTGCGCCGAGGTGGGTTTGTTGGTCTGGCAGGATGCGATGTTCTCCTGTCATCTTTACCCCAGCGATACGGTCTTTCTCGACAACGTCCGCGCCGAGCTAGACCACAACATCCGGCGTTTGCAGTCTGCCCCAGTGATTGCATTGTGGTGTGGGGACAACGAGGTTATTGGCGCGCTGACGTGGTACCCTGAAAGCCGCAGCAACCGGGACCGCTATCTGGTCGCCTACGACCGCCTCAACCGCACGGTTGAAGCCGCTGTATCTCAGCACGACAGCAGCCGCGTTTTCTGGCCTTCCAGCCCCTGCAACGGCTCGTTGGATTTTGGCGACGCCTGGCACGACGATGCCTCTGGCGATATGCACTTTTGGGACGTTTGGCATGAGGCCAAGCCCTTCAGCGACTACTATCGCGTCCGGCCCCGGTTCTGCTCCGAGTTCGGGTTCCAGTCCTTTCCCTCTTTGGCCACTGTACGCACCTTTGCGCCTGAAGAGCACTGGAACGTGTCATCGCCCAGTTTTGATAAGCATCAGCGTAACGAAGGTGGAAACGCGCGGATTATGGAGACGCTGGCTCGCTATTTCCGCTTTCCCAAGGACTTCCAGAGTACGCTTTATCTCTCGCAACTGGCGCAGGGGCTGGCGTTCAAGACGGCCGTGGAATACTGGCGCGCCAACAGCCCGCACTGCGCAGGCGCCCTCTATTGGCAGCTCAACGATTGCTGGCCGGTGACCTCGTGGGCGACGTTGGAGTATGGCGGACGCTGGAAGCTCAGCCACAACATGGCCAAAGACTTTTTCGCGCCCGTTCTGGTAACCACCATCCCCGAGCCCAACCGGCAGAAGAGGTTCGAAGTGCGGGTTGTGTCCGATCAGGTGGACCTCAGCGGCGTGCGCGTGCGCTATCGGCTGTTCTCGATTGCGGGGGCGCTGGTGTCCTCTGGGTGGTTCGAGACAACACGCGACGTTCCGCGGCTGATCGCGACGAGTTTCGGCACCTTTGACATGGACGCGGTACAGGGGATCGAGGGGGAGGATAAGGGGCACCTGGTCGAGCTTCAGGCTTACAGTGGTGACCGCGTTCTGGGACAAGCCAACTGGGCCGCTGATGCACCGATGAAGGCCTATGATTTCCAAGACCCTGAGCTGAATTGGACCGTCAGCGCCGACAGCGTCACCGTTCGCGCGGAACGCCTCGCGCCCTACGTTCAGCTGGAAAGCGACGCGCCGGGGTATTTCAGCGACGGTGGATTTTTCCTTGTGCCCGGCGAAGAACGGGTTATTCGCTTTTCCGGTGAGAGAAATTTTGCTGACACGCTGACCGTCCGGTCCTTGCGCGACAGCTACTGATCCGAAAATCCATCCGCCAATGACAAAGGACTCCTGCCTTTATGAACCGCTCAACCATTAACGAGATCCTCAAGGAAGGTCAGGTTTTCATCGAAAGCTTTGGCTACGTCCTGCCGCCTTTCGCTCATTGGACGGCCGATGACTGGGCGGCCCGGCGTGGCGATGCCAGCGCGATTGTTGACGCGGGGCTGGGCTGGGATATCACGGACTATGGGCTGGGCCGGTATGAGGACACGGGGCTGTTCCTGTTCACGGTTCGCAACGGTCTGGAAGCAGACCTAAAGGCGGGCAAGGGCATGCTCTATGCCGAGAAAATTATGATTTCGCGCAAAGACCAGCTCTCGCCCATGCACTATCACCTCGTCAAAGCCGAAGACATCATTAACCGGGGTGGCGGCACTTTGGTCATCGAGCTTTACCATCGAGAGGCCGGAGGAGAGGGGTTGGACACCAACCGCGATGTCACCGTCATGTGCGATGGCATGCCCCGTACTGTGCAAGCCGGTGGCCGCATTGCCTTGCAGCCCGGTGAGAGCGTGACCTTGCTCCCGACGCAGTATCACGCGTTCTGGGGGGAGGGCGGCGATGTGCTGATCGGCGAGGTCTCCACCGTGAACGACGACAACACCGACAACTACTTCCTCGACAAACTGGGCCGGTTCCCAACCATTGTGGAAGATGAGCCCATCCACCGTCTTTTGGTTAAAGACTACTGAGCCCGACGGAAATCATTCTGGTTGCCCTCGCAGTTTCGGTTGCGGGGGGGATAAAGGGCCTGTTCGGGGTTGGCTATCCGACCGCAGCGATCACGCTGTGTTCGCTGTTTATCGATCCAAAGCTCGCGGTCGTCCTCATGTCCATACCGATTTTAGCGCTTAACCTGGTGCAAGTGCTGTTCGGCGGCAATCCGCTCCTCACGCTGCGCAAATACTGGCCTATCCTGGCGCTGGCCATGCCCATCGGCGGGGTTGTGGGCTATTATGCCGACGGTGTGCCTCAGGATACGCTGGTGGTGGTGCTGGGCTGCATGGTGGTGTGCTTCTCGCTGATCAATCTGGCTCAATGGGTGCCTAAGATACCGGATCGCTATGATGCACCGGCACAGGTTGTGACCGGCGGGGTTTCGGGGGTCGTTGCGGGACTGACGCTGCTTTGGGCGCCACCGCTGATGGCCTATCTGCTCAGCCGGGATTCCAACCGGCAGGAGTGGATTGGGGTGATTGGCCTGCTTCTGGGCGTCGGCACTGTGCCGGTCGTTCTGGGCTATGCTGCCAACGGCAGCCTATCGGGTTCGACCCTGATTCTCAGCGCTGCCATTACTGTGCCTGCCATGATTTTCCAGATCGGCGGCGAGCTGATTGGCCGCCGCATCAAACCCGATCGCTTCCGCCGCTATCTGCTGATGATGTTCCTGGTATTAGGGTTGGGTCTGCTGTTCCGGGCGTTTTTCACCTGACGACACCGGACGCTCAGGCTTGCCTTCTGCTCCGAAACCACGCTTGTTGAGCGGGGTCGCCAGTACAGGGAAAGGGAGAGGTACATGATCAGACGCACCTTGGGGCACAATGGACCGGAAATTGCCGGGATCGGCTATGGTTCCATGAGTTTCGGCGCCGCCTATGGCCCGACCACGCGAGAGAATTCTATCGCCATTCTCAACACCATGCGCGACCTGGGCATGGATCATTTCGACACAGCCTTCATCTATGCCGGGGGTGAAGCGGAAGCGATTTTTGGCGAATATTGTGCGCAAAGCGCCTCGGCGCGGGATTTCTTCACCGTTGCCACCAAGGGCGGCATCTATCGCGGTGACCCCTCCGCCAATGATGGCTTCCCCAACAACAATACACGTGCCTTTCTGACCGAGCAGCTCGACGCCAGCCTTGCCCGCTTGCGGCGGGATTGCGTGGATCTCTACTACTTGCACCGCTGGGACCAGCGCCTGCCGATCGAAGCGGTGATGGAGACGTTGGTAGGCTTCAAGCAAGCCGGTAAGATCCGCGCCATCGGCCTAAGCGAAGTCGCCCCAAGTACGCTTCGCCGGGCGGCTGCGGTGCACCAGGTGGCCGCGGTGCAAAGCGAATACAGCCTCTGGACCCGGCAGCCGGAACTGGGAATGCTCCAGGCCTGTGCGGAACTGGGCACGGCCTTTGTCGCGTTCTCGCCTGTCGGGCGCGGCATGCTCACTGATCGGCCGGTGGCGGTGGACGACGATATCAGCGGCTGGTTCATCGATGGCAATCCACGCTTCGTCGAACCCAACTTAAGCGCCAATCTGGCGTGGACGGACCGGTTTCGTGCGCTGGCCGGGGACATGGGGGTGCCTGCAGCGTCTCTGGCGCTGGCCTGGGTGTTGGCCAAAGGGCCGCACACGATCGCCGTGCCCGGCACGCGCTCGGTAGGGCACCTGCACGAAGCTGCGCACGGTTGCGCGCTGCAGCTTACCGCTGCGCAGGTGGCGGAAATCGAGGCGGTCCTGCCGCTGGGTTTCGCCCATGGCGACCGCTACAGCGACAAGCAATGGCGGGGCCAGGAACGCTACTGCTGAATGTCGCTTCCCTCCCAAGCCAACCATGCTCCCCCTGACGCCAGGGGGACGCTCGCCACGGGCGAGAAGGGGGGGCAAAGACCGGAGGCGATAGCCGACCGGCGGCACAGCCGCCGACCCACTTGCGTGAAGATAAAGACGTCCCCCACAGCACCCCTTTACCAGTTCTCCTTCCACGGACGCAGATCGAGTTCATGGGTCCAGGCGTCGCGCGGTTGCCGGTGCAGCATGACGTAGTTGGCTGCAATGTGGTCAGGGTTGAGGATGGCGTCTTGCGCGCGCAGGTCATCGACGCCGGGCACGTTCTGGCGAATGAAGTTGGAATCAATCGCCCCGTCGATGATGGTGTGCGCAACGTGGATGTTCTTGGGCCCAAGCTCCCGTGCCATCGACTGTGATAGCGCGCGCAGGCCGTGCTTGGCCCCGGCAAAAGCCGCCATGCCTGGACGCCCACGCGTGCTCGCCGTTGCGCCGGTAAAGATAATCGTACCCCTGCCACGCGGAACCATGCGCCGCGCGGCTTCCCGGCCCATCAGGAACCCGGCGAAGCAGGCCATTTCCCAGACCTTCTTATAAACTTGGGCGGTCATTTCCGTGATGGGAAAGCTGACGTTGGCGCCAACGTTGAACACGGCGACTTCCAGCGGCCCGACTTCACGTTCGATGTGGTCCACCAGTGCGATCACCGCCTCCTCATCCCGTCCATCAGCGGGCATAGCGAGCGCTTCAAGGCCCTCATCTCGGATCGATTGGGCGAGCATTTCCAGTTGATCGGCGTGCCGTTCCCGCCTTACCAGGCAGGCGACCAGTCCTTCGCGAGCGAAGGCCCGTCCCACCGCGGCCCCTGTATCATCTCCCGCGCCTATGACCAGGCACGCTCCTGTGTCTGCCATGTTTATCTCCTTGCGACCTTGTGTTCTCTGGTCTGCTTACCTTTGCCCCCCTGCGGTGCAGGATCAAGCCCACCAACAGCAAAGACCTTCCCAAATCACAGCAAAACCTGATAGGTGACATGTCAACGATGGGTTAAGGGAGAACAACGCCATGCGCTTTGAGGGTAAACACGCAGTTCTGACCGGCGGCGCGTCGGGCATTGGTGCCGAAACGCTGCGCAAGTTGCAGGAGCAGGGGGCCCGGGTCACGGTTTTGGACCGGGCGGATTGTCCCGATGCTGACCAGGGAATCGTCGTCGATATGGGCGAGCTTGGCGCGATTAACCGCGCGATCCAGGAGATCCACGCGCCGGTCGATATGCTCTTCAACATCGCCGGTGTTCCCCCGCGCGGAGACAATGGAGCGCTGGTTCTGGCCGTAAACCTCTTTGGCCTGCGCCACCTGACCCACGCGCTTATGCCCCGGATGAGTGACGCCGCGCCCATCGTCAACATGGCCTCGATGGCTGGCGCTGCATGGCCGCAGAATATCGAGCAGATAAAGGCCTTGCTCGCCATGGACAACGGCACCGACCCGAACCAGGCGCTGGCTGCGCTGGAGATCGATGCGACCCGCGCCTATAATCTTACCAAGGAGGCCGTGATCGTTTGGACCATCCAGCAAACGGCACTGGGCCTGCCGCGTGGGATGCGGATGAATGCGGTCTGCCCGGCGGCTGTTTCCACGGGCATTCTGGACGATTTCAAAACGGCCTTTGGCCCGCAAGTCTCCGCCGCAATCGAGCGCGCCGGGCGGCCATCCACGCCGGATGAAGTGGCGGATCTGGCGCTGTTCCTTGCCTCTGATGAAAGCCGCTGGATCAAGGGTGGAGAATACAAGATCGACGGCGGCATTGGCTCGTTTCGCGTGGCGGCCAGCATGGGGTTGATCGACCTATGACCCAGGATCGACGCTCAGCACCCTCCAGCGCTTTTCCCAGCGCTGCGCGTCCCGGTGTCCACCCCGCGCTCGCCGCGCACGCCGCGCGCTTCGGGCAAAAGATCGTTCAAACCGGCCAGCGCACCCACACCCTGATCGGCTACAACATCGCCAACGTCTCTATCATAGACGCGCCCGAAGGGCTCATTTTGGTCGATGCCATGGCGCAGGAGGATGATGCCCGCCGCGCAAGGGCCGATATTCAGGCCCGCTTTCCGGATAAACGCATCCGAGCGGTGATCTACACCCACTTCCATAACGATCATATCAACGGTGTAGAAGGCTTCGTCAGTGCTAGTGACGTTGCCTCTGGCGAGGTTCAAGTGTGGGCACATGCTGATCTCATGCACTATGTTACGGAGGTCTCGGCGGGAACGGGTCCGATCATGGGCCGACGGGCCAGCTACACCTTTGGTGCCGCGCTGCCAAGGGGGGAAGAAGGCTTTGTGCACGCCGGTCTGGGTCTGCCACACAACCCAGGGCCCCGCGGCTTTATCGCACCCACGCACACTGTGTCCGAGCGCACCACGGTTAGCCTTTGCGGGCTGGCGCTTGAGCTGATCCCGATTCCTTCTGAGACGGACGATATGGTAGGGGTGTTCCTGCCAGACGAGCAGATTTTCCTCACGGGTGACTGTATTCAGGGCGAAACATACCCCAACCTCTATACCCTGCGCGGCACACCCTACCGCGACCCCATGCAATGGGTCGCCACCATCGACTGGATCCGCCATGTCTTGCGCCCGCGCGCGGTTGTACCGCATCACGGCCACCCGCTCACCGATGCGGACGCTATCGATGATGTCCTGACAGCCTACCGTGACGCCATCCAGTTCACCCACGACCAGACGGTGCGTTTCATCAACCAGGGCTTTGGCCCGGAGGAAATCGCTCTGAAACTGACCTTGCCAGAACACCTGGCCCAGCACCCCTGGCTTGGCGAGTTCTATGGCACCCTGCGCCACTGCATCCCGGCGATTTATGTTGGTAAAATGGGATGGTTTTCAGGCGACCCGGTCGATCTGGATCCCCTGCCCAAGGCCGAGCGCGCCGCGCGCATGGTCCGGCTGATGGGCGGGGTGGAGACTGTCGCCAAAGAGGCTTCGCGTGCTTACGAGCAGGGCGATTATCTCTGGGCGGCGGAAATGCTGGCCTATCTGGTGTCATTGGACCCCGAGGGCAGCTCAGCCCGTAAGGCCCGCGCGCAAGCCTTGCGTGGCTGGTCTTACGCTCAGTCCAACCCCAACTGGCGCAACTGGGGCCTATCCTGCGCCATGGAATTGGACCCGCCAGCCGCCGACCAGAGCGCGCGCAAGCAACTGGTGATGGCGCCGCCGGCGGTAATCAATGCCTTTCCCCCCGGCAATATCCTGCGCGGCATGGCCACACGGCTCAAGGTCGAAGACACGGACAGCAGGCACGTCACCGTTGGTTTTCATATCGTGGACAAAGGGCTGCACCACGCGCTCGAATTGCGCCGTTGCGTGTGTGAGTTTCACGCGCAGGCACCCGCGACGCTCGACGTTGACCTAAGCTTCGAGCGCAGTTTTCTCACTGCCCTTGTGTCCGGTCAAACCAACTGGGTCGCTGGGATTGAGGCTGGTGATGTCGTGCTGCGCGCCGGAACGGCTGAGGCCGCCAAAGCCTTCTTCGCCTGCTTTGAACCTCCCCGCGCGCCGCACACCATCTCGCTGGTCAGCCGCTGATCTGCCGCACGGGCTAGGCCGGATCAGTCCAGCGCTATCCAGGCAGTTTTCAGCTTGGTAATCTTTTCAATGGCGTAGAGCGATTTATCCGAGCCGTTGCCCGACTGCCCATGCCCGGTCAGCGGCACGGTGACATCTGGTCCGCCGTAAGTGTTGACGTGCACCACACCCGCTTTGATCGCGCGGACCATCCGGTGCGCGCGGTTGAGGTTGTCGGTCCAGACCCCTGCTGCCAGCCCGTAGACCGTCGAATTGGCCAGTTCGATAGCATGGGCCTCGTCGTCAAAGGGCGTCACGCCGACCACAGGGCCAAAGACTTCCTCCTGTGCCATGTTGGATTGGGGATCCACGTCAGCAAAAATCGTCGGCGCGATAAAGGTGCCGCCGCTGCTTTCCAAAATGCGTGCTCCGCCGGTCACCAACCGTGCGCCTTCGGTCCGTGCCCGTTCGATCCGCGTCAGGATCGACGCACATTGGGTCTGAGAAGCGATGGCACCCGCCGTGGTCCGCAGATCAAGCGGATCACCCACCACCATGGCTTCCGCTTCGGCTTTAAGGGCGTCGAGAAAGGGCTCGTACACCGATCGCTGCACCAGCAGGCGAGAGCCAGCGACACAAACCTGACCACTGTCGCGGAAAATGCCGCCTGCCGAGACCTTGGCAGCTTTGCCGAGGTTGGCGAAGTCTTCGAAAACCACGTTGGGCGATTTGCCCCCCAGTTCGAGATAAACCCGCTTCAGGTTCGACCGCGCGCTGTATTCCAGTAGCCGACGGCCCACGCCGCCAGACCCGGTGAACAGCAGCACGTCCACATCCCCATGAAGCCCCAAAGCCTCGCCCACCACGGCGCCTTCGCCGGTGACTACGTTGAGCACGCCGTCGGGCAGTCCTGCTTCGTGGCACAGCTCAACCAGCCGCAAAATCGACATTGAAGCGACTTCAGCGGGCTTGATGACCACTGAGTTGCCCATGGCCAGCGCGGGCGCCAATTTCCAGGCCGCAATCATCAGCGGGAAGTTCCACGGCACAATCGCGCCAACCACGCCCACCGGTTCGCGGTGGATCAGCCCCAGCGTGCCCGGAGGCGTTGGGGCGATGTCACCGTTGATCTTGTCACAGGTCTCAGCGTAGTAGCGAAAGGTTCCCGCCGCACTGCCCGGTTCTGCGCGCAAGGCCATGGAAATTTCCGTACCATTGTCCCGCACACCCAAAACCGCCAGTTCGAGCATGTGCTGTTCGATCAGGTCGGCGATCCGGTGCATGACCTTCTTTCGCGCCGCCGGAGCCAGCCCCGACCAACGACCATCGTCAAACGCCCGCCTGGCCGCAGCCACCGCCCGGTCGACATCTTCGCTGGTACCACGAGCGAGTGCGCCCAGTGCCTGGCCATCGATGGGGGAGGTGTTTGCCATGACAGCGCCATCGGAAGCATCGATCTTCTGACCGTCGATCAGGTGCTGCGGGGATGGCGGGGAGGCAGTACGCAGGGCATCGACATCGCTTTGCTCGACCATGTTTTGTTCCTTTGGCAGGGCGTGACTTGGGATCATGGCGCCGAATTCGGGATATGCACTCATTTTGGATTAAATAACGCACCATCGATGCAATAAATGCTTGCATCGCGCCATGTCGCTGTCAATGCTCTGTTCGGGGAAGAGAGACGCAAGAACACGGCTCGATTGAATCGCGAGGGTGTTCGAAGTGACCCACGGGCAGCTTGAAGCCGCCTTTTAGAAGTCTGCTCAGGTTGGCTGTACGCCTATAAGATCAGCCTCGGGTCGAGCAGTGTGAAGAGGGACTGAGGTTGACGACAGTAGATAAGGCACTGTCATTATTGGATTATTTCAGCAACGAGCAGACCGAAATTGGCCTGAGCGCCTTCGCTCGCCTGTCCGGTTACGATAAGTCCGCGGCGCTCCGCATGCTCTCAGCTTTGAGCCGCGCGGGCTTTTTGGAGCAGAATACGCAGTCGCGTCGTTACCGGTTGGGCGGTGCGTTTCTGCGCTTTGCCCGGTTGCGCGAAGATGCATTTCCCCTGACCGAAATGATTCGCCCCATCGCTCAGCAGCTCAACGACGATACCCGTGAAACGGTCCACGTGAGCCTGTATGCTGGCGGGCGACTGTCTACGTTTCTGGTGATCGACAGTCCGCGAAACACGCGCGCGCATGTGGACAGCGGCATGGTTCTGCCTTTCAACGCGACGGCATCAGGGCTGTGTTGGCTGGCCTTCAGCGAGCCGGAATTGGCTGAGCGTCATTTAAGCGAGGATTTTTCGCAATATCAGAGCGTCACGCTGACCGATCGCGCCTCCATCGAAGCCAACCTGAACCGGTTTCGGGAACTGGGTTACAGCCTAGCGGACCGAAGCTTTGACGACGAAGTGTCGTCGATTGCTGCCCCGATCTTTGGGGCGCAAGGGGAGGTTCTGGGCTGCATATCGCTGGCCTGCGTGGCATCGCGCATGACCTCTGAGCTGACGACGAGTTACAGCCAGCGCTTGGTGGATACCGCAGCGCAGGTCACACAGACTCTAGGCGCGATTGTCCCGGTTTCTTACCGTCGCCTAACCCAAAGCCGGTCGGTGATGGGGTCAAACTTATGACGCACGCTGTGCCCAATACACTGCTTACTTTCACTATCTCCAATCCCCTGAGCGCTTTCAGGCGCCGGGTCACTTTAAGTCTGAGGACCGATTAAATGGACGGCGAGAGCAATTTTCTCAAAGAAAACAATGCCAAGCACATGTGGCATCCAATGGCGCACCCTGCCGAGATGCGCGCCAAACCGCCGAAGGTGATCATGGCTGCTGAAGGTATCACGTTGACCGATGTCGATGGGCATCGGACTTTGGACGCGGTTGGTGGTCTGTGGAATGTGAATCTGGGGTACTCGGTGGACCCGATAAAACGGGCCATTAGCGAGCAGCTCGACCAATTGCCCTATTACAGCGCGTTTCGCGGCACCTCGACCGGCCCGGCTATCGAGTTGTCCTATCTGCTGCAGGAATGGTTCGCACCCGAGGGCATGACCCGCAGTTTCTTTACCAGCGGCGGCTCCGACAGCGTAGAGACGGCCTTGCGGCTGGCGCGGCAGTTCCACAAAATTCGCGGCGATCGCGACCGTTACAAGTTCATCAGCCTGAAGAAAGGCTACCATGGAACGCACTTTGGCGGCGCGTCAGTCAACGGAAATGCTAACTTCCGCCGGCAGTACGAACCGCTGTTGCAGGGATGCTTTCAGATCGCTTCGCCCTACACGTACCGCAACCCGTTCAACGAGACCGACCCAGCCAAGCTGGCGACGTTGGTGGCGGCGCAGTTGGAAGACGAGATCAACTTCCAGGGACCCGACACTGTCGCTGCATTCATCATGGAACCGGTGTTAGGCGCGGGCGGGGTCATCCCGCCGCATGAGAGCTTCATGCCCATGGTTCGGGAAATCTGTGACCGGCATGGGATTCTGCTGATCGCCGATGAAGTGATCACAGCCTTTGGCCGCACGGGGGCATGGACCGGGTCGCGTCTGACCGGCGTTCAGCCAGACTTCATGTGTACCGCCAAGGCGATCACCAATGGCTATTATCCCTTTGGTGCAGTCATGATTCACGGGTCAGTGGCAGAAGTCTTCGAAAACGATGAGTCGGCCTTGGGGATGATTGGGCACGGCTACACCTATTCCGCCCACCCCGTTGGGGCTGCTGCTGCTCTTGCTTGTGTGCCACTGATTAAGAAATCAGGCGTTGCCGACAACGCTGCGGCGCGCGGCGCTGAATTGCTCGCTGGTGGGCAGGCTCTGGCGGAGAAATACGAGATCGTTGGCGACGTGCGCGGCAAGGGTCTGATGTTCTGCATGGAAATGGTCGGCAACCGCGAGACCAAAGCGCCCCTGGATAAAGCCGCGATTGGCACAATCTACCAAGCCGCCTATGAGGCGGGCGTCATGGTGCGGATTTCCGGGAACAACCTGATCTGCTCGCCGCCTCTAATCATCACCGCTGAGGAAACCCAAACCTTGCTCAACGGCATCGAGGCGGGCCTGCAAGCCGCAACGGCGGCGCGCTGAGCGGCGCAGGGCAACAGCTCGCCCACCATGATAATGTATACAAATAACACCAGAAACCCGCAGGGCAGGAAGTAAAGAGACAGATGGATTGGAAGGACTTTTCAAAGTGGGGAAGCAAAGCCGTTGATTGGGCTGCTTCGTACAACGAAGGCTTGCGTGATCGCGCGGTGCGCCCGCCGCTGGTTCCCGGCAAGGTCCGTGATGCCATCGCGGCGCACCCGCCGGAGCAGGCGGAGGATATGGAGACGATCTTCAAAGATTTTGAAGACATCATTGTTCCCGGCATGACCCATTGGCAGCACCCGCGCTTCTTCGCGTATTTCCCCTCCAACGCCGCCCCGGTAACGGTGGTTGCCGAGTATCTGGTCGCGTCGATGGCTGCACAGTGCATGTTGTGGCAGACCTCGCCCGCAGCGACGGAACTGGAAGGCAAAGTTGTCGATTGGTTACGGCAAGGTCTGGGTCTGCCGGATGGTTTTTCCGGGGTGATTCAGGATACGGCTTCATCGGCGACACTGACGGCCGTGCTGACCATGCGGGAGCGGGCGCTGAACTGGCAGGGGAACCAAAAGGGTCTGGCCGATGCAGGCCGTCTGCGGATCTACGCCAGCGAAGAAGTCCATACCTCGATCGACCGTGCCATCTGGGTTTCCGGCATCGGTGAAGACAACCTCGTCCGCATCCCCGTACAGGGTCCAAACCGGGGCATGGATGTCGAAGCGCTGGAAGCCGCAATTGAGTTGGACCGTGCCGAAGGCTTCATTCCTGCGGGCCTGATCGGGTCGCTGGGGGGCACCAGCGCCGGAGCCACCGACGACCTCGAAGCTGCCATCGCGGTCGGCAAGGCGAACGGGCTCTACATCCACATCGATGCAGCCTGGGCTGGGTCAGCGTTGATCTGCCCCGAATACCGCTACCTCGCAGCGGGTATCGAGGGCGCGGACTCGATTGTTTTCAATCCGCATAAATGGCTCGCCGTGCCGTTCGACTGCTCGGTTCAATTCCTCGCCAACCCGGAAAGCCAGGTAAAAACCCTGGCCATCAAGCCCGAGTACCTGAAGACACAGGGCGCGGACGGCATCGTCAATTACTCCGAATGGACGATCCCGCTGGGTCGGCGCTTCCGGGCGCTGAAGCTTTGGTTCTTGCTGCGGGGCTATGGGATGGAAGGTCTTCGGACCATGATCCGCAACCACGTTGCTTGGGCAGAGAAGGTCCATGACGCCATTGGGGTGATGGCCAACATGGAAATCGTTCCCCCGCCGATGCTGTCGCTGTTCACCTTCCGCCTGGCACCCGAAGGCATGGATGACGAAGCGTTGGACGCGCTGAACCTGCGCCTGATTGAGGCGATCAATAGCGACGGTCGCATCTATCTCACCCAGACCAAGATCGAGGGCAAGTTCGTGATCCGTTTCCAGGCCGGCAACTGGACCATGGAAGAACAGGACGCCGATACTGCCATTGCTGTGATTGCTGAAATCGCTGCAAGGGTTGAGGAGGGCGCAGAGTGACCGACTTCCGCAGCACCACAGCGGTTTCTCAACCGGACCTGCGCTCGACCAGCGCAGACGTGGCGCTGCAGTCAACGCCCGTGGGAACGGGGTTCAAGAGCTCCATTCCCCGCGAACGTCGGTTTAATGTCGCCGATCTGTTTAAGTTCAGCCGGGGACGCGGTGATCTGCTGTTCTCAGCCCTGTTCCTGGCTGCGGCCTTGTTCGTCGCGCTGTCGTTCTTCGGTGAAAGTGGTTGGGCGGACCGGGATTTGCCGCAGCGGCGCTTGGGGAAGATGCTCAAACAGCCGTGGGTGGGACCGGTTATCGCCGTGATGATCCTGCTCCCTGCTGCGCTGGGCAACTTCGCGCTGAGCCTGCGTCGCGCACGGCTGGACCGGCGCAAGCATCGGCCCAACAAAACCCGGTATGAGGTTGTGCAGTGGCTGCGGGCGGTTGAGTTTGTTGCCTATTTCATCGTTTACACCCGTAGCATCGAGTTGATCGGCTACTTGTTCGCAACAATCATCTTTGCGGTGCTGATGGTGTTCCGGCTGGGGTATCGCAGTTGGCGTTGGCTGGGTATCACCATAGCGGTCAGCTTTGTCTCCGTGCTGTTTTTCCGCACCATGCTGCAAATCAAAACCCCGGTTAACATCTGGCTTTACAACCAACTCCCCGATGGGTTGGAGCGGTTCATGAAGGTGTACTTCTGATGGATGCGCTGATGACCGGATTGCAGAACCTGCTCGACCCTCAAGTGTTGATCGCGCTGCTGATCGGTTCGCTGGGCGGGTTGATGATTGGCGCGGTGCCAGGGATCGGACCGGCCATCGCCATTGCCATTCTGCTGCCGGCGACTGTGTTTCTGCCGGACCTGGTGTCGCTGGTGCTGCTGCTGGGGATATACGGCTCGTCAATGTACGGCGGGGCGATTCCGGCCATCCTGATAAACACACCCGGCACCCCAGTGAATGCGCTGACGACCTATGACGGGTACTCCATGACCCGGCGCGGGGAGGGGCCTCGGGCTTTGGCGTTGGCGTACAGTGCTTCGTTCTACGGCGGCATGTTCTCCATCCTGACGGCGCTGTGTGCGCTGATCCTGTTCGGGCCTTATCTGCGGGATCTGGGCGCGCTGTTTGGCAGCCGGGATATCTTTATGGCGGCGGTGTTGGGGATGGTGCTGCTGATTCTTGCGCACCGGCAGACCATGCTCATCGCGGCGGCACTGTTTGGCTTTGGTATGCTGATCACGCTTGTGGGGCGCCAATCGCTGCGGGGCTTTGAGCGCTATACCTTTGGCATTGAAGAGCTGGCATCGGGTTTTAACCTGATCGTGGTTATCGTCGGTATTTTTGCGCTCAGCCAAGCGCTGTTCCTGATGGTCGGCAAAGACGACCCGGCCAAAGAGGTTCGCTTCAAGGGAGGGCTCTTCCGCGGT
>PAHJ01000031.1 GCA_002705565.1 Geminicoccus sp. | reverse complement strand
TTGCGGTTTAGCCGTTGAACGAGAGGATCACGATCCGGTTGTCTTCAAGGCTTTCACCCATCTGGCTGGTTTCACCATAGCCGACCACGGGGGTGATCAGGCTCATGTTGACACCGTTGTTTTCGAGGAACTTGTATACGGCGGCCGCACGGCGTTCAGACAGGCCAAGATTGTAGCTTGCAGCGCCTTCAACAGAGGCGAAACCGGAGTTGGCAAAACCAACCGAGCCCGAGTGCACCAGGATGTCGATGTTATCGAGCAAGGTTTGCTGACCCTTGGGGGTCAAAACAGCACTATCGAGGGCAAAATCGATGACAATATCGTAAACCAATGAGGAATCGTGCACGTAACCGCCAGACGCGCTCTTCATCCACTCTCCTGTGGACGCGATCGTCACGAAGTTATGGCAGTTGCCGAGACAGTCATCCGCCACAGCGCTGGTTGCCATGGCACCAGTGGCCAGTACTGCCGCTGCAATCAGGAGACGTTTCATATTCTTAATCCCTGGCTATGTCCGATCCCTTAGGGTCGGATGTTCGAAATAATAGTGTGGCCCCCTTTTCAAACGGAGTTGAACAGACGGCGCATGAAATGCGGGACTACATCTGTCCACTTTTCGTGAAATCGCAAGCTCGCGATCCAGAAATGGGGGATATACCTTTCTAACTAAACATTATCCGTCTCTCAGGTCCACATCTCTGACAGTGTGGTCGCATAATCTAAAAATACCACCTTCGTTGCCATTGAGTCACGAAATACGGGGACCCACCCGGAGTTACCCACAGAAACGCGCTCTTTGGGGTAAGAAACCAATCATACTTCACCTTGGAGCGCGCGGTCTTCCTGTCGGAAAAGCCAACCATGACCACCATTTTTCCACAGAAATGGCGGGTTATCCACACGTGCTGGGACTTTTTGCTAGGCCTTCTTTCGAACGACCACGCGTCGGTTCACGGCCAGGGACGGACCAAAGATGGTGGTTTCGCCACGACCGAGGATGTTGATGTGGTCTGTCCCGACGCCATGATGGATCAGGTAGTACGAGGCCGCCTTGGCGCGGCGCCACGAAAGATAGTCATTGGCAATGCGATTGCCTTCACGTGAGGCATAACCGGCGACCTCGTAAACGCCGCCCGTCGCGGTGATGGCTTCAGCGGTCATTTTCAGGGCGCGCTTGGCGGTCAGCGTAATGGTGTCGCTGCTGCCGGTGAACAGGACTGAGGCGGAGAAAATCACGCCGTGTCCAGCCGCCAGCGTCTGCTGGATCAGCGCGTCACAATCTGCGCCGACGATCATGGAGGCATAGCCCCCGCCTGACGTGGCGACCAAGGACCCATCAGAGGCGCGGGCAAACCCCTTGCAGTGCGCTTGATTTGCCAGATTCGGCACACCGCCATCGAGGTTTAGAGGAACCGCGCTGGGCAGAACGTTGGGGCGAACAACAAAGGGCTGGTACTGAGGCCCGGCGACCCGGACCGGGACACCATTACTCACCTGAATCGGGTGCAGGCCAAGAGCAACAGGATTAAGGAGTGAGCCCGGAATCCCGCCCTGGGGGAGGAAAGAGGGAGTGGCAACGCGAAAGGCGGTCTGTGCGACGGCGCCCTGGCTCGAACTGAACAAGGCAAAGAAAAGGCCTGCCAGCGCTAAGCGTCTGAAAATACGTCGTTTCATAAATCGTGTGCCCTTTGAAATCACAATGCAGCGCAAAATAAGCGCTCAAGTCTCTATGAGGGGTACACTGTTCAAATGGTTGGCCAGCACTGTGGCCAATGCTGATTTTCAACAGTTTTTGGGGCGAATTGTGTGCTTTCGGCGCACTGCAAAGGGGACGGTTGCCACAAAAACCTAGTTTATGCGTTCCTCCGTCAAGATTATGCGGGGACTCAACACAGTTGGCTGGAGACTATCGGGCGAGGGTCTGATTGTTATGCGCCCGAAGAAGGGTCAGAGTCGCAAGAAGCGTCAGCGCCCCGCTCTGATGCGCTGCCCCGAGCGGGATGGGAACTGCATAAAGCAGCGTGACCACACCCAGCAGGTATTGCCCCACGACCACCACCAGTGCCGCCCAGGCCCAGGTTCGAACAGCGCGTGAGCGGGATGCCGCGGCGCGAAGGATAGCAATCGCAGCGCCAATGACCACCAATGCAGCCAGACTGGCGAAAACCCGGTGATGCAGCTGTGCGGCGGCTGGGTTTTCAAAGGGGTTACGGAACCATGGCAAGGCTGCGCTCTGGTAGTCTGCGGGAACCAGTGTGCCGCCCATGGTCGGAAACTCGTTGTAGATCAGTCCGGCATTGAGACCGGCGACAAAGGCACCGGAGAGCAGTGTCAGGAAAATCAGCACCAGCAGTAGGGTGGGTAGGTTCCAGAAGGCTCGCGGGGAAAAGGCAACCGCCCCCAACTGTGCCCGGATACCCAGCCCGACGAAGTAGATAAAGATCACCACCGCCAGGCCCAGATGTGCGGCAAGGCGGTACGCGGAGACATCCACTAAATCAGTATCAAAGCCGCTGCTGACCATGTACCAGCCCAGAAACCCCTGAAAGCAGATCAGGACAAAGCCCAGGATGGCATGGGGCAGCAGCCATTGGTGTGCGGACCATCCCCCGCGCAGGCGCACCACCGAGAACACGATCAGGCCAATCAAAAAAGCCATCCCAATAAGCCGACCCCAGAGCCGATGGATATATTCCCACCAGAAGATCTGCTTGAACCCGCCCATATCGAGTGCGCTCAGGTGCTGCTTTTGGTACTCGCCGGTCTCTTTATACATCTCGAACAAACGCACCCACTCGGGCTCTGATAGCGGTGGAAAGGTGCCTGCGAAGAAGTTCCATTCCATGATGCTCAAGCCTGACTCGGTCAGGCGCGTCACCGCGCCGATGATCGCCATGGCAAAAACCAGAGCCGCCGAGCCCCATAGCCAGATCAGAATGCTGCTCAATCCCGCGTTCGGTCCGCCATGATTTTGTGATGCTGAGCTGATAGTGGTCATATTTCTGTGAAAACCCTTGGTTCGGTCAGCGGACCGGCAACTGTGAAGTGACCTTCGCCGCGACTTTGCTTAAACACATAGGCGTTTTGGGTGGAAGTCACAGGCGATTGAGCGTCGCAGGCAGCAGGCTTGCGGTTCAATCGGGCCAGGTCCGGCGTGGCCCCATGGCATTTGAGCGGGATAAGGGCAGAATGAGCAGATTTCCAACACGGTCTTCGCGACGCGGCGTGCTTCTCAACCTCGGCGGCGCTGCGCTGTTGCCCGTGCCTTTCGCGCTGAACGGCTGCGACGCAGTGGACGGCGACGGCATGCATGTCAGCTTCAGCCGGGAGTTCAACGGTGAGGACCTGGCGGCTGATCTCAAGGCGATCGGCGCAGCGCTGGGTGATCCGGTGATGCTGCGTGTGTTCAAGCAGGAGCGGGAGTTGGAAGCCTGGGTGCAGCCCGGCGGCAATGGGGTTTTCAAGCTGTTTCGAGTCTACCCGGTTTGCTACTACTCCGGCGACCTGGGTCCGAAGATCAAGCAAGGGGACATGCAGTCGCCCGAGGGCTTTTATTACGCCCGCGCGCAACACGTCCGCGCCCAGTCGCAGTATCACCGCGCCATCGATTTCGGCTACCCCAACACGTACGACCGCGCCCACGGTTACACGGGGTCCGAGCTGCTAATCCACGGCAACTGTATTTCCAGCGGATGCTACGCGATGACCGATCCACTGGTCGATGAGCTCTATCGAATGACGCTTGCCACGACCGATGTGGCGGGGCAGGGCTTCTGGATCCACGCGTTTCCCTTTCGGATGACCCAGAACAACATGAATCGTTACAAGGACAGCCAGTGGCAAGGCTTCTGGAAGCAGTTGAAGTCTGGTTATGATGCCTTCGAGCTGACCAAGATGCCGCCTAGCATCACGGTTGAAGACGCGCACTACGTGGTAAAGTCGGTCCAATCCGCCTGATTCCAGTGTCGCTAACGGTCTCGCTACCTGTCTGGCTAACGGCCTGGCTCTCAGGCTCTTTCGCAGTCTGGCTGCGCCTCGTTTCACCTCTGCGGCATTTTTGCATTTAGCGCTTGCGTTGATTGCAAGGCTCTGGAGGTTGCGACCCAGCCCTTCGCTCACCAATTAGCACTCACACGCAAGGAGTGCTAACACGCGCCCCGTGCCCCGAGTTTTTCGGGATTCCTGTAAACCTTCATAGTTATGGAGAGAGACTTATGAAGTTTCGTCCACTGCATGACCGCGTACTGATCAAGCGCACCGACAGCGAAGAAAAAACCGCTGGCGGTCTGATCATTCCAGACACTGCCAAAGAGAAGCCAATGGAAGGCGAAGTTGTCGCTGTTGGCGCCGGCGCCTACAACGATGACGGCGATCGCATCAAGCCTGACCTTAAGGCTGGCGACAAGGTTCTGTTCGGTAAGTGGAATGGTACCGAAGTCAAGATCGACGGCGAAGACCTGCTGATCATGAAAGAAAGCGAAGTCATGGGCGTGCTCGAAGCCTAAGCTTCGCCGCTTTTTGATTTTCCCTACCCCAATTCGACGTAAAAAAGGAGCCTCAATCGATGGCTGCAAAACTCGTTAAGTTTGGCGGCGACGCACGGTCCAAGATGCTGACCGGCGTCAACATGCTCGCCGACGCTGTAAAAGTTACCCTCGGTCCAAAAGGCCGTAACGTTGTCCTCGACAAAGCCTTTGGCGCACCGCGTGTGACCAAGGACGGTGTATCCGTTGCCAAGGAAATTGAACTCGAAGACAAGTTCGAGAACATGGGCGCACAAATGCTGCGCGAAGTCGCGTCCAAGACCAACGATGTTGCCGGTGACGGCACCACGACTGCGACCGTTCTGGCCCAGGCTATTGTCAACGAAGGCGCAAAGTCCGTTGCCGCTGGCATGAACCCCATGGACCTCAAGCGCGGTATCAGTTCCGCCGTTTCTCGCGTCGTAGACAAGCTGCACGCGATGTCCAAGAACATCTCCACCAACGAAGAAGTCGCACAGGTTGGCACCATTTCCGCCAACGGTGAGATCGAAATCGGCGAGATGATTGCAGAGGCCATGCAGCGCGTTGGCAACAACGGTGTCATCACCGTTGAGGAAGCCAAGTCGTTGGAAACCGAGCTGGACGTCGTAGAAGGCATGCAGTTCGACCGCGGTTACCTGTCCCCTTACTTCGTGACCAACACGGAAAAGATGATCACCGAATTTGATGATCCGCTGATCCTGATCCACGAAAAGAAGCTGTCTTCCCTGCAGCCGCTGGTTGGCATCCTTGAAGCTGTGATCCAGTCTTCCCGTCCGCTGGTGATCATCGCCGAAGACGTTGAAGGCGAAGCGCTCGCAACCTTGGTTGTGAACAAGCTGCGTGGCGGTCTGAAGATCGCTGCCGTCAAGGCGCCTGGTTTTGGTGATCGTCGTAAGGCGATGCTCGAAGACCTCGCGATCCTGACCAACGGTACGGTGATTTCCGAGGACGTGGGCATCAAGCTCGAGTCCGTGACCATCGACATGCTTGGTACCGCCAAGCGCGTTGTGATCAACAAGGAAGAAACCACCATCGTTGACGGTGCTGGCGACAAGGAAGCGATCGAAGGCCGCTGTGCTCAGATCAACGCCCAAGTTGAAGTCACCACGTCCGACTACGACCGTGAAAAGCTGCAAGAGCGTCTGGCCAAGTTGTCCGGCGGTGTGGCTGTGCTGCGTGTCGGTGGTGCGACTGAGGTTGAGGTAAAGGAACGCAAGGACCGCGTCGAAGATGCCATGAACGCAACCCGTGCTGCGGTTGAAGAAGGTATCCTGCCCGGCGGTGGTACGGCTCTGCTGTACGCCACCCAGGCGCTCGATGGCATGGAAGGCGAGAACCCTGACCAGACCAACGGCATCGGCATCGTCCGCCGCGCTCTGCAGGCGCCACTGCGCCAGATCGCTGCGAACGCGGGTGTTGAAGGCTCGATCATCGTTGGCAAGCTGCTCGAAGGCGGCAACGAGACTCAGGGCTTCAACGCGCAGAAGGAAGAGTACTGCGACATGATCGCAACCGGTATTGTTGACCCAACCAAGGTCGTCCGTACTGCTCTGACCGACGCGTCTTCTGTGGCAGCTCTGCTGATCACCACCGAAGCCATGGTTTCTGACGCCCCTGCCAAGGACGGCGGCGGTGCTGGCGGTATGCCAGGCGGCATGCCAGACATGGGCGGCATGATGTAATCATCCGGCCTCACAGGCTTAAGAAAACGGGCGCTGCACCATCAGGTACAGCGCCCGTTTTTGTTTGGAATCCAGAAAGGCGCAGTTCAGCGCAAGGTTGCCAGGCGCTCTTTGAGCAAGGTCCAGTAGCCCTCGACGTCAACGTCGCGCAGGTAGGTCACGTTCTTCACACGATCGGTCACGCCCCACCAGTCGGCAACGGTCATCCCGCGGGTCAGCTCAGAGCTGGTTTCGATTTCGACGTTGATCAGCCTGCCACCATACAGCTCGGGCTTAAGCAGAAAAGCGATGACGTTGGGGTCGTGCAAGGGGCCGCCTTGGGAGCCGTATTTCTCCACGTCGAAGCGCTCGAAGAAGTCCAGCAAGCCTGCGCTCGCCGGGCCGGTGTGGTTCGGCATGGCGCGGAAGTCGTCGATGATGGCGTCGCTGGTCAGGGTCTGGTGGGTCAGGTCCAGTGGGATCATCGTCACCGGCGCGCCGCAATGCATGACCAGATCTGCGGCTTCTGGATCGACGTAAATGTTGAACTCTGCCGCCGGGGTGGTATTGCCACCTTCGAACAGCCCCCCGCCCATGAGGACGATTTCGCGCAAACGCGCGCCCATCGTGCGTTCTGCCTTCAGCGCCAGGCCAAGGTTGGTCAGCGGCCCCAACGCGCACAGCGTTACGGTGTTCGCGGGCGCATTCATCACCGTTTCAACAATGAAATCGGCTCCGGCCTGGTCTTGCAAGGCCATGGTTGGCTCAGGCAGCTCATAGCCATCCAGTCCCGTTTTGCCGTGTACGTATTCTGCCGTGACCAGCGCGCGCGACAGCGGCTCGGACGCGCCGGCGAACACGCGCGTATCTTGTCGCCCGGCCAGCTCACAGACCTTGCGCGCGTTGACGGTGGTTCGCGCCAGCGGAACGTTTCCAGCGACACAGGTGATGCCCAGCACCTCTAGCTCAGGCGAAGCCAGAGCCAATAGGATGGCCAGCGCGTCGTCCTGTCCGGGGTCGGTATCGATGATGATGGGGCGGGCCATAGGTACCTCTGACTGCAATAAAGCCGCGAGTGTCCCTGAAATCCAGTCTCTGGTCCAGCCGTGATGGGGTCCAGCCGTGACGGGGTCCACCCATCATCGGGTCTGGCCATCAGCGCGCCAATGCTTGCAGCCCCTGCGGTCAGGGCGGAATTGATTCAGTCTTCGACGATGGAAAAGGAGTTGAAGCAGTCTTCGATCTTTGTGCCGTCGTCCATCCGGCATGTGGGCACGTCTACGACGTCAAAACTCGCAAAACCCTCACAGCCCAGAGCCAGTTGCAGCTGCGTCTCAGCGAAACGCACTTTGCCCGCGCGTGGGTTCTTGAACGTCACACGCCGGGTCAGCAGGTATAAGCCGTCCCGGTCAAGAAACTGCAACTCAGCGGCGACTTCACTCAAATGCACGGCAAAACCGTTACGCAGACCGAAAATCAACGTGCAGCGGTCGTCCTTGGCCTCAGACCCCCTGGTTTGCTGCAACTCCATCTCCAGCAGGTCAGAGAAGGTCAGGTCCGGTTTGGTGGACCAGCTGCCGTTGCTGTAGAGGTATACGCGCTCTCCTTCCGCCGTGAAGGCTGACTTCTGCGCCGCCGCGTGGAGGGGAAACAGGCCAATGATAAGCGTGACGGCCAAGGCAAGATCTCGGCGCAGAAACGAGGCGGTCATGGCGAACATCCTTGGAAAAATACAACCTAATAGAGTATTTCTTATCCCATGGCTATCGCGAAGCGACAAGCGAACCGTCGGCACGCTCGCCAGTCCTGCCAAACGGTCGCCTTGACGAATCCGGCGTACCGTTGCACTTCCACAGACAGGAATTCAGCAACGAACTCAGGTCCATGACGCAACTCGAAAACATTCGTAATTTCGCGATCATCGCGCACATCGACCACGGCAAATCTACGCTGGCCGACCGATTGATTCAAACGACCGGTGGGCTGACCGACCGGGAGATGAAAGAACAGGTGCTCGACAGCATGGAGCTGGAGCGCGAACGGGGGATCACCATCAAGGCGAACTCCGTGCGCTTGAACTACCAGGCCAATGACGGGCAAGACTACGTCCTCAATCTGATCGACACCCCTGGACACGTGGATTTCGCGTACGAGGTCTCGCGCTCGCTCTCGGCTTGTGAAGGCTCGCTGCTGTTGGTTGATGCCTCACAGGGCGTTGAGGCGCAGACTTTGGCGAACGTCTATCTGGCGCTGGAGAATGACCATGAGATCATCCCCGTGCTCAACAAGGTCGATTTGCCCGCTGCCGAGCCACAGCGTATCCAGCAGCAGATCGAGGATGTCATCGGTCTGGACGCGTCCGAGGCGATCGAGGTATCGGGCAAGACCGGTGCCGGTGTGCCTGAAGTGCTTGAGGCTGTCGTCTCCAAGATCCCCGCACCGTCCGGGGATGGCACGGGCTCGCTCAAAGCGCTGTTGGTCGATTCTTGGTACGATGTCTATCTGGGCGTGATCATTCTGGTTCGCGTGGTCGATGGCCACATCAAGAAGGGAATGAAGATCCGCATGATGGGCTCAGGCGGATCCTATGAGGTGGACCGTGTCGGTGTTTTCACCCCACACCGCACCGAGGTCGCACAACTCCACGCCGGTGAGCTTGGATTCATTACCGCGGGAATGAAGACCGTGGGCGATAGCAGCGTGGGTGATACCATCACCGACGACCGTCGTCCGGCGAACGAGCCGCTGCCGGGGTTCAAGCCGTCTGTGCCGGTGGTGTTCTGTGGGCTCTACCCTTCTGAGTCGGCTGATTTTGATAATTTGCGGGAATCGCTGGCCAAGCTGGCCCTCAATGACGCGTCCTTCCAGTTCGAAACGGAAAGCTCCGCCGCGCTGGGCTTTGGTTTCCGCTGTGGCTTTCTGGGTCTGTTGCATTTGGAAATCGTGCAGGAGCGTCTGAGTCGTGAGTTTGACCTCGATCTGGTTACGACCGCACCATCTGTGGTCTACCGCCTGCATCTGACCGACGGGACCATCATGGACATGCACAACCCGGTTGATATGCCGGACGTGCAGCGGATCGAATACATTGAGGAGCCCTGGATCAAGGCGACCATTCTGGTTCCCGACGAACATTTGGGCCCGGTGCTGAAGCTCTGTGAGGAGCGGCGTGGGGTGCAGTTGGACATGACCTACATGAACAATCGCGCTGTCGTAGTTTACAAACTACCGCTGGCCGAGGTGGTGTTTGACTTCTACGACCGCCTCAAGTCGATCTCGCGCGGCTACGCGTCATTCGACTACCAGGTCGATGGCTACGAAGAAGGCAACCTGGTCAAGGTATCGATCCTAATCAATGGCGAGCCAGTCGATGCACTGGCCATCATGGTGCACAAGGACAAATCAGAGTCACGCGGTCGAGACCTTTGTATCCGGCTCAAGGAACTGATCCCACGCCAGCTCTTCAAAATCGCCGTACAGGCTGCCATCGGGGGAAAGGTGATCGCGCGGGAAACCATCTCGGCCATGCGCAAGGATGTCACGGCCAAGTGCTACGGTGGCGACGCGACCCGGAAACGGAAGCTTCTGGAAAAGCAAAAAGCCGGGAAAAAGCGCATGCGCAACATCGGCAATGTCGATATCCCACAATCCGCCTTTCTGGCCGCCCTCAAGATGAGCGACGATTGAACCTGTTCCGGTAAGCGCCTTTAGTGCCAAGCCAGTGGCGGCGCGGCGCGGCGCGGCGCGAGGCCGGCGGGCTCAGAGCTCAACGCGACGCCGAAACCGACCCAGATAAAGGAACGCGGCCGCGAGGACGAGGGCGGGTATCCATGGCGGGGAATCGGCGATTACGGCGGGTGACGCGGCGCCCGCACCTGGCCCTGCGACCTGGTCCATGACATCGCCAAGCGACAGCAGGCGCGTCCACGAACCGCCGAAGGCGGCAAGCATGCCTTCGATTATCAGCTGCACGGCCGCAATCGCGGCAAACAGGCAGCCAATTGCCCAGAGAATCAGTCGCATATTTACGTCCTTATGGTCACCGATAAGAGCTATACACCATTCACAGTGCTAAAACAGGTCTTGCCCATTGCGCGGCGGCTCTGAATTGCCTATCAAGCCGCGATCGCGGTGAGGTGGCCGAGTGGCTTAAGGCGCTCGCCTGGAACGCGGGTATAGGGGAAACTCTATCGTGGGTTCGAATCCCACCCTCACCGCCATT
>PAHJ01000030.1 GCA_002705565.1 Geminicoccus sp. | reverse complement strand
GGCAGCAGCAGGCGGCCAAAGTTGAGCGGATGGGTTAACGGCTGATCGAGGCTGAGCAGGTCCTGCTGCCCACGATTGGCGCGCAGAGACAGGCCTTCGAGCAGTGCTGCTGTTCCAAGACCCGCAGCCAGCACGACCGGGCCGACGTCGGGCAATTTCGTCAGCGATTCTGGGCGATGGTCAACCTGCTCCAGAACCCGGGCCCGAAACGCTGCCGTGTCTAGGCTCAGAGCCGCCGGCACGCGCACCCGGTCCGCCGTGATCCATTGATGCTCCACGTCGGTTTCGCTGTCCCAGCGGTGGCGCAGTTTTGCGTCGCTGACCAGCGCGTCCACGCCAAAGCGGGCGTTGGCAGCGTAGTCAGAGAGATGAAAGAACCCGGCCCGGCGCAACTGTCCCAGCGGTCCGACATCGCCGCTGGGGCGGTAATTCACCAGCGCGCGCGGCACCGCCGAGCCCTGCGCCGCCTCACCTGTCCCGTGCAGGATCGCCGGCCAGCCCAGTCGCCGGGCCTCCAGCGCCAGCGTCAGCCCGGCGATACCCGCCCCAGCAATAATCAGCGGCGATGCAGGCTGAGGCCGGGCGGTCCAAGTGCCCTCAAAGCGGGCGGTGAGGTGCTCGCGCTTCTTGGCCCAACCGCTGCGCTTGGTCGTTTCAAAGCCAGCACTTTCCAGCCCACGGCGGACATCTCCAGCCGCGGTAAAGGTCGCCAACCGCGCACCGGGGCGGGATAGGCGCGCCAATTGGGCGAAGATTTCAGGCGTCCAGGCGTCGGGATTCTTGGCGGGCGAAAAGCCGTCCAGAAACCAAAGATCGACCCCAGCACTCAGCCGAGACAAGGCGTCAGCTGCATCCCCGTGGAGCAGCAGCAGCTCATCGCTTGCCCTCACAAAACCAGCGCGAGGGCGCTTGCTGGGTGGGTGCCAGTGCAGAGGTTCGGGGCGCAGGGCATTGGCGGTGCGGGCCTGTTCCGCGCTCAGTGGACGCCCTTCAACCCCGATATACCGCATCCGGCCCTGATAGCCGCACGCTGCCATGGCTTCTCGCACCAACTGGTATGTTAAGCCGGTCCCAAAGCCGATTTCACCGATCACCAAATCCTCGCCCGCGTCCAGCAGTGCCAGCAGGCCGGAGCCTTCGAGGAAGACGTAACGGGTCTCATCGCGGCCATCGTATTGAAAATACCAATCCCCGTGCGCCGCATCGATCACCTTGTCATCGTCGACAACCAGCCGCGCTGGATCAATTTTGAGTGGTTTCGGAAAAGCCATGCTGTCCTATGGCTTGATTTTACGGCCAAGGAAAGCAACGACTGGCAGACAAATCAGCGCCCCTCAGAACTCACAGACAGGAAATTACCGACGATGACGCTCAAACGCTACGGGGCCGTAAAGGGCCGGGTCTGTGATGTCTACGGCGAGCGGCGGGATCAGAAGTCGCCGCACTTCTACATGACACTGGACTGTGGGCAACGGGAGTGGCGGTTGGCGATCAACGTGAAATCCCGACGCTGGCCCAGCGAAGTTGCCTTTACCCGCCTGTCGCCCTTTACCCATGCCTTTACCCAGCAGCTCGAAGCGCTGGCGCCGGGGATGCTGACCATGAATCGCCGGCAGGAGAGGCAGCGGCTAGGGCTGGATTACGTGCGAGACAATTTCTTCAAGCTCGATCAGCTGGTCGCGCTGCCGCATCACCGGCCTGGGCGCAACAACGACCTGATTGACGTGCTTTACCGCGATGGCAACCGGGCGCGAGAGCAAGGGTGGGAAGCGGTGGCTTTTGGCGAGCCCTTCAACGACCGCGCACGCCGGGGGATGCACAACATCCACATGAATCAGGGCTCCTTTGGCCGCTACAAGCGAACCAACGGCCCCCGGCAGGACGGGGCGCTGTTTTTGCGCGCGCCGGAGGAAGGCTGGATCGCGTATTTCTGGGCCTTCCAGAGCCAGTGCTCACAAACCGACCCGATCACCGGTAACGGCATCGAAGAGGCTCCGCTGATCTGGCACGTGCTCAATCCCGAGGCTTAGGCTTAGGCTTTGAGGCGGGGCAGGGGGCGGGAAGGGATTTCCTTGAGCAAGCCGCCCACGCCCAGAGCCTGGATTTCCGCAGGCGTCGGCACCAAATCGGCGCACGCCCGTTCCAGCACCCAGTCAAAGCCGTTAAAGGCGACAGACCGCGCGCACCCGGGCGCACCGATAACTGGCCGGCCTGCATGCGCGCCGAGGAACAGCAGGTTGCCCGGATCCACAGGCATTCCCAGATGTGCCACCTCACCCCCTGCGGCCACCAGACCTGAAGGTCCGACATCGCGGCGGTCCTGCGTGGCGGCGCCGGGGAAAATCACCACCAGATCGCCGCTTTTATCCGCATCAAGAGCTGCTGCAACGGCATCGCTCTGATGCGGCACACGCTGCTCCTGTCCGATTGAACTGCCTAGTGCCGCCAGCCGCGCCTGCAGCGCGTCACGGGCCTTGTCGAGTACGCGGTCTGAGACAGTGCCGGGTTGGGTTTGGATCAGTGCAATCGTTTGGGGGCGCAGAGGTTGGATGCGGACCAGCGGCTGCGCGGGCCGCGCTGCGTTGACCGTGGCTTGGGGTACCGCGAAGGGGATGATCTTGAGCGTGGCAACCAGATCGCCGGTTTCCACCCGTTGGCGGTCGGGTAGGGTCGCCAGCGTGACCGCTTCGCTCACCGCGTTAAACTGACCTACCCCCGCAGCATCCAGCACCACCAGCCCTGGCCTCGTCGCCAGCGCGTTGACGCGTCCGGTGCGGGCCTCGCTGAGGGTCAGGCCGACTGTGTCGGGAGTGGCCGCCTGGCCAAACAAGTCGGATTGCAGGCTTTGCGCCGCTTCGTCTTCAGACAGATCGTCGGATTCGAGTTGGTACACTTGCACTAGTTGAGCACCCAGTGCGGCCGCTTGCTCGGACGACAATAACGTGCCCTTGCCAAGCCTTCGACCACCCAGCAGAACGGCCTGGGCGAGGTTCCATCCGGCGGAGTCCTGTGCCTGCTGGGTTTGGAATTTCACCGCTCAGTCTGCCTTGGTGCCCGCGAATTGATAGACCGCCGCGCTACCATGCAGCCGCCCTTCCCGCAGGACTCGGCCCACGGCGCGGTTGACCGACGCGTCCAGTGTGCCGAAGTCGCTGGTAATTTCCTCAGCCGAGTACATCCAGTCTTCAACCTTTGGCCCGCCGGAGGTCAGGGGCATTTGTTGTTTGCGAAAGCCTTCGAGGATCAGTCGCCCGCCGGGTTTCAATGCTTTCAGACAGCCCTGATGCGCCCGGATGGCGGCATCGCGCGGCAGGTGAAAATACAGCAGCACAATCAGATCGTAGCGCTCCGCCGGGTACGTCCATGTGCTGGCGTCCGCGCACACGGTGTCGATGGAGACGCCGCGCTCTTGGGCCAGCCTTTGGGTCTTGGCGATCCCCTCTGCGGCGTAATCCAACGACGTCACGTGCCAACCCTGCTCGGCGAGCCACACCCCGTTTCGGCCTTCGCCATCACCGACGGCAAGAGCCGCTTTGTGGCCAGGCCTTGGGTTCCCTGTGACCTGCTCAACCAGAAAGGAGTTGGGTTTCGTTGAGAACAGAAACGGCTCTGCTTGATACCGCTCATCCCAGAAGTTCGCCATCATTTCTGCAACCGGCATGGTCAAAAACCCTTCCAAGATCCTGTTTAATCAGTGATTTATTATGATTTTTGGGTCAAAGGACTCGCAAAGCCCTAGATTTTTGAGCAGTTTGAGGTTATAAAAAGGCATTGTCTATAACTCGCCATCAATTTTCACCATTCGCGGCACAAAAACCGCGTAAAAAACCCTGAAATCGATTTTAAAAACGGTCGAGGAAGCTGATTTGATTTCTTCGATTGCGATATGAGCATCAAGGGCTAGCATTCGTGAGACGAAAGTGTCATACCGGCCGTGCTTAGGGGGATACAAGCAAGTGCGTCAAGCACAGAGGTCGATGACTCTTCGGGGTGGCCGACCTGATTTTATTGGAGCGTTTTAATGCGAATTATTGGGGTCTTTCTCGGACTGTTCGCCGTGGTCAGCTTGGCCAGTGCCGTTGCCGTTTTTTCGTCCGCAGCTGCTGAGTTTGAAGCCGAGGTTCCCTCCTCGGAGCAGGTTTTAATCATCGACAATTAGGCACCCCTGCGCCCTCAGGCCGTGAAGTGAGCCTGCAAGGCGCGGTCCAGCACTTTCAGGGGTCGGCGGTTCTCTGTTGTATCGCCGAAAATAACCATGCCTGATCCTATCATGCGGTGCCCCTCGCGGTGCTGCTGGAACAGGATCTGGCTGTGGAACGACCCTGTTTGAGCCGCTAAGGTTTCGCCGGTTGTCAGTACCGGATACCAGACCATCACCAGCGCATCGGGCACCAGCGACACCAGCCGCTGGGCAAAGGCGGGCGCGCGCTCGAAATCTTCTTTCAGCTCATAGGATGGATCGATCATGGCGATCAGGCGGTGTCGGGGGTCGTGTTCGCTGAACACATCCAGCATGCCGTCATAGCCATCGCCTCGGATCGCTTCCGCGTGGCGATAGTGGTTGGTCATGGCTGTGTTCAGCGCCTCGAACTCTGCTTTGTGCTGCTCGAACAGCACCAGGCGATCGCGCTTCCGCAGCGCACCCCCCGCGACGCATGGGCTGCCCGGGTACTGCAGGATCGCCTCTCCGCGGTTCCAGCGGGCCACCACGTCGCGATAGCGGGCCAGTGGTGTGGCCAGGCCGCGTTGCTCGTAAAGCTCGCCAACTCCCGCGCGCCATTCCCCAGTTTTCTGAGCCTGTTCTCCGGCCAGATCGTAAAGTCCGCGCCCTGCGTGGCTTTCGATATAGGTAATGGGCCGCGCCTTTTTGGCGATCAGCGATAGGATGCCTAGAAGCAGGGTGTGCTTGTGCACGTCGGCCTGATTTCCAGCGTGAAAGCCATGTTGGTACGATAGCAAAGTGTGCGAGCTCCGTTTGGTGAATTGCTCATGCCCTTCCTAAGCAGTGGCAGGGCGAAAGGAAAAGGCCTATTTTCAAGGCCATGAACACGAGACCTTTCAAGAAGATGCACGGCTTGGGCAATGATTTCGTCATTGTCGATGCGCGTGGTAATCCGTTTCAGCCTTCCCCAGCTCAGGCGCAGCGGATCGCTGACCGGCACTTTGGGGTGGGTTGTGACCAGTTGATCGTGCTCGAAACGCCGACCGATGACGACGCGCAGGTGTTCATGCGGATATACAACGCCGACGGTTCGCAGGCCGAGGCTTGTGGCAATGCCACCCGCTGTGTTGCGCGGCTGATGTTCGAAGAATCGGGCCGGACCACAGGTGTTCAGACTGTGATGGGTGTCCTCCCCGTGAGCCGTCTGCCCGATGGGCAATACATGGTCGGCATGGGCCCGGCATTCGTGGCGTGGCAAGAGGTGCCGCTGGCCGTGCCGACAGATACGCTGCATCTGCCCGAGCTGGTGACGGGCATGGGATCACCCGTGGCGGTGTCGATTGGCAACCCGCATTGCGTGTTTTTTGTCGAAGACGCCGACGCCCTGGATTTTGCGGGCATTGGTGCGCAGATCGAACATCACCCCCTGTTTCCCAACCGCACCAACGTCCAATTTGTCACTCCCATAGGCCCGCACTGCATTCGCCAGCGGGTTTGGGAACGCGGGGTTGGGGTCACGGGCGCGTCTGGCTCAGGGGCTTGTGCCGGGGCGGTGGCTAGCCTGCGCCGGGGGTTGGTCGAAGGCCCGGTGAGCGTCAATCTCGATGGCGGCGAACTGCTGATCGACTGGGATCAGTCCGCCAACCATATCACCATGACCGGTGGCACCACCTTTGCCTTTGATGGCCTGCTGTCGGGGGAAATGTTGGATGGGTGAGCAAAAACAGCAGGTGCTGTCCTTTGGCTGCCGGCTCAATATCTACGAATCCGAAGTCATCAAGGGGCATTTGCCGGAGGATTCCCGCACGCTGGTGGTGAACACTTGCGCGGTCACTTCTGAGGCCGAGCGCCAGGCGCGACAGGCGATCCGCCGCGCACACCGCGAAAACCCTGATGCCGAAATCGTTGTCACCGGCTGTGCTGCCCAGGTGAACCCCCAGGCCTTCGCCGACATGCCCGAAGTCGCGCGCGTGGTTGGCAATCAGGAGAAGCTCGACGCGGCGACCTGGCAGTCCAGACCTCCAACCACAGCGCCCCCCGCGCGCGTGGTGGTTCAGGACATTATGGCAGTCCGCGAAACCGGGCCCCATCTGCTCGATGGCTATGTCGAGCACACCCGCGCCTTCGTGCAGGTGCAGACCGGTTGCGATCATCGCTGCACCTTCTGCATCATTCCCTTTGGGCGTGGTAACAGCCGCTCGGTACCCGTGGCGGATGTGGTGGATCAGGTCCACCGGCTGGTCGAGGGCGGGGCGCGTGAAGTGGTGATCACCGGGGTCGATGTAACGTCCTACGGCGGTGATTTGCCTGGCGAGCCGACGCTGGGCCAGCTGTTGCGGCGCATCCTGAGCGCGGTGCCGACGCTGCCGCGTCTGCGCTTGTCTTCGCTGGACGCGGTGGAGATGGACGATGACCTGCTGGCGTTGGTTGCCGAAGAACCGCGCCTGATGCCTCATTTTCATTTGAGCTTGCAGGCAGGCAACGACTTGATCCTCAAGCGCATGAAGCGGCGGCACCTGCGCCATCATGCGGTTGAGTTGGCCGCGGAGCTGCGGCGCTTGCGCCCGGATTGCGCGCTGGGGGCGGATATCATCACCGGCTTTCCCACCGAAACCGAAGCCATGTTCCGCGCTTCACTCGATCTGGTAGACGATTGCGGTCTGACGTACCTGCATGTTTTCCCCTATTCCGAGCGCGACGGCACGCCCGCGGCGAAAATGCCGCCCGTGGCGAAGGCTGAGCGCAAGGCGCGCGCGGCCCGCCTGCGGGCCAAGGGCGATTTGGCCAAAGCGGCCTTCTTGTCAGCGCAGCAGGGCGATGTGGTCTCGGTCTTGTTTGAAAAAGACGGCTGGGGCCGAACGCCGAACTTTGCGTCTGTTCGTCGATTAGACGGCAGCACGCCCCCCGCCGGTGCGCTGGAAACTCTGGCGCTGGTGGATTTGCAGGATGGAATACTGATGGGAGTGCCGCACTGATGCGCTGGCCGTGGCAACGCAAGAAAGAACCTAAGATCGAGACACCCCAGGCGCAGCCTGAGACGGTCGAAGACGACGATATCGCAGCGCTGGTCCGCGCCACTGTGCCGGATGAGGAAGCGGAAGCGGAAGTGGTTGCCGCGACTGAACCGGACGCGGCACCAGAGCCAGAGCCAGAGCCAGGGTCCGCGTCCGAGCCAGAGCCGGAATCAGACCCAGAACCAGAACCAGAAAGCCGGTCATGGCTGAGCCGCCTGACCGGTGGCCTCGCCAAGTCCTCGGCGCGGCTGACGAGCGGCATCACGGGGGCGTTCAACAAACGGACCCTGGACGACGACGCGCTCGAAGAATTGGAGGAGGCGCTGATTCTCGCAGATCTGGGTGCTGCACCGGCCGCAAAGATTGTCGCTGACTTCGCCAAAACGCGCTTCAACAAGGAAGTCACCGACGACGAAATCCGGCAAGCGCTCGCCCAACAGATCACGGCCATCCTGCGCCCGGTCGAAGTCCCGCTCGAAATCGACACCAGCAACGCCCCCCACGTCATCCTTGTGGTCGGCGTCAACGGCTCGGGAAAGACCACCACGATCGGCAAGCTCAGCCAGCACTTTACCGACGGCGGCCACCGCGTGCTGCTGGCAGCCGGGGATACCTTCCGCGCGGCGGCAATCGAGCAATTGAAGATCTGGGCGGACCGTACCGGGTCTGAAATCGTGTCTAAGGAGCAAGGTACGGACGCTGCCGCTTTGGCCTTTGAGGCGATCACGCGGGCCAAGGAAGTCGGCGCGGACATCGTGCTGATGGACACGGCGGGGCGGCTGCACAACAAGGCGGATCTGATGGACGAGCTGTCGAAGGTGGTCCGGGTGATCAAAAAGGTGCAGCCCGACGCGCCGCACGATACCTTGCTGATCCTCGACGCCACCACCGGACAAAACGCGCTGTCTCAGGTTGAGATCTTCCGCAAGACCGCCGACATCACCGGGCTGATCGTTACCAAGCTCGACGGCACGGCCAAGGGCGGCGTGATGGTGGCCTTGGCTGACAAGTTCGGCTTGCCCGTGCATGCCATTGGTGTGGGTGAAACCGCCGCTGACTTGCAGCCGTTTGATGCCGAAGAGTTTGCGCAGGCCCTGACCGGAATGGGTGAGACGGAGACTTGAGCCTTTACTTCACACTTTCTGCGAGGCTCACGGGTTCCTGACTGGACCGTTAGCAACGAACTTTGCCAAACCTCTCCCGAGGCAGGCACAGATTTCTGGTCCGCCTGCTGTTTTCAGGTAAGGAACCCCATCATGATCAAGCGCATTTCCCATTGGCTCGCCGTGCTCTGCGCCGCGTTCGCGTTCAACACGTTGGCCCACGCTGATACCAACGAGAATTTTGGCTTTATGGAATGGGATGCCGAAGCCGCGCAAACCGCCATCGACAACGGCGAGCGCGTGATCATCAATGCCTGGGCGACCTGGTGCCCCTTTTGCAAGGCCCAGCGCCGCTCGCTGGCCAAATTGCTGCAATCTGACCCAGAAGGCTACTCCGACGTGAAGGTCTTCGCCATCGACATCGATGACGCTGACAAGCCGGCGATGGTCGGCGGCAACCAGTACGGCAAGACCACCTTGTTTTTCTACGTCGGCGGTGAGAAAATCGATGCCTACACAGGCAGAGACCCCAACGAAATCGCGGCGTTGCTTAGTGACGTGCAGTAGAGCCTGCGCCGTTTAAGCCGCCTGACTTCAGGGTCTGACCCTGTGTCGGGGGCTTTGAAAGCACTACGAACCGTGCGAGGGTCTGGCTTCGATGGAAGCGAGGCCCTTTTTTTGTGACAGAAGACAACCGCAAGACGCATTTCGACGCCACCGGTGTCGCCGCCATGGTTGGTTTCACCTTGCTGATGGCCTTCAATCAGGTGCTGGTGAAGTTCGTTAACACGGGCGTACAGCCGGTGTTTCAGGCGGGATTGCGGTCGGCATTGGCGGCACTGGTGATGACCGCCTTCGTCTACGCCATGGGTCGACGCTACACGATCAAGCGCGCCTTTATCCTGCCGGGGCTGTTTGTTGGATTCCTGTTCGGGGCAGAGTTCCTGTTTCTGTTCATCGCGCTGGATCTGACCTCGGTGAGCCGGACGACTCTGCTGTTCTACACCATGCCCCTGTGGATGGCGGTCCTCGCGCACCTGTTTATCCCCGGAGAGCGGCTGAACCTGATCCGCTGGGCGGGGATTGTGGTTGCGTTGGCTGGCGTCGTGCTGGTTCTCAGCGAGCGGCTGTTTACCGAGACGACGGATGGTAATCTGGGCTGGCTGGGGGATCTGCTTTGCCTGACCGGCGCAGCGTTCTGGGCCCTGCTGGCGCTGGTGATCCGCCGGACTCCTTTTGGTCAGGCTAGTAATGAAACCCAGCTGTCGTTTCAGCTTGTGGTCTCGGCAATAATCCTGATTCCAGCCAGCATGATACTGGCGGCGGTTGCGCCCGAAAGCCCGATTTTTGGCCCCTTGATCCGCGATTTTACTCCGGTGATAGCAGGGGTTCTGGTGTTTCAGGTGGTGATCGTGGTGTGCTTTGGCTTTACGGCCTGGTTGTGGATCGTCCGGCACTATCCAGCAACGCAAATGGCGTCATTCATCTTTCTTACCCCCGTGTTCGGGGCGGCCTTTGGGGTACTGCTACTGGGCGAGCCGCTGACAATCCGACTGGTGGTGTCGCTGATGATGGTCAGTGCTGGTATCGTCCTGATCAACCAAAAATAGCGTTTTTCGACCCGAGGGTTAGCGACTTAGCGACCTAACGACCCACCGGGGCCAGCGTTTCTAGGCGTGGCACCCAGGTGGCTTGGGGCTGGTCCTTGATTTTCAGAAAGTGGCTCAGCGATTTTTTGCTCGATGGGAAAGAATAGTCCTCCCACGGGATCTCGTCGAAGCCGAACCACTTCACTTCCAGCGATTCCGGTCCGGCGACGGCCTTACCATCGGGGCAGTCGGCGTAGAAGAAGACCTGCACCTGGGCGATGTGGGGAACGGTAAACATGCCCAGCAACGGGCCAACCTCGATCCTTGCGCCGCATTCTTCCCAAGTCTCCCGCGCTGCGCCTTCCTGCAAGGATTCGCCTTTTTCCATATAGCCACCGGGTACAGTCCAGTAACCGTGCCGGGGTTCGATGGCCCGGCGGGCAAGCAGGATCTTGTCTTCAAAAACGGGCACGGCGCCGACCACCACACGCGGATTGTGGTAATCAATGAAGCTGCAGTGATTGCAAATCGCGCGTTCGAGGTGGTCGCCCTCAGGAATTTCCCGGCGAAAATCCGGTGTCAGGGTTTTGCTGCTCATCACGTTGCATCCTTTGCCTGGTCCCTGGCTTTCGCCTCCTCAAGCGCTTTCACGCCTGGCAGGACTTTGCCTTCCATCCACTCAAGAAAAGCACCGCCTGCTGTACTGACATAGGTCAAATCCTGCTCAACGCCAGCGCGCGCGAGCGCGGCCACCGTATCACCGCCCCCGGCCACGGATACCAACCCACTGTCCCGGGTCGCCGTCGCGATCCACTCGGCCAGCGTGAAGGTCGCTATGCCAAAGGGGTAAAACTCAAACGCGCCCAGAGGGCCGTTCCAGACCACCGTGCGCGTCTCCCTCATCCGGTCCAGCAGGCTTTCTGTCGCCAGAGGGCCGTAGTCGAGGATCATGTGGGTTTCCGGGACGTCATCGACAGTGACGATGTAGGAATCCTCTCCGCTGTCTATGGTCTCGGCGACGTTGGCGTCTTCGGGCAGGAACACCGTGCAGCCTGAGGCCTTGGCGGCGGCGAGGATCTCCTTGGCGGTGTCGGTCAGGTCGGCTTCGACCAGGCTCTTGCCAAGATCAAACCCTGCGGCGAGCAGGAATGTGTTCGCCATGCCCCCGCCGATCACCAGCATATCGACCTTGGTGACCAGGTGCTTGAGCACATCAATTTTGGTGGAAACCTTGGCCCCGCCAACGATGGCGGCAACTGGCCTTTCCGGATCGTCCAGTGCGGCGCCGAGATTGGTCAGCTCCGCCTCCATGGCCAGCCCGGCGTAGGCAGGCAGGTGACGGGTGATGCCTTCGGTCGAGGCGTGGGCGCGATGGGCGGCTGAAAAGGCGTCGTTGACGTACAGGTCACCCAGTTCCGCCATGGCAGCACTCAGCGCAGGATCGTTGGCCTCTTCACCAGCGTGGAAGCGGGTGTTTTCCAACACAATGACGTGGCCAGCGGGCAGGAAGTCGAGGGCGGCGCGAGCCTCACTGCCGACGCAATCAGGCGCGAACTGCACGCTGGCGCCCAGCACCTCAGCCAAAGCGGCGGCGACGGGCTCTAGCGACATCTCCGGCACAACTTTGCCTTTGGGGCGACCAAAATGGCTGAGCACAGCGACTTTAGCACCGCGCTGTGTCAGGAGCTCAAGCGTGGGAACCAGACGGTCGAGCCGGGTGCCGTCGCTGACCTGTCCATCGGCCATGGGAACATTCAGATCAGCGCGGACCAGAACGGTTTTTCCACTGACGTTGGCATCGGAGAGGGTGAGAAATCGGGCCATGGTGTCGGGGTCTCTTTGCAGGGAGTGGCCGGAGCCGGGTTGGTGGGACAAAGGCCGCGTAGGCTGGGATCAGGCGGCGAGAATGGCGTTGATCCGCTGCCGGGTTTCGTCAGAGGCGACCAAACCAAGCTTGGACCGTCGCCACAGTACATCATCCAGCGCTGTGGCGTATTCCCGGTTCTTGAGATGCTCGATTTCACCTTGTGAAACGCCACTGCCCAGGTCTTCGCCCTGGTTCTGTGCAATATCGTAGGCAAAAGACCCGTAGTTTCGCAGCAGCCGCCAGGCGGTCTTGGAATCGATGGTCGCGTGAGCGGCAGTGAATTCGGCCAGCGCCGCGTTGAAGTCGAGGCCAATATCGCCGCCGGGCAGCACCGATCCTCTGGTCCAGGATGGCCGCATGTCAAAGAACGGCTTGAAGTGGTCCACGGCTTCTTCCGAAAGCTCTCGGTAAGCGGTTAGTTTACCCCCAAAAATGGTCAAAAGTGGTGCGTCACCGCCCGGCGTGCCGTCGAGACGGTAGGAATAATCCCGGCTGACCTTGGAAGCCGACTTACCTTCCTCAAACAGCAGTGGACGAACCCCGGCGTAGGTCCAGACCACGTCTGCATCAGTCAGCGTTTTCTTGAAATAGCGGTTTACGGCGGTGAGCATGTAGCGCTGTTCTTCCGCCGTGCAATGGACCTCGCGCGGGTCGTCGGTGTGCTCGACATCGGTGGTGCCGATCAGGGTGAAATCCTGCTCATAGGGAATGGCGAATAGGATGCGGCCATCGGTGTTCTGGAAGATGTAGGCGTGATCACCGTCAAACGCCCTTGGCACCACGATATGCGAGCCGCGGACAAGCCGCAGTTTGGCGGGGTTATTGGAGCCAACTACTTGTGTATCGATATCCGCGGCCCAAGGTCCACCAGCGTTGACCACAGCGCGCGCCTGTGCGGTGGTTTCGGTGCCATCCTCGGCCTGCAAAGTCAGGGTCCAGAGCTTGCCATCTTCGGTGCGACGGGCGCTGGTGACTTTGGTGCGGGTGCGGACGGTCGCGCCGCGGGCCTGCGCGTCCATAGCGTTCAGCACCACCAGCCGGGCATCTTGTACCCAGCAATCGGAATAGAGAAACCCGCGCTTGACCCAATCCTGCAGCGGCGCGCCTTCGGGCCCAGAGCGCAGGGACAAGCCCTTGGAGCCGGGCAAAAGCTCACGCTTGCCCAGATGGTCATAAAGAAACAAACCGGCACGGATCATCAAAAAGGGTCGCTGCTCCGGCGAGTGGGGCAAGCAAAAGCGCAATGGCCAAACGATATGGGGCGCGGCGCGCATGATCACTTCCCGCTCCGCCAGCGCTTCGCCGACCATCTTGAACTCGTAGTTTTCCAGATAGCGCAGGCCACCGTGGATTAGCTTGGTCGAGGCCGACGACGTGCCACTGGCGAAATCCTTGGCTTCGACCAGTAGTGTTTTCAGGCCCCGTCCTTGCGCATCGCGCGCAGTCCCTGTTCCGTTCACGCCGCCGCCGATGACGGCGAGATCGAAAATCTCCATGACTTAGTTGTCCCTTTGATTTGGGTGTCGCTTGGGGCGTCAGAGGACTGGGTTGGTGGGGTCCCTGTCGATAACGTGGATGTATGACCCTACAATATTGCCGTTTCGATGCCCGTGAAGGCCCATAGACGCCTGTCTGCTGTCCGTTACCTCAAACAGCGTCGGTGGCGCGTGGCATTCGGCGCGGGAAGCGTGGAACTCGTGTCCTTTTAGCGCGGAGCCGGCCCAGAAATCTTCCGGTGCTGTCAGCGAACGATAGCCCAGTGTTCGCGCGTCGCCGTCGTTGAAATGCGTGCTGACCGGAAGCAGTCCGGCCATCGCGAACCGGGTGCCGTTGACCGTCATGGCCTGCCCCAGAACCATATAGCCGCCGCACTCGCCATAGACGGTTGCACCGCGCTCAGCGGCGTCGC
>PAHJ01000029.1 GCA_002705565.1 Geminicoccus sp. | reverse complement strand
GTGCCGCGCTCTCCTCATTCATATGGGATTGGAGGGGGGCAAGGGCAGCCTTGGCTGCGAATATTTCCTGTTCGCTCCGTGCACGGGCAGCCGCGAGGCCCAGAAGCGTGACAAAGGTTGCCTTTCCCGCCTGCGCGTCTGCGCCCACGGGCTTTCCCAGTGTTCCCGCGTCAGACACAGCATCGAGGATGTCATCGGTGATCTGAAAAGCCAGCCCAAGATGGCTGCCGTAACGGTGCAGGGCCTGGGCAGCAAAATCGTTTTTGGCAACCAATGCAGGAGCTTCGCAGGCAAACCGTATCACCGCGCCGGTTTTCTGCGCCTGTAAGCGCTCCAGCGCGACCAGGTCCAGCGTCACGCCCTCACGCTCGCTGAGCAGGTCCAGCATCTGCCCCCGGACCATGCGTGCGCCCGCCTCAGACAGGGCGCGGCACGCAACAGGCAAGTCGGCCAGATGGCCCAGCGCGTAGGTCAGCAGCTGATCCCCAGCGAGAATGGCGGTGACTTCGTCGTATTTGCGGTGAACCGAGGGTTGGCCGCGTCGGGTGTCAGCGTCGTCCATGGCGGGAAGATCGTCGTGGACCAGGCTGTAGGCATGAAGGGTCTCCACGGCCACGGCGATGGTCTCCGCCTCGTCTGCGCTCAGACCCACTGCCTCGCCTGCTGCCAGTGCCAACATGGCCCGCAACCGCTTTCCACCCCCCAGCAGCCCGAAGGCACTGGCGTCTTCCACCCGGGTTTCCGGAGGCTGCGCCGGGGCGCTCCATTGGGCAAAGGCGCGGGTCAGCGAAGCTTCGATCCGCTCAGCATAGGCTGCACGCTGGGCGTTGAAATTGTCCAAGGATGCGGTCAATTCAGTCAATCAGCTGTCGAAGGGTTCGGTATCGGCGGACCCGTCCGATTTGACGCGGATCTGCTCAATCTTCATGTGTGCTTCGCGTAGCTTGGCGTCGCAGTGCATGCGCAGCAAAGACCCGCGTTCATAAGCCTTGATGCTCTGGTCGAGCGATCCGTCGCCCTTTTCCAGACCATCGACAATGCCGCGCAACTCGTCCAGCGCTTGCTCAAAGCTCATCGCTTTGATGTCGTCGGGCAGTTCAGTTTCAGCCATGGATCCATCAAACTCCTTGAAACAGGGCGCTGGCGTGCGCCGCTACACTTCGGGACAGGGCAGGCAGGTCGTAACCGCCTTCCAGCACAGACACAACCCGGCCCCCGCAATGGCTGTCGGCGAGGGCGACAATCTGTGCCGTTAGGTCGGCAAAACCATCTTCTTCGACGTTCAAGCCTGCCAAAGGATCGTCGGCGTGGGCATCAAACCCGGCCGAGATCACGATCAAATCCGGTTCCAACGCGTCGACACGGTCCAGCGCAGGCTTCCACGCCTCCAAAAACCCCGCGCTGGTCGTCCCGGACTCTAGCGGGATGTTCATCACGTTGTCACCGTGCGCACCGGTTTCGTCCGCACTGCCTGAGCCGGGCCAGAGCGGCATTTGCTGGCTGCTGACAAACAGGGTGTCAGGATTATCCCAGAGAAGGGCTTGCGTGCCATTGCCGTGGTGGACATCAAAATCCAGAACAGCAACCCTGTTTGCACCCATCTCCAGCGCCCGGTTGGCGGCTAGTGCGACGTTACCAAAGAAGCAGAAACCCATGGCCCGATTGGCTTCGGCATGGTGGCCCGGAGGACGGGTGGCGACGAAAATGCGATCAATAGGCTGGTTGGACATGGCCATTTCAGCCGCCTCAATCGCGCCGCCAGCAGCCAGCAGGGCTGCATCGGGTGTGCCTCGGGTCCGACCGGTGTCGGCATCATACCAATCGACTACACCGCTCGGAACCGGTTGTAGCATGGCATCAACATAGGATTGGCCGTGCAGGGTTTTGAGGCGTTCGGGGTTGGCTTTACCCGGTTCGCGGCGTTCGACCGCTGCCAGCGCAGGCGAGGCAGACAGACCTTGCATGACGGCGTCCAGCCGCAAGGGCTGCTCCGGATGTCCCCAGCCGCGTGGAACCGATTCCCCGTCTGAGGCGCGCACATCGCCGTGCAGCCCGCAGGCTTGATGCGTGAAGATTAGGTTCGCCATGCCATTCATCCTCTTAACGTTGGGCTGATCGGTGTGTTCGCTCTGCCCCTTTGTTTTGCACGGGGGCGACTGCAGGGCTATGGGTGGGCCAACAGGTTCCTGTTGGTAAATTCGAAGAGGCTTCCATGAAGACGCGCATGAAAATTCTGGCTGTTATCTCCTCCCTGCTGTTTTTCGCAGGGCTGGGCGCGTGGTTTTTTGCTGACCAGCTTGCCGTCTATTTCGCGGGGTGAAACCCGGTACCAAGGGGATCGACTAAGCCTTGTGCACCCTCAGGGTCAGAATTTTACCGTCGCCATCGCGTTCCTCTGAGACCATGGCGTGACCGACTGTGTCACAGAGCGCCTTGAAGTCGCCAGGTGCACGTGGGTCGGTTACGCGGATCCGCACCTCAGCCCCTTCATCATACCCGCGCAACGCTTTGCGGGCTTTGAGCACCGGCAAGGGGCACTTCAGCCCCGTGAGATCCAAATCGACCAAACCCCTATTCTCCCAAACAATTCCAAATACCGCCCCGCCAGTCGGGCCTGCGTTTCGAGCCTAGCGGGTTTTCCAACCCTTTACATAGGCCCTGTTGAGGCAATCATTGCGCAGTGCTGACCCCTGTCAAATAGACCCGCCCAAGCTCAATGTCACATTTTAGATCCCCAAGCGTTGACTTTCAGAGCTTTTGAGAAACATCACTACCATGACGAGAATAAACAGCCATAGCCTTGCGACGTCCATCGCTCACTTCGACCTTGAGTCCGCCAGCCGCATGCTGCGCTCCATGTCGAACGATCGGCGGCTGTTGATCCTGATGATGCTGCGGACCAGCGAAATGTCGGTTAACGACATTGCCGAGCGCGTTGGTTTGAGCCAGTCCGCCTTATCCCAGCATTTGGCGATTTTGCGGTCGGAGGGGTTGGTGAAGACCCGGCGACAGGCACAATCGATCTTCTATTCTCTGGCTTCAGACACCGCCTTGACCCTACTGGATAACGTCGAATCCCTCTTTTCGGGCAACAGCGGGCACTATGCCGAAAGCAACGTTGAACACGTTGACTTTCGCCAGCAATCGAACCACTCGCGGTAATGCCGCTGCCTTGCTAAAAGGCGGGCATGTTTGATCTCTCAATCGATGAAGACACGGGCGTTGCACGCCTGATCCTGAACGCGCCGGAGCGCTTGAATGCCCTTGGGCTGGAAGATTGGCGGCGGTTAGCGCAGCTTGGTCAAGAATTGGGCCGTCGCGACGACCTGCGCGCTGTCGTGCTCAGTGGTGCAGGCGAGCGTGCCTTCAGCGCAGGCGGCGATATCAAAGAATTTGCCGAATACCGAATGGGCGCGGCGGCGGCTCATGCTTATAACGCCGAAGTTGACGGCGCCTTGCAGGCACTGGCAGCGATCCCAGTCCCAACGGTGGCGCGCATCCATGCGGCCTGTTTTGGCGGTGGATTGATGATGGCGCTGGCCTGCGATCTTCGCTTTGCCGGGCCAGCAGCAAGCTTTTGTGCGCCCCCGGCAAAAATGAGCTTCACATATAACGCTTGGGCGCTGGAGCGGCTTTATCGTCTGATCGGTCCAGCCCACACCTATGATCTGATTTATACCGCTCGCACGATCGACGCCGATGAAGCCCGCCGGATCGGACTGATAAACGACCTATCCGAAGACCTTGATGACCTGCTGGACCAGCGGCTGAGTGCTATTCTAAAGCTTGCGCCGCTGTCTCACCGTGCTCACAAACGCCTGATCGCGGATGCGCCGGCGCCGGGCAGTCTGGCAGAGCGCGACCTGACCGCCCATTTGTACGAAAGCCAAGATTATTCCGAGGCCGTCGCCGCCTTTTCCGAGCGTCGCCGGCCAACCTTCAAAGGCCAATAAAATATGCTTAAGCGAATCCCTCTCCTAAACCGACTGGTTGGCGCCTCTGGTGGACCGGGGCGTGTCAATGTCCTCCGGCTTCACGGGGTGATCAGCCCCACCAAGAGCAACGGCCCCCTGGGCGGTGGCGGTCCTGTACTGAACCTCGAAACCCTAGCGGCTGACATCGAAAAGACCTTCAAGCCTGCGAACCTGTCTGCGGTTGCGCTGCTGATCAACTCGCCCGGTGGCAGTCCGGTCCAATCCAACCTCATCGCCGCGCGCATCCGTCAGCTGGCGGATGAAAAGGGCGTGCCGGTTATCGCCTTTACCGAAGACGTGGCGGCCAGTGGCGGCTATTGGCTTGCCTGTGCTGCCGATGAAATCGTTGCCGATCCGGCCTCGATTGTTGGCTCGATTGGAGTGATCAGTGGCGGCTTCGGTTTTACCGGCCTGATGGAACGGCTCGGCGTGGAGCGACGGCTCTATACGGCCGGTGAGAACAAATCACGCCTGGACCCCTTCAGCGCGGAAAAGGACAGCGATGTTGAGTGGATCAAATCGCTGCAACTGGACCTGCACGAAATCTTCCGCCGCTTCGTCGAGCTGCGCCGGGGCGACAAGTTCAAGACTGAAGATCCGCGCAGCCTGATGAATGGTGACGTATTCCTGGGCGAACGGGCGCTGGAGCTGGGCATGGTGGACAGCGTGGGCGACATGCGCTCAACCCTGCGCGCCCGCTTTGGCGACGCGGTACAGATCAAGCTGGTCAACAAGCCCAAGCGCGGCTTGCCCCTGCTCGGCCTGCTTGGATCCCGCAGCGGTGGTGACCCCCTTGCCTCAGCTCTTTCCTCACTGGAAAACCGGGCACTCTGGGGGCAATACGGGCTCTGAACGGCCCTGACATCGGTTCAATAAGCCAGCGCGGTGCAGGAGGGTTGCAGGGCGGGCGGGGGCGTCCCGTCGGATCGCTGCTGTTTTCCCGCCGCGCAAGGGGCTAGGGTCTGCGCCAACATGGATACACCTGAGAGCCAGACCCCGTGACTTTTCAGAAGCAAAAAGCTGACAAGGCAACTTGTTTTCAGCGTCTCGTCTTGAACCTGCAAACCTATTGGGCGGACCAGGGCTGTGTGGTCCTGCAGCCCTACGATATGGAAGTGGGTGCCGGCACGTTTCACCCGGCAACGACGCTGCGATCGATCGGCGATACCATCTGGAACGCCGCCTATGTCCAGCCTTCGCGCCGTCCCACCGACGGTCGCTACGGCGCCAACCCCAATCGCTTGCAGCACTATTACCAGTTCCAGGTACTGATGAAGCCCAGCCCGGGAAACGCGCAAGCGCTGTATCTCGGTTCGCTTGAAGTGCTGGGCATCGATCTGCAAAAACACGACGTTCGCTTCGTTGAGGACGACTGGGAAAGCCCGACGCTGGGGGCCTGGGGGCTGGGTTGGGAGATCTGGTGCGACGGCATGGAAGTCAGTCAATTCACCTATTTTCAGCAGGTTGGCGGCATTGACTGCAACCCGGTCCCGCTGGAGCTGACCTATGGTCTGGAGCGACTGATCATGTACGTTCAGGGCGTGGACAATGTCTATGAGCTCGACTGGGACGGCATCCCGACTGAGCAGGGGGGCAAGTGTTACGGCGATGTGTTCCTCCAAGCAGAGCAGGAGTTCTCCGCTTACAACTTTGAGCACGCCGACACCGAAGCCCTGTTCCAGCATTTCAAAGACGCTGAGTCCATGTCTCAGCACCTGCTCAGCCAGAACCCGCCGCTTTCACTTCCTGCTTACGACCAAACCATGAAGGCCTCTCACCTGTTTAACCTGCTGGACGCGCGCGGTGTGATTTCCGTGACGGAGCGACAAGCGTATATCGGGCGGGTTCGGGCGCTGGCCAAGGGCTGCGCAGAAGCCTGGGCAGATAGTCCCGGTGGGCGGGGTGAGCAACCTCAACCCATGTCTGTGGAGGTTTGATCATGAGCGCGACTGAAACCCTGCTGATTGACCTGTTTTCCGAAGAAATTCCCGCTCGTATGCAACGGGCCGCGGCCAACGATCTGGCCAAGTCCATGGCCGACGCGCTCAAAGCCGAGGGCCTGAGCGTGGGCGCGGTCGATGTCTGGTACGCCCCACGGCACATCGCCCTGCGGATCGCCGATATTCCAACCTCACAGGCAGACCGCAGCGAAGAGCGCCGTGGCCCGCGCGAAGGCGCGCCGGAGCAGGCCGTAGCCGGGTTCCTTTCGGCGAATGGTCTTGAATCGCTGGATCAGGCCGAAATGCGCGAGACGCCAAAGGGCAACTTTTACTTCGCTGTGCAGCACATCAAGGGTCAGCAGACCCTCGACCTGCTGCCGGCTTTGATCGAAAAATCCATCCGCGATTTCACCTGGCCCAAGTCCATGCGCTGGGGTCGGGGTTCGTTCCGCTGGGTGCGTCCGCTGCACCGCGTTGTGGCGCTGTTCGGGGAGGCAGTGGTGCCGGGCCAGCTCGACCTGGGCGGGGGCGAAAGCATCGCGTTTGGGCGGGAGACCGAAGGGCATCGCTTTTCTGGCGCCGGCGCGATTGCGCTTACAAACCCAGCGACCTTTGAGGACCAACTCCGCGACGCCTCGGTGGTCATCAACCCCGCCGAGCGCGCTGACGCCATCCTCGCCGGTGCGCGCAAGGCAGCACAGGAGGTTGATTGCACGCTGATCGAAGACGTGGGCCTGCTCAACGAAGTGACGGGTCTGGTCGAATGGCCGACCATCGTGCGCGGACAGATCCCGGACCGCTTTATGGCGGTTCCCAAGGAGGTGCTGGTGCTGTCGATGAAGGAGCATCAGAAGTATTTTGCCTTGCAGCAGCCCGACGGCACACTTGCCCCCTATTTCATCACCGTGGCGGACGGCCAGCGCGAAGCCGAAACCTTCGCCCGGATCGCAGGCGGCAACGAGCGGGTGCTTGCAGCGCGCCTGTCTGATGCTGAGTTCTTCTGGAACCAGGACCGCAAGGAACCGCTCGAAAACCGCGTACCCGCGCTGTCGTCGATCGTCTTCCATGCCAAACTCGGTACGGTGGGCGACCGGATCGATCGCATGGCTCCGATGGCGGCTTGGTTGAGCTCTCATATCGACGGTGCCGACCGTGATGCCGCGCGCTCCGCAGCGCGCCTGTCCAAGGCCGACCTGACCACCGGCATGGTGGGCGAATTCCCCGAGTTGCAGGGCGTCATGGGCGCGTACTACGCCACCCATGACGGTGAAGATGCCGCCGTGGCGCAAGCGATTAGTGAACACTACTCACCGCTGGGTCCAAACGATGACTGCCCGTCTGCGCCGCTCTCGATCGCCGTTGCGCTGGCGGACAAGATCGACTCGCTGGTCGGTTTCTGGCGGATTGATGAGAAACCTACAGGCTCCAAAGACCCCTTCGCGCTGCGCCGCGCCGCGCTGGGTGTTGTGCGCTTGCTGGTTGAGAACGACATCCGCATTCCGCTGATCAATGCCTTCCGCGAAGCTGAAATGCTCTATGGCGGCAGCAGTGACGTGTCCGCCGACTTGCTTGGGTTCATCGCTGACCGCATGAAAGTCACGCTCAAAGACCGTGGCTTGCGTCACGACTGGATTACGGCTGTGTTCGAATCCGGGGACAGTATGGACGACGATCTGGTCCGCGTGACCAAGCGTGTGGAAGCTCTGCGCGACTTTGTCGGCACAGACTCCGGGGCCGATTTGCTCGCCGGATACCGCCGAGCCGCCAACATTCTGCGTGCAGAGGCGAAAAAGGCCAAAGGTAAGCTGAGTGTAGGCTCGATCGACGCCAGCCTGCTCGAGGAACCCGCCGAACGCGCATTACACGCCGCCTTGTCCGGTTCCAAGGCCGGAGAGTACCTCGCGGCGGAGGATTTTGGAGCAACATTCAATGAACTGGCCAAACTCAGAGCCCCGATTGATGACTTCTTCGAAGGCGTCATGGTAAACGCTGATGTCGCAGCGGTGCGCGAAAACCGTCTTGCACTCTTGTCTCAGTTCCTCGGGTCTGTAGATTCTGTGGTTCGTTTGTCTGCGCTGGAGGGCTGAACCCCTCTCTCCGGCGATCGCGTGGAGCCTCGGCTTTGGTATGGGAACAGTAGCTGGCCGACTTGAGAAACTGGCGGCGGCGGGATTGGCCGTCGCACCCCTGACGCTGTGCGAGACGGATGATGATGCGTCTGCGGCAGCGCGAACGTTTACGTCTGAAATGTCACTGCGCTACGAGGGCGCACGACTCCGCGCTGCGACAACGATCACCAACAACGACCTCAGCAGCACGCTGGAGCTTCAGCGCCAGGCTCTGGAACGCGCGCGCATGTTGGGACTGGTGGACGAGGAACCGCGCCACTGGGTCATCCAGGAAACCCCCGCCGCCACTCTGGTCGAAATTGACAGCCGCGACGCCAGCACGGGAGAAGCTACCGGCGGTGAGCTGACCGCGCAGGCTGAGGCTACGCTGGGCCAGCCACTAAGGCTGACCATTGCGGACGGTAAGGTTTTCGACGCTGAACCGCTGGTTCTCTCGCCGCGTCAGAAGTTCACGGCGCTGGTCGATCTGGTTGAGCAGGGGCATGTCAGTCAGGCGCAGGGTTTGCAGCAGATTTCCGCGCTGGACCTCGAAGAATTGCTCCACCCTCGATTGGCGCCAGGGGGTGAGAACCTGACCATCGCCAAGGGTATCAACGCCAGCCCGGGCGCTGTGGCCGGGCGCATCTATTTTTCTGCCCGCGACGCCATCGATGTGGCGCAAACATCGGGCGCAGGCCCTGTCCTACTGGTGCGCAAGGAAACCACACCTGAGGATATCCGCGCTATCACCGTCGCTGCGGGCGTGGTCACCCGCGCGGGCGGCATGACCAGCCACGCCGCAGTGATCGCGCGTGGGCTGGGCAAGCCGTGTGTGGTCGGCGTGCGGGAGATGGACATTGACCCCGACAGCCGGACCCTGAAAATCGGCGATCAGCTGTTCTATGAGGGAGACTGGCTGACCATTGACGGCACGTCGGGCCGGGTTCTGCCTGGGCGCGTCGAGACGCAGGAGCCAACGCTGCCCGAGGCCTTTGACAAGATCATGGGTTGGTGCGACTCCATCCGCTCAATGGACGTCCTCGCCAACGCCGAAACCGTCGCAGAAGTTGAACTGGCGCTGCACTTTGGTGCGGAAGGCATCGGTTTGTGCCGGACCGAGCACATGTTCCTCAATGCCGAACGACTGGGCGATGTACAGCGTATGATTCTCGCTGAAACCGTACAGGCGCGGGAAGCGGTGCTGCGGGAGTTGGAACCGCTGGTGCAGGCTGAGTTTCTGCGGCTGTTGGTGGTGTTGCAGGGCAAGCCGGTCACGGTGCGCCTGCTCGACCCGCCGCTGCACGAATTCTTGCCCTCGGAAAGCGGTGAAATCGAGCAACTCTCTGAGGCGACGGGTCTGGGACTGCTGCGCATCCAGCGGCGGCTAGAGGCCCTGCGTGAAGCCAACCCTATGATGGGACTGCGGGGGTGTCGGTTGGGGATCATGTTCCCGGAGATTTACGAATCTCAGGTCCGCGCCTTGATGGCCGCCTGCCGTCAGGCCCGCAAGCAGGGGATCCAGCCGCATGTTGATATCATGCTGCCGCTCATATCGTCTGCGAGCGAGGTGTCGATCCTGCGCGAGCGGTTGGAGCCTATAGTCACCGAAGACGCGCGCCAGAGCATCGGTATCGGTGCCATGATCGAAACCCCCCGCGCGTGTCTGTGTGCGGAGGAGATTGCGCAGGGCTGTGATTTCTTCTCTTTCGGCACCAATGACCTGACCCAGCTCGCCTTTGGCCTGTCGCGGGACGATGCCGGAACGTTTATGCCTGAATACCGCAACCTCGGCCTGCTGGCTTCAAACCCTTTCCGCGTGCTCGATGAGCAAGGGGTGGGGGAGCTGCTGGCCATTGCTGTAAAGCGCGGACGGATCACCAAGACGGATATGCCCATGGGGCTGTGTGGTGAGCAGGGGGCGGAGCCGGCTTCGGTGACGCTTGCCCACGATCTGGGTTTAAACAGCGTGTCGTGCTCACCCTACCGGGTGCCGATCGCACGGCTTGCTGCCGCGCAGGCGGCCTTAAAAGACGAGGCTGCCTAGCGAGGCGACGCTCAGGCCCGCCAGAATGCTCAGCAACAGCCGCCCCGTGGGCCAGCAAATCGCAATGCCGGTCAGACTGCCCAGCCACAGCGGCAGCTTTTCGACGATGGCTTCGCCTTCTGAAGGCAGCGCCCAGGTGATCAAAAACCCGGCGATCGCACAGCCGGGCATGACCTCAATCAGCTTGCGCACACGGGGGTGAAGCGTCCGCCCAGCCAACAGCGCAAATGGCCCCATTCGGCTGATCATCACCACAGCCGACAGCGCCAGACCGATGAGAACGACGTCCAGCCTCACGACTTGTCTCCCGCATCCGCGGTGACCGCTTCGAGGGGTGTCAGCATGGCAAAGGCAAATCCTGCCATACTGGCTCCCAGCAAGGCCGCCGCCGTGTCTGGAAGTCCCAGAACCTTGGCCGCGCCTACGGTCAGCAGCGCCGCGCCCAGATGGGGGAGCTTGTTGACACCATTGCGCCAAAGCAGCGCGATCATCAGGGAGAAGAACACCACCGGCGTTGCAGCAAAGGCGGCGGTGATCAGTGGATGCTCTGGGAGTGGGACTACCACGCCGGCGATGGTGCCCGCCATCCATAGGACGTAAATGGCGATCGCCTGTCCCCAGAAATAGCCCCAGACGTCCTCCTTCTTGTAGCCCCGTGTCATGGCCCAGGCCGCATCGACCAGTCCAGCCATGGACAGCAGCTCCACCAACCGCCCCCGCGAATCTCGCGCCATATCCAGCGACATCAGGACATTGCGGGTGCAGATGAACAGGCTCCCGGAGATCAGGGCCAAGAGAGCGCCTGGCGCTGTATCCGTGCCCAGGGCGGCGAACTGCACGGCAGCGGAGTAAACCACCAGGGAATAGAACACCGTCTCAAGTGGCCTCAGCCCAGATTCTAATGCAGCCAGAGCGTACATCAGACCCAGCAGACCGGCGGTCAGGCCGACCGCCGTGCCGTCACGCAAGCCCAACTTCATCCCCTGTGAGAGACTGCCCATACTGCTCACTTTCCCTCATACCTACGGCTTGGATGCACATCGTGTCGGAGTGAAATTTGGTCACAAAAAAAGGGGCCGCAAAGCCCCTTGTTTTGAATGCCTGCCCTGTTCCGCTTAAACGCGGTTGGGTAGGTCGTCGATTGCGCTGTCGGCCAGACTAGCCAGCGCCGCGGCGTCCAACTGCTCTGGCAAAGACTTACGCAGAGCGCCGATCGCCAATTCAGCAGCGCGTGACTTCAGGTCGTTCTGAGCCTGCACCTGCAGCTGGCTCATGCGTTGATCGAAAGCCGCACTACGCCGTTCGAGCAGATCTCCGAGGTCGCTGCCTGCCTTTTCGGACAGCCGAGAAGCCTCGCCTTTAGCTTGCTCAATAATCGCCGCCGCGTCCGTGTCGGCATCACCGAACTTGGTCCGGTACTCTTCCATCTGAGCTTCGGCCTGAGACAGCAGCTCGCCGGCTTCGTCGATCTTCGCAGAAATCTCGACGCCGCGCTTATCGAGCATGCCCATGATGCTGTCACCCGCTTGCCACCAGACAAACGCGAGGAAAACAATGGAACCAAAACCAACCCAGAAGGTCGCGTGCTGAAGTTCGTAGATGATAAACTCAAGCATGGCTGATTTCCTTTACAGCAGCGCTCAGCTTATCGCCGTCAAGCTTAACGCCCAGGATCTGGTCCGCCGCAGCTGAAGCCGTGTCAGATGCCACCGTAGACAGTTCCGCCAGGGCGGCCTCCGTCTGCTTGGCAATTGCCGCCTCGATCTCAACCCGCTTGGCGGTCAGCTCATCGGCGAGCTTGCTCTGAGCATCGGCCGCCTTAACTGCTGCTGCATCCGAGGCTTCTTTGATGAGGCCCTGCGCTTCACTCCGCGCGGTGGCCATCTTTTCCTCGTAGCCGCTCATCAGCTGCTTGGCTTCGTTGAGCAAAGCTTCCGCCTTTTCAACGTTGCCGCTGGTCAGCACTTCACGCTTCTCGCGCACAGCGATAATGCGCTTGATGCCCATGTTGACGATCAGCATGGTCAAAGCGAACAGCACGACAAACCAGGCCAGGTTCAGGCCAATGGCAGCCGGATCACTTAGAATATCGAACTGAGGCATCAGAGCCTCCCACTGTTTGTCTTTAGAAGGTTCGTCAGGTCGCCTGAATGCGCCAGAACTTCCACCGCGTGTGCTTGACCCTTCCTACGAAAAGTCGGTTCCACGCGGTGTGCGTTCCGCTGTCACCCAGGTTAGATGACGAACATGATCATCAGAGCAATCAGAAGCGCGAAAATACCAAATGCTTCTACTAGAGCAAAGCCAACGAACAGCCAGGTCTGGAACTTTGGAGCAGACGCCGGGTTGCGGGATACTGCCAGGAAGTAGCTACCGAAAATGGTACCAAGGCCAATGCCGGAGCCCACGAAGCCAAAGGTAGCCAGACCAGCGCCGATGTACTTGAACATTTCAGGTGTCATGATGATTCCTTTTCATTTTGCAATCGGTCCAGGTCACCGACCTGATCCCCGATTACACCTTTAAGATTAGTGATGAGGATCAATCGCTTCCGACAGGTAAACTGCCGCAAGCAAGGTGAAGATGTAGGCCTGCAAGTAGGCGACCAGGTACTCCAGCGCGCTCAGCGCAAACAGGACCGGGGTCAGCAGCAATCCACCCACAATGGTGAGCAGGCTGGTCGCACCCGCGCCCGCTGCGAACGTGCCGATCACCTTGAGGACGATGTGCCCTGCGGTCAGGTTGGCGAACAAACGCAGCGAATGGGTCAGCGGACGCATGAAGAAGGAGATAATTTCAATCACCACGATCAGCGGCAGCAGCCAGACCGGTACGCCGGCCGGCGCGAAAATGCCGAACCACCCCAGCCCGTGTCGGCTCACGCCGACAAAAATGACCATCCCAAAGACGATCACGGCCATAAAGGCTGTGAGGCTGATGTGGGAGAAGACGGTGAAGGAGTACGGCAGCATGCCGAGAATGTTGGCGACAAAGACAAACAGGAAGACGGACAGAAGGAACGTGACGTAGGCCCGGCCATCCTTGCCAAGAATGTCATCAACCATGCCAAAGCCAAAGTCGAAGATCATCTCTGACAGGGTTTGCCCGCGACCGGGAACAACCTTGGCGTTCGCAGTCAGCAGGATCATCAGGAACGCGATTACCACGACCGTCAGCAGCATAAAGAACGCCGAGTTGGTCACGAAAGCAAATGGCGTGTCAGCCAGGACCTTCAGCGGCGTAATGTCGAACTGGTGCATCAGGTCGAATGCGGACTTTTCGCCCTCACTGGATTTTTCAGCCACAACAAATATCCCTATTCTTCGTCGCGTTTGGCAACTTGGCGCGCCTTGAAGATCATGTACCAAATGCCGAGCACAGACCCGGCGAAGAAACCCACCACAAAGAACAGCGGTTTGGTCCCAATTGCATTGTCGAGAGCGTAGCCGCCAACCGTGCCGATCAGGATGCAAACCACAAAAGAAAACGCCACACCGAAAGCTTCAGAAGCCGTGCGATTAGCGACTTGTTTTGCGGTGCTGATCCTTTCTTCGGCGAGCCTGGGCCGAGCCACTTCAATGCGTGATTTCAAGTCTTCCAGCCCGTCTTTATTGGGATCTTTCTCGAGCGTCATGTCTGTCCTCGAAACCAAAAAAAACGTGCAAATTGGCAAACCTAAACTTGGAGAGGGGTTTAGGGTTGTTTGGTTACAGGGTCAAGCGAGTCAGCCAAATAGCTGCCTCAACCCGCCTCTGCTGTAGAAGCATGCACAAGTGCTTCTTCCAAATCGATGGAAAGTAGGCTTGAAACGCCGCGTTCTGCCATGGTGACACCGAATAAACGGTCCACCCGCGACATTGTGACCGGGTGGTGGGTGACCACCACAATCCGCGTATTCGATTTCCGCGCCCAATCGTTCACCAGATCACAGAATCGAGCCACGTTGTGGTCGTCCAGTGGCGCGTCCACCTCATCCAGCACACAAATCGGCGCAGGATTGGTCTGGAGCAGGGCGAAGATCAGCGCGGTTGCCGTCATGGACTGCTCGCCCCCGGACATCAGCGCCAAAGAGGTCAGCTTTTTCCCGGGCGGTTGCGCAAAAATTTCCAGCCCGGCGTTCAGTGGGTCGTCGCCATCGATCAGCTCCAGGTGGGCAGCGCCCCCGTTGAACAGGCGTGTGAAGGTCTCCTGAAAGGCGTCGTTGACCTTCTTGAAGGCATCCGCAAGCCGAAGGCGGCCTTCCTTGTTCAGGCTGGAAATGGCCTTGCGCAGCTTGTCGATGGCTTTGTTTAGATCAGCGCGCTCTTCGTCGTAGGTGGCGAGTTCATCGGCCAACTCCGTACTTTCTTCCTCCGCGCGAAGGTTCACAGCGCCCAGGATATCCCGGTCGCGGATCGCGGCTTTCAGGGCCCTGTCTGTATCGCCACGCAACGGCAAGGCGCCCGCGGGGTCCAGTTCGGCCAGAGCGGGCAGCGCCTGCGGGCCGTCAGAAAAGGTATCGCGGATGGTGGCGGCAAGCTCGGTCTTGCGCGCGATTTCAGTCTCGGCGGCCAGCTTGGTGGTTGCCATCTCTTCCCGCGCTGTTCCGGCGGATTTTTCGGCCTGTCGTGCTTCTGCGTCGGCTGTTGAGGACGCCGCACGGCGGTCAGACACAGCAGCAACCGCCTGTTCAACCGCATTCCGTGCATCGCGAATGCTGTTTTCCAGCGTTTCCCGCTGCTGTGCGATCTCCGCAGGGCGGTTTTCCAGCGATTGCCGCTCGTTGGTCAGTGCCGTGTCGCGTTCCTGGAGTTGCGCGTGCTGGCGCTCTGCGTTCTTCAGGCGGCCTTCCCAGGAAAAGCGCTCCGTGGTGATCGCGCCGATCCGGGTTTTGCGGGCGGCCGTGTCGCGCTTGTGCTGCTCACGTTCAGCCTGGGCTTGGGTGAGGGTACGCCGGGCGTCCTCGACTTGCGGGCGCAAGGCATCGACCCGCGCTTGCATCGCTTCCGCGTCAGGGCGCTCGTCAAAGCCGGTTTGAGCGGCCTCAACCGCGCCAGCGGCTTCGCTGATGTCCGCCGTCAGCGTTTGCAGCGCCGCACGCAGCGCGCCGCTTTCCGCTTCGACCTTGGCCGCCTGCGCCTCAACCCGTGATAGCTCGCTCTGCGCACTGGTGAGCGCGCGATAGGCAAGCTGGAGCGACTGGCGGGCCTGTGCTTCGGCCGCCCGAGCGCCCTTGAGTGTGGCCGCAGCGGTCTCGGCTTGGTCGCGGGCTGACTGGGTGTCCTGGTGCTTGCCGCGGAGAATAGTTTCCAGCTCTTCAGCCCGGCGGCGCTGTTCCAGCAAGCGCGCCGCGCCCGGAACCTTGCCCGGTAACGCCGTGTACCCGTCCCACCGCCACAGCCCGCCTTCACGGGTGGTCAGACGTTGACCGGGGTGCAGCTGGGATTGCAAGGCGGCCGCCTGGGCGGTCGTCTCAGCCACTCCACAGGCCGCCAGACGCAAGCTGAGCTCAGCCGGCGCAGAATCTACCACCTGGGCCAATGCTGTGACCCCGGCGGGCAGCTCCGGCAGTCCAGCCGCTTCGGTTTCCAGCCAGAAGTCGCCCTTGTCCTGCGCGCCAGCAGGGGCCTGAAGGGCATCGCCGATCACGGCCGCGAGTGCAGTCTCAAAGCCATCCTGTACCCGCAGCGCGGACAGAACGGGTTCTGCATTGACCTTGCTCTGGCCTGCGTTGGCCTTAAGCAGCTTCTCCAGCCCACCCAGCTCCGCACGCAATTGCGCTTCTTCCCGCGCCCGGGCGTCAGCCTCTGCCCGCAGGCTTTGCTCACTGTCACGTGCTGCCGTCATCGCGGATTCGGCAAGGCTAAGAGCCTGAGCCGCTGCATCATGTTCGGTCTGTAGCGCTTGGGCCCGAACGCGTGTGTCCTGGGCTTCAGCCGCTCCGGCCTCGCGGTTTTGGATGTCTGAGATTTGACCCTCAAGCCGTTCTCGCCGCGCGGTCAAAGCGTCCATGCGCTGCTTGGCCTGGTTCAGCGTCGTTGTGCGGGCGGTGATTTCGGACCCAACCCGCGAAACGTCAGCGCGGGCGTTGGCCATGTCCTGTTCCAGCACACTGACAGCTGCGGTCGCGGTCTCAACGGCTTGCTCCAACTGGTCGAGCGCATCCGACTCGCCCTGACTGGCTTCCAGTAGCTGGGCGTCTTCACTGGCCAGTCGCTCCAGCGCGGATTGGGCATCTGTGACGAGATTGGCTTCCCGCACCTGATCGTGTTCCAGCTGGGTGCGCTGGTTGCTATTGTTGTGCAGGGCGCGTTCGATGTCCGCGCGGTCGCGCTCCAGCCCGTCTTTGGCGACCAGAAAGGCTTGCAGCTTTGCGCCGGCCTCGGCCTCGCGGCGTTGCAGGTCCGGCAGGTCTGTAGACAAGGTTATAGAGGCCTGATTGGCGCGTGCAGCGGCGGCTTCGGCGGCTGCAACCTGCTTTTCTGCTACAACCTGAGCCTCTTTGGCGCGCTCCACGGTCCGGGTTTGCGCGACCCACTGCAAATAATGCAGCTGGGCATTCAGGCGCGTCATCTTTTCCGACAGTCGGCGGTATTTCTCGGCCTGCTTGGCCTGCCCTTCGAGCGTTTTCAGGCGCTCTTGCAGGGCATTCATCACGGTTTCGAGGCGTTCGAGGTTGCTCTCCGCAGCGCGCAGCCGGTTCTCAGCTTCGCGCCGGCGGGCTGCCAGACCGACGATACCAGCGGCTTCTTCGAGGATTTGCCGGCGTTCGACGGGTTTGGCGTTGATGATCGAGGCCACACGCCCCTGCGAGACAATCGCCGACGAGCTTGCGCCTGAGCCTGCGTCAGAAAACAGCAGTTTAACTTCACCGGCCGTCTTACGGGACTTGTTGATGCGATAGTCCGAGCCCTTGCCACGTTCGATCCGGCGGGAAACGCCAACGGTGGGGTGTTCGACGTATTGGGGTGGCAGGCTGCCGTCCGCGTTAGACAGCACAAGTTCGACTTCCGCGACGTTGCGGGCTGGCCGGTCGGAGGAGCCATTGAAGATGACTTCCTCCATATCCGCGCCGCGCAGCTGCTTGGACCGGGACTCGCCCATGACCCATTTCAAGGCTTCGACAATGTTGGATTTACCGCAGCCGTTGGGCCCAACAACCCCGGTTACACCCGGCTCGATGTGGAATTCAGTCGCGTCAACAAAGCTCTTGAAGCCTTGGATTTTGAGTTTTGTGAACGCGACCAAATGAACCCTCGTCTTAGACTTTGAGCTTTTTGACCAAACGCGCGATTTCGTCACCGATTTGGGACCAGCCGCGGTTTGGCGAGTAAAGATCACCATTGATGTAAATGCGCGGCGTACCGTCGACGCCCAGATCAATCGCCGTGTTGTAGCGCTCGATCAGTTTTTCCTGATTTTGTGGGTTGCCCACACAGGCCTTGTACTCATCGGAGGTCTGGCCAGTCAGCGCAGAGATCTCAAGCGCGAGATCGTCTTCGCTGCCGCCCTGTCGCCAGTCGCTCTGAGACTCAAACAACGCGTCGATGGCGGAGAAGAATGCATCACCTGACAGGCAGCGCACAGACAGCGCCGCGCGGTAGGCAGCGCCATCAAGCGGAAAGTCACGGTAGACATAGGCCAGTTGGCCGGCTTCGATGTAGGGCTTCAGCTCGGGGTAGCCGGTCTCGTGGAAACTGGCACAGTGCGGACACGTCAGAGAGGCGTACTCGATCAGGACAATCGGGGCATCAGCTGCGCCCTGAAAGGTCTCATCGGGATATACGCCCGTTCCCAGACCACCGTCGCTTGCAAGCGGAACGTATGCTTCTTCCGCGTTTGCAGTCTCCGTCTCGTCAGCCGTGCTGTCCTGCGCGTGGCCTTGTGCGGCCATAGACAACAGGGCTACGGCAGCAACGGCCAGAGGTGCGACAATTTTCAACATCGAATTCATCCTTTGCTCTTATCCACTCGAGTCGGCTGTAAACAACCGGAGTCGCGCAGATTCTTGTGGGTAACTTATGCGATTTAGCGCCGTTGGTCACGTTTCGCAACGCTTTGGCGGAGTGTTTCCAGCGCCGAATCCAGATCACTATTGTGCCGTCTTTCGCGCCGTGTCTCCAGCCTGGAAACCGACCCTTTGACCCCACGACTGCTCACAGTTGTGCGATGACTGGCGCCGTCGATACCTGGGGACTGCTTGATCTGGATTCTCTCGATGCGTCCCGGCCCGAGAAACTGGTTCACGCTGGCCACAATGTCCGTCTCCTGCATCTGCGCAAACTGCGCGTAGGACGGGCTTACAGACAGCAGCAGCGTCCCTTTGCGCCGCATGCGTCGGTCGCCGTAGGTAATCTTGCTCGGCACGGTCCAGTTGGCCAGCTCCTCGCCCACCACTTCGCGCCAATGCAGCAACAAATCAGCTTCGAGACTGCCCTTGCGACCCAGACCGTCTTTGAGGATTTTCGGGATTAGCCGCGACAGGCCCTGAGCTTTGTAGGTGCGACGGACGGTTTTTCGCGCAGACTCTTTGCCCCGCGAGCCGCTTCGCCCTACATCCTTGCTCGATGGCTTACTCCGATCCACGCGCTTCCGCCCCTTTATTGCCGCCAGAGGTTTCGTTCCCCCAACGGCTCCTGACCTGGTACGACCGTCACCGCCGCGAGCTGCCCTGGCGGGCCGCTGCGGGAGAGGTTGCCGACCCTTACCACGTTTGGCTCTCGGAAATCATGTTGCAACAGACCACTGTGGCAACCGTACGCGCATACTTCGAGAAGTTCACCACGCTGTGGCCTACGGTTAGGGCGCTGGCTGATGCGCCACTCGATGATGTTCTGACCGCTTGGGCGGGGCTAGGCTACTACGCTCGCGCTCGAAATCTTCACAAATGCGCGGTTGAGATTGCTCATAACAGACAGGGCCAGTTTCCGCAGGATGAGGCGGATCTGCTCACGCTGCCCGGCGTGGGCACCTATACCGCCGCAGCCATCGCCTCAATCGCTTTTGACCGGCGTGCGGTGGTTGTGGATGGCAATGTCGAACGGGTTGTCAGCCGCTGGTACGCAGTGGATGAACCTCTCCCCCAGGCCAAGCCGAGGATCAAGGCGCTGACCGACCGGATCACACCAGCGCAGCGAAACCGGGATTTTCCGCAAGCCATGATGGACCTTGGTTCTGGCCTGTGCACGCCGCGCTCGCCCTCTTGCCTGCTGTGCCCCGTCTCTGAGGGCTGTCAGGCCTTCATCATGGGCGCTGCGACGGCCTTTCCCAAAAAGGCACCCAAGAAGCCAAAGCCAACCCGTTTTGGGCTGGCATACTGGATTGAGAACGACCGGGGCGAAGTGCTTCTTACCCGGCGACCGGACAAAGGGCTTTTGGGGGGCATGATGGAGGTGCCTGGCACCGATTGGCGATCTGATTGGCACGCCCAGTGGCCTGATCCTCAGGCAGAGCTCTCCGGCACAGTGCTGGCCGGTGAGGTCGAGCACACCTTTACTCATTTCCACCTGCGGGTTCGCGTGGTGGTGCCTGACTGCCCTGCTGATGGTGCCAAAACAGCGGTTGATGCCATAAAAAAGGGCGCCACGTGGGCGCCCTTAGAAGACTTGAACCGTTTTGCCTTACCCACGATCATGAAAAAGATCGCAAGGCACGCTCTTGAAAATAGGTGAGCCGGTTCAGGCCCTCCGACTGGCTGAAATTGCCAGCACATCCTTGTCAACTCATGCTGCTACACTGGGTTGTAAGGTTTGCCGAACTTCCTGACGCAAGGTGTCGATCGGCAATAATTTGCCGTTCTTTTCCACATGCCAAAATGTCCAACCGTTACAGGAGGGCGCTTTTTGAAGGGCCGCGCCTACCTTGTGAATGCTGCCTCGATGGATGTCGGCCATAACGGTTCCATCGGCGGCTACCCGTGCTTTAAATTTGCGCCCGGGTCCCAACAACTCGACGCCCGGTTCCAGCATGCCCAGCTCAAGGAGCTGACCAAACGGGATACGCGGCGCTTCGCGTTTGCTGGGAAGGTCGGAAATAACGACTGAATCGGGCTCTGAGATCTTTGAAATACGATCCCGAGCGACAGCCAAATAGGCTTCATCCCGTTCAATCCCGACAAAGTTGCGACCAAGCTTCTTGGCAACGGCACCTGTGGTGCCGGTACCGAAGAAAGGATCCAAAATAAGATCCCCAGCCTTGGTTGCAGCTGAAATTACGCGGTGAAGGAGGGCTTCCGGCTTTTGAGTCGGATGCGCTTTCTTGCCTTCAGAATCTTTGATGCGCTCGCCGCCCTGACAAATCGGGAACAGCCAGTCGGAGCGCATTTGCAAATCATCATTCGAAGCCTTCAGGGCTTCATAGTTGAACTGGTACTTCGCGCCTTCGTCATGCGCGGCCCAGATCAGGGTTTCGTGGGCGTTCTGGAACCGGGTGCCGCGGAAATTGGGCATCGGGTTGGTCTTGCGCCACACAACATCATTGAGAATCCAGAACCCAAGATCCTGTACCTTGGCGCCCATACGGAAAACGTTGTGGTAGGAGCCAATGACCCAAAGCGTGCCCGTCGGCTTGAGAATGCGGCGTGCTTCGCGCAACCAGGCTTCAGTGAATTCATCATAGGCACGGAAGCTCTCAAAGCGGTCCCATTCGTCGTCCACTCCGTCCACGCGGCTGTGGTCAGGACGGTGAAGTTCCGACTTGAGCTGCAGGTTGTACGGCGGGTCGGCAAAAACCATGTCCACGCTTGCTGACGGTAATGTCGCCAACACTTCGAGGCAGTTTCCGTTAATAATTTGATTAGAAATATTATGAGCTGAAATCATGGGCGCACAATGTTTTGCACTCACGATTCTGTCAACAAAAATTCAGTAAAAACAGCGGGCTATCTGTACTTCTTAAACCAAACCCTCTGTTGGTGTGTCGGATGAGGCGCAGTATCTGAGCCTGTTCATTTTGTGTTCTTATCCACAGCCGCTTTATGCGACGGATGTATCACTTTCTAACCAGTGACGCAGGGGAGCGAAGCTTCGACGGTGGTGCGCTGTGACGCCGATGTCCGCCATGGCCTGCCTGTGCAGCTTGGCGCCATAGCCGACATTGCTTTCCCAGCCGTAAAACGGATGGCGCTGCGCCAACTTGCGCATCAGGCGATCTCGAACCACCTTTGCGACAATCGAAGCGGCCGAAATCTCCGGCACGGTTGCATCGCCCTTGATCACCAATTCCGTGCGGATCCCCAGACCGGGGTTCTGATTACCGTCAACCAGCGCCAGCGTCGGGGTCCGGGGCAGGCGGGCCACGGAGCGCCGCATGGCCAGCAACGTGGCCTGCAGTATGTTCAGCTGGTCGATTTCCCGCACCGATGCCGCACCGATGCCAACCAGAGCCTGAGACATGATCACAGGATACAGTTCTTCGCGGCGGCGCTTGGTGAGGATCTTTGAATCAGCCAGACCATTAATGGGGTGAAGCAGGATCACCGCCGCCGTTACAACGGGACCGGCCAGCGGCCCGCGACCCACTTCGTCTATCCCGGCGATGATCTCCGTGCGCAAGAGGTCTTTCATAGCCGGTCGATCTGCGCGCAAAGCCCATCCCGGCGCATCCATTCCGATCGAAGTGCACTGACCACGGGCTCGGAGACGAAATGCTGCGCTTGCGTCAGCATGTGGGTCATGATCCCGGGTGGGCGCTTGTCCGCCGCCCACTGATCCCCCGGGCGACGATGACGGACCAGCCAGAGGCAACACCAGGTCAGCAGCCGCAAGGTCGCCAAGCGCCGACCGACGGCCAGCCAAGGGGCATAGTGGGCGCGAAACGAACTGGGCAGGGCGTCGAGGTAGTGGCGGTTGAAATCCAGAATATCGGCCTCAACCAGGTCGCTTTTGACCCCCATATCCCAAACCGTCGCCGGATAGATCGACAGCGCCCCGACATCGAGGATGCTAAGCCCGTAGTGCAGGTTCTCCACGTCCAGCAACACGGCCTCGCCGTCTTCTTTGATCACAAAGTCACCACTATGCGCTCGACCGATTGTGAGGCCAAAAGGCGGTGCGCCCATCCTGACCCACCCCGATTGTGCAAAACCATCCAGCCAGGTCAGCTCAGCCTCCAGCATCTTCCGCGTGCCTTCGCTGATCGGGGCTTCGGAGAGGTATTTGGCCTGGTCACGCACCTCCTGCATCACGGCAAGCAGGGGTTCGCTGTGATAGGCCAAGCCGCACATGTCCCGGGGAGGAACAGGCAACGCGTGGATTTTGGCCAGGAAGCGGGCCAGCGCCGGGTAATCTCGGGGCAGGCGCGGCAGGCGCCCCGGCGCGTAACTCACCAGCACGCCACCAAAGGGCAGCGCCGGACAGGAGTCGATCGAAGCATAGAATTTCGGCGACAGCCCGGCACGCCCAAGGGTGCCGTAAGCCCTGGCCTGAAAATCCGCCCATTCGGTCCAATGCTGATCGGTGGGCAGGGTGATGGGCATGCGGACCACGCCAAAGTTGGATACGCGCACGTGCTCGTGGCTGAGGCTGCGCAGGCGCAGGGGCCGCAAGGGTTCTGCGTTCAGGCCCAGCGCTTCAACACTGGTCCCGATGTGCTCGAGTTGGGTTTCGGTGAGTGCCATGGGCCCTTGGTTCGATTATCCGTTCAGACTTCCCTCAATCGCGGCATCAATTCGACGAGATTGCAGGGCCTATGGCGATTATCCAGCTGAAAGCGGAGAATTTTTGTCCAACCGTCCTTAACGGCACCGGTTGAGCCCGGAAGCGCAAATAAGTATGTCCCACGCGCCACACCTGCCACAGCACGCGACTGCAGCGCCGAGGTCCCAATCACCTGAAAGCTCAACCAGCGGAACATTTCGCCAAAGCCATCGATGGTCTTTTCCAGCACGCGGTCAAAGGCTTCAGGCGTGACATCGCGGCCAGTGACGCCCGTGCCGCCGGTGGTGATGACGCAATCGATGCTGGGGTCTGTGATCCAGCTTTCCAGTTGCTGGGCGATCAGGTCAGCGTCGTCGCGCAGGATCGTCCGCGCGCCGATGGCATGTCCGTCAGCCTCAATCATCGCGACCAACGCGTCACCGCTCTTGTCAGTCTCGATGGTGCGCGTGTCGGAAACCGTCAGGACGGCAATGTTGACGGCCAAAAAGGGGCGGCTGTCGTCGAATTGGGCGGGGATGGGCGTGGTGTCACTCATGCTTTGGTGCTTTCAGGATCGTTAAGAAACTGCTGGAGCAACAGTAAATCAGTCCAGGCCTCGCGCTTGTTGACCGGTTGGCGCAACAGGTAGGCCGGGTGCAACGTGGGCAGAACAGGCACTGCCGAACCGCCAACATCCAGAGACCGCCACTTTCCTCGCTCACGCGTGATGCGAAGGTTGGGATCGATCAGCGTCTGAGCGGCCAGCCCGCCAACGGCCAGGATCACGCGCGGCTTAACCAGCTCAATATGTCGCTTGGTAAACGGCCAGCAGAGGGCAACTTCACCGGCGTTGGGTTTGCGGTTTCCTGGTGGGCGCCAGAATACGATATTGGTGATGCGGAAATCCTGCTCGCGCGCGAGCCCTATATAAGAGAGCATGTGGTCCAGCATCTGCCCAGATCGACCGACAAAAGGGCGACCCTGTCGATCCTCATCCCCGCCCGGGGCTTCACCAATGATCATGATGTCACTGGGCACCGGACCATCACCAAAAACCGTGTGGCTGGCGGTTTCCCGCAGCAGGCAGCCGTCGAACGCGTTCACCGCAGCTTTGAGTTCATCAACTGTGGAACAGGCCGCAGCGCGTTTCTCCGCCTCGGCGATATCGGCCACAGCCTCAAGCCCGCGGCGCGCGTGCTGGTTGACCGCAGGGCGGGCTGGGCTCTTGGGCGGCGCGGTTGTTGGCGACGCTACGGCAGGTGCCTTTGGTTGGTTTTCAGCGCGAATCGCGGGCGGTTGTGTGGTTTCTGGGGCCGCTTGCACCGCGGCTCGCGCCGCAAAGGCATCGACAGGTGCCTCCGCCAAAAGATCGAAAACGCCGCATTCCTGCTGCCAAGCGACAGCTTCAGCCCAAAGGGCCGGGTCAAAGGCAGTCGTTGGATGCGTTTCTGACATGAATTGAAGTCGCACTTGGTTCGTTTGCGTTGCGCGTGCAGTCCGTTTGGCTATGTTCCGCACACAGAAGTTATGTTGAATGTGTAAGGGATTGTCCTTGGGCTCAAGCCCCAATGCTTGCTGATCGCACATGCGCGGTCGCCGCAGGCGGTCTGGACGTCCCCCTTTGACAGTGGAGATTGAGGGTATGGAACGCGAAGCGATGGAAGTAGACGTTGTCATTGTTGGCGGCGGACCTTCTGGCCTCTCTGCAGCGATCCGGTTGCAGCAGCTGGCGCAGGAAAAGGGTGAAGAACTGGCGATTGTCGTGCTCGAAAAGGGTTCGGAAGTCGGCGCTCACATCCTGTCTGGCGCTGTCATGGAACCGCGTGCGATGAACGAGCTGTTCCCGGACTGGAAAGAACGCGGTGCACCGCTGAATGTGCCGGTGACGGACGAGAAGTTCATGGTGCTGACCGAGTTCAACGGCATTTCAATGCCGATCTGGACCATGCCGCAGCAAGTCCATAACCACGGCAATTATATTGTCTCGCTGGGCAACGTCTGCCGCTGGTTGGCCGAGCAGGCCGAAGGCATGGGCATCGAAATCTTCCCCGGCTTTCCGGCATCGGAAGTGCTCTACAACGACGATGGCTCGGTCAAGGGCGTCGCGACCGGCGTCATGGGCGTGGGCCGCGATGGCGAGCAGAAGGCGGGTTTTGAACCAGGTATGGAGCTGCACGCCAAGTACACCCTGTTTGCCGAAGGTGTGCGTGGGTCGCTGTCCAAGCAGTTGATTTCACACTTCGGCCTGGCCGAAGACTCCAGCCCGCAGAAGTACGGCATCGGCTTTAAGGAGCTGTGGGAACTTGACCCGGAAAAGCACAAGGAAGGCATGATCCTGCACTCCGCGGGCTGGCCCATGGACTGGAACACCTGGGGCGGGTCTTTCATCTATCATCTGGACAACAATCAGGCTTACGTCGGCTACGTGGTCGCGCTCGATTACAAGAACCCTCATTTGAGCCCGTTTGATGAATTCCAACGCTTTAAGCAGCACGCCAAGATCCGGCCCATGCTTGAAGGAGGCAAGCGCCTGTCCTACGGCGCGCGCGCGATCAACGAGGGCGGGTATCAATCCATCCCAAAGCTGACCTTCCCCGGCGGCATGCTGCTGGGCTGCTCGGCTGGCTTCTTGAACGTGCCCAAGATTAAGGGCTCCCACACGGCTATGAAGTCCGGCATGGTCGCGGCTGAAGCTGTGTTTGAAGCCTTGCAGCAGGGTGAGGACGCGCCGAGTGAACTGACCGACTACCAGTCCAATATGGAAAAAAGCTGGGTGTTTAAGGAGCTCTTCAAAGCCCGCAACTTTGGCCCCTGGTTCCACAAGCTGGGTCTGGCTGGCTTTGGGGTTGGCGCACTGGAACTGCACCTTGCCAACCTCGGCATCCCGATGCCATGGACCTTCAAGCACAAGCACGCGGATCATGAAGGCCTCAAGCCCGCGGATCAGTGCCGCAAGATTGACTACCCCAAGCCCGACGGCGTGATCAGCTTTGACAAGACCTCGTCGGTTTACGTGGCCAACGTGAACCACGAAGAAGACCAGCCGATCCACCTGACGCTGAAAGACAGCTCCACGCCGATCGCGATCAACCTCGCGCAGTACGATGCACCCGAGCAGCGCTACTGCCCGGCCGGGGTGTACGAGATTGTCCGCGATGACGATGGCTCCAACCCGCAGCTGCAGATCAACGCGCAAAACTGCGTGCACTGCAAAACCTGCGACATCAAGGATCCAACCCAGAACATCAACTGGGTGACGCCCGAGGGCGGCGGCGGTCCGAACTACGGCAACATGTAAAGTTGCCCTCGATCCCAAAAGGCCCTCATTCGCAGGGCCTTTTTTTTTGCCTGCGCTCTGGCTTGGGTATTGCAGAAAGGAGAATTAGAGAAGCGCATAATCCGTTTAGATTGAAGATTATGCGAACCATTTTGCAATTGAGCCGTTTCATACGCGCAATTTTGGAGTCAGACCGTGAGATCAGGTCCGGACCAATTCAGCCCCATTCGCAGGGCTGCAAAAACCGTTCACAGGGCCCTTTCCAGGTGTCAGCCAAGCGGCTTGCGTGAGGGCTTGCTCTTCTGGCTGCTGTTCTGGGGGGGCATGGTCTATACTCCGATGGCGCAAGCCGAAGAAGCGGGGTTTCTGGATGCCTTGATCGACGACAGGTCCAACGTGATGGTGGTGCTCGATGCTTCGGGTTCCATGGGTCAGGATTGGATCCAAGGCGAAACAAAATTTGAGACAGCCCGCCGAGCGGTTGCCACAGCGACGCAGGATCTGCCGGATATGGCGCGCTCAGGCGCGGTCACTTTTGGCCATCGACGCAACTTTGATTGCTCAGATATTGAGGTTCTCAGCAACCCCACAGCCTCCTACGGGGATCTCACGCGCACGCTGGAGGCCGAGTCGCCGCAGCAGCGCGGCATGCGGCCCTTGGCGGATGCCATTGAAACCGCCGCCGCGCGATTGTCTCAACACGATGGCCCCGGGGCAATCGTTGTTTTGACCGATGGGGCGGAAGAATGCGGGGGGAACGCCTGCGCGCTGTCTGCACCGCTGGCCCAGTTACAGATCCCCGTACACTTGATTGGTGTTGGCATGGACGCTGCAGACGCAGCGTTGCTGCGCTGCTTGCCGGCAAGCGCGGGCGGGTCGTTTGTGATTGCCCGACCGGGCGAAGATCTTGCCCCACTGGTCGCCAAAGCAATGGCACTGTCGCACACGACCAATGCTCAGCGCTCCGCTGCTTCGATCGCGCGCCTGCTGTTGCAGGAACAGGATATCGCTGTGCGCGACCTGACCCGGATTCGGAGCGATCTGACACGCCTAGACGGTGCTTTTATGGTGCTGGATCAGCGGGTTGAGTCCTTTGAAGGGCGCGATCTTCTTACTGAAGAGCTGCAAGTTGGGGACAAGCCGCTGGTTGATCAGGAAGTTGCCATGATCCGGGAAGCCGCCAACCGGTTGCGGGACCAGCTGGGCTCCCGGGATCAGATGCTGATCCGCATGCAGGATCAAACCGAGGGCTGGAACGCTGGCACGCTGGGCATGAGCCGCCACGCCCGGTTGGCTGCCGCTATGGCCACGCTGTCTGCAACGGTGGCAGAACCCGCTGAAAAGTTGGTTGAAGGGCACCAGAAACTGGTGGAGCGCCGGGCCACACTGGAAACCGAAATGGCCGCTACGGCGTCCCAGTCCGAAGCGTTACACAGGCGCCTCAGTCAGTTGCAAGGGTCTCTGGATCAAGTGCTTTTGCGGGTGGAATCGACCCGCCACCTCGCCGCCAGCCTCGAAGCGGGTCAACCCGTCACCACCGCTGTGCACAATACGCTGGATGCGCCCCATCAACGGGTCTTTAGCATCATTGAAAGCCGGGACGCTCAAATTGCGACCATGCAGCAGGAACGCACAGAGTTGATGGATCAGCTGAAGGCTGTCCGTGCCGACCTGATGACCGCGCAGGAAGACGTCGTTCGGACTCAGCGCCAGCGCGTGGATGCCGAGCAGCGGGTGACCGACGCCCGAACCTTGCTGGCCGGTTTGCAGGCCAATCAACTGGCTATGAAATCTCAATGGAAGACGGAACTTGACCGGGTATCGCTTGAACACCTGACGGCGCGCCAGGCGTTGGAAGTCGAATTGGCTGAGGTTTTGGCGCAGCGTGACAGCCTGAGTACGGATCTGAACACGCTTCGGCAAACGCTGGAAACCAGCCAGGCGCAAACCCTGCGACTGGTGGTATCGCGTGACGAGTCTCGGGCTGAGGCGGCGGAGATCAAGCTTGTCGTCGCGCAGCTCGAAACCGAAAACTCAGCCCTGAACCAGAGCCTGACCCAGTGCCGTTTGGGACAGGAAGACCTGACCCTTCACGTCGCCTCACTGGAGGCCCAATCCAAGCTCCAGGCCCAGAGTGAAGACGAAGGTTTTAACGCAGCAATCATAAGAACAAAAAAAGGATATGATTTAGTTCATGATGCAAGGGATGCAGGTTATATAAAAATTGGAAATCATCTTAAAATAGAGGATATAAATGATTTTCAACCTCATCAAGTCAGTAAGAAAAAGGCTGTTTACGCTAGACATCAAGGTATGAAAAATGGAAATCGACCAACT
>PAHJ01000028.1 GCA_002705565.1 Geminicoccus sp. | reverse complement strand
CGCCTGCCGGATATCCTGACAGAGCAAACCCATTCCTACAATGGAGCCCTCGCCGTGGCCGATGATAGCGGTGAAGCACAGCAGCGCTAACTTCCAGACCTGCTCGTCCAGTGGCATTTCCCAGTGGAGCAGCCCAAACGGCAAAATCGCGATCCAGCCAAACAGGCCCAGATAAACCATTGAAGTCTGAAAACTGTCACCGCTGCGCCCGGCCATGCGCGTGAAGATATTGTAAACGGCATACATACTTGCCGCGATCAGTGGGAACACCAGGAAAGGGCTGAACCCGGTTAGGCCGGGGCGGATGATAATCAACGCACCCAGGAAACCCACCCCCACGGAGGACCACCGCCAGACCCCCACGCGCTCCCCCAATACTGGCCAGGCCAGGGCGGTAATAATGAGGGGAAATACGGCGAACAGCGCGTGTTGCAGGCCCAGATCGAGGTGGCGTACGCCGTATGAAAACACATAGATCTCGGCGACCAACAACACGCCGCGCAGAATATGCAGGAAAACCACGCTGCTGCGGAAGCTACGGATGATGCCTCGATTTTGTTTCGGACCGGTCAGCATGGCGAGCGCGAGGGCGAAGGCGGTAAAGGCAGTGTAGCGGATCAGCAAAACCGTTGAGATGGGTAGGTCGGTGATAAGCTGTTTGGTGAGTGCGTCCTGACTGCTGAAACTGAACATGGCGAGCATGGCCAGACCGATGCCCAGCAGGGGACGATTGAGCGGCGGGACAGCCTGCGCCGTGCGGGTATTGAGGGTGGCGGGGGTGCTCATTCGCGGCTGTCCGGCGCAGCCATGCCCAACCCGTCGCATGCGCTGCGGCGGTCGAGTGCCATGACAAACAGGGCCGGCACCAACGCCAAAACAGTCGATACAAGCAGCATCCAGATGAACAATCGGGGAGAAGGATTGGAGCTGAGCATCAGGCTCATCAAAGACGCCGCCGCCGCACCAACCCAATAGACCAAAGCGCCGCTAAGCCCTGCGGCCGAGCCCGCCAGCCTGGGGTTCACCGAGACCACCCCGGCGTGCGAGGGCTGTACGGAAAAACCGTTGGCAGCACCGAGCAGGATCAGGGGCGCAATGAGCACCACTGCGCTGCTAAAGCCCAGAAAGAGCAGCGCCAGAGACAAACTGGCGCCCAGCAGGCCAATGAGTCGTCCGATAACCATCAGCGTTGAAGCGCGCAGATGGTCGGCTGCCTGCCGTGTGATCGCATTGGCGACAATATAGCCCACGGTCAGTGTGCCCAGTACCATGCCAACTTGAGTCTGGGTGAGTTGAAACTCTGCCTCACCAATCAAAGGCATGCCTGCCAAAAAGGCGAAGAAGGTCGAAACCCCGAAGCACAGGGTCATGACATAGCCCCAAAACCGGGCGGATTGGATTAGCGAGGGATAGTCGCGGACCTGTGCGCGGAAGGTTGAGGATTTATGCTGATTGGTTTCCGCGAGGTCGAACCAGACCAGCACCAGCGCCACCAGTCCCACCAAGGCCTGCGCGCCAAACACAGATCGCCAACCCAGCAGATCGGACAGAACCCCACCAATGGTGGGCCCGATCAGAGGTGCCAGCCCCATGACCATGGCCACCGAGGCCATTCGCCGGGTTGTGTTGGCGGCACTGTCCGATGTGTCTCGGATGACGGCCTGCGATATCACCGCGCTACAGACCACCACAGTTTGCGCGATGCGGGCGATATACAACACCGTCAGATTGGGCGTGACCACGCACACTAGCGACGCCAGCACAAACAGCACCAACCCGACAAGAGCAATCGGACGACGGCCAAATCGATCCGACAGCGGCCCCGCCACCAGCGTCAGCAGGCCGGTGATGATCAGGTAGCCGCTGAACAGGAAACTGATCGTGGCATAAGACACGCCAAAGTGGCTCGCCATCTCGCCAAAGGCAGGAACAATCATGTTCAGCGACAACACCGCAGTACCGGCCATCAGCGTGACCGTGAGAAGGTGTGGTTGGCGGGGACGGGGCGTCATTGGGGCGGGCATTCCAGTCTTCAGAGTGGGGCGATCGGAAGCAATATAGATAACACGATAACTATATTTCCCCTTTCCATGTGCGCGATTATCGCGCGGGAGCCACGCCTAAATGCGCAGGGCAGCTAAAGTCTGCTAAGGTCATCCATCCTTAAAACGCAGGAGTGACCCATGACGCCCAAGCTGTTTGATGACCGGAGATGCGTGCTCGGCGAAGGTCCGCTGTGGCATCCCTTGCGGCGCGAGTTACTGTGGGTGGATATTGAGGACAATCGACTGCTGGGCCGGCGCGCAACCAGCCCCGGACCGACCCACGGATCGCGGCCCGGAGGAGACCCGATGCCCAGCGAAGCCAGCGTCGATCGGCACTTTACTTTCAAACCCTCTGCGCTGGGATGGATCGACCAGAACCGATTGCTCATGGGCACGGATGGGGGCCTTTACGTTTACGATCTGAGCGACCAGAGCACGGATGTTCTCTGCCTCTTAGAGGACCAAGAGAGCCAGCGGCGAAGCAACGACGGCCGCGCCGACCCTTGGGGCGGGTTTTGGATCAGCACCATGACCCACGGCATGGACCCCGGGCAGGGGCGGATCTATCGCTGGTATCAGGGAGAAATCCGCCTGTTGGTTGAGGGGCTGGCCTGTCCCAACGCCATTTGCTTCGCGCCAGACAGGAGCGTCGGATACTTTGCGGACTCCATGCCGGGCGAAATCCGCTGGCATCCACTGGACCCCCAAACCGGGTGGCCGACCGCAGCACCGCAAGTCTTCGCAAAGGGGCTTGAAGGCGCGCCGGATGGGGCTGTTACAGCCCAGGATGGCACGGTCTGGAACGCGGAATGGGGGCAGGGCCGCTTGCTGGCTTTTGCGGCGACAAGCGGCGCCTTAGCGGCGCGCTTCGATCTACCCGCCCGCCAGTTGACCTGTCCGGCAATCGACCCGGAAACCGGGTGCGTGTTTGTCACCAGCGCAGCGGTGGGACTAGACGACCCTCGCCCCGAGGACGGGCAGACCTTCGTGCTTGATCTTGGTCTAAAAGGCGTGCCTGAGCCTGCGGTCCGGCTCTGAGCTGCGCTATCAAACCAGCACGATCACTCCAGCCGCCGACGGGTGTTTGGACAGGTCTTGCTATGTGCCAAACTGCGCTGCATGAACAGAGAACGCGCGTCGTCAAAAACCGACGCTTTCCATGGGGAGACTAAGACGCAGTGTCCAAGCTGAGCCTGAAATCACTGCAAGCCTTTGTTGCCGTTGCCGACACAGGCAGCTTTGGGGCGGCGGCGATCTTGCTCAACACCACCCAGCCCAACATTTCCAACCGCCTCGCGACATTGGAAACGCAATTGGGCCTGAGCCTGTTTGCGCGTGGCATTGGCAAGACTTCTTTGACGGCAAAGGGGCGTGAGCTGCTGCCACTGGCCCGGGACACGCTCAAACAGAGCGATGCCTTCCTGCTCGCCGCTGACGCGCCGGAAGTGCTGAACGGTGTGCTGCGCCTGGGTGTGAGTGAGGTGGTGGCGCATTCTTGGTTGCGGAGTTTCATGCAAGCCTTCGCCCTCGAATTGCCATCGGTACGCGTGGAGCTGACGGTGGATCTGTCCCGGCAGTTGCTCGATCGTATGCAAGCCGGTGAGTTAGACCTATGCTTTCAGACCGAAAGCCGTCCCTTGCCTGGTCTTGGGTTCATCGAACTGGACCGACATGACTTTACATGGGTGGTGGCGGCCGACACCCCACCTGCAGTCCAGCGGCTGCCGCTGATCAAGGCGCTGGCGCAGTCGTCGCTTTTCCTACCCGCAAAAGGCACACAGCCGTACATCGAATTCGAAACCTTTACCCGGCGCTTTGATGTGGAAGCAGGCGGCTTGGTGCCGTCATCTAATCTGTCCGTTGCGCTCAGCCTAGTGCGGGATGGTCTGGGTCTAGGGCTATTGCCGTGGTGCATGGTGGAGGCGGACGTCGCGGTGGGTCGTCTGGTGACGCTAGAGCACGACTGGGTGCCCGAGCCGTTGCTGAGCAGTGCAAGGTTCAGCGAGGCGCGTCGGCCGATCGCGGTCGAACAGGCTTTGGAAACCGCGCAGAGTGTGGCTTCATAAATTTGCGGTATTGCGGTGATCAACTCTTATAATTGGCGCTTAAAACTCTTTCGGGTGACACTCGCCTTTCGTCAATGGCCTGAATAGGGAAGCGCATGAGCATGGAATTTCGACTGGGCGTCGATATCGGCGGTACGTTTACGGATGTCGTGCTTGAAACGCCTGAGGGCATGACCTCGATTAAGGTGCTGACGACTTACGCAGCCCCGGAAAATGCCATCATTGAAGGCATGAACCGAGTGTGTGAGCGGGCAGGCGTGCCAACGTCGGCGATTGAGCAAATAATCCATGGCACCACCCTTGCCACCAACGCCCTGATCGAACGGCGCGGCGCAAAAACCGCGCTGATTACTACGCAAGGCTTTCGCGATGTTATCGAGATGCGGACGGAAAGCCGGTTTGAGCAGTATGATCTGGACCTCGTCCTGCCCGACCCTTTGCTGCCCCGGCAGCAAAGACTGACCGTACTTGAACGGATCGATGCAAACGGTGACGTACTGATTCCTCTCGATCGTGCGGAAGTCGAGGCGCTCTGTGATCAGGTGGCTGAAGCGGGTTATGAGAGCGTCGCGGTGGGGCTGCTGCATTCCTATCTCAATGATGCCCACGAACGGATGATCGGTGACGTCTTCGCCCAAAGGCTGCCGCATGTCGCTCTGTCGCTGTCCTGTGAGGTTTCACCGCAGATGCGGGAATACGAACGCTTCAACACTGTCGCAGCGAACGCCTACATCAAGCCACTGATGAAGTCTTATCTGGGTCGCCTTGCCGGGCGATTGCAAGAGCAGGGAGCGGTGTGTCCGATCTTTCTCATGCACTCGGGCGGGGGTATCATTTCGCTGGAAAATGCGGCGGAGTTTCCGGTGCGATTGGTGGAAAGTGGTCCCGCCGGTGGTGCTGTGTTCGCGGCCCACATCGCCGGACGGCACGGGTTGGACAAGGTGCTGTCCTTCGACATGGGCGGGACTACAGCAAAAATCTGCCTGATCAAGAATCAAACCCCAAAGACCGCTCGCGTGTTCGAAGTCGCGCGTACCTACCGGTTTAAGAAGGGGTCGGGCATGCCAATTTCGATACCGGTGATCGATATGGTCGAGATTGGTGCGGGCGGTGGTTCGCTGGCGCGGGTGGATGCGCTCAACCAGATCCGCGTGGGGCCTGAATCGGCGGGGTCCGAGCCGGGGCCGGCGTGCTATGGTCGGGGCGGCTTGAAGCCTGCTGTGACCGACGGCGACCTGGTGCAGGGCAAGCTCGACCCGAACAACTTCGCGGGCGGATCGATCCAACTGGACCAGGCCGCCTCTGAGGTTGCGCTAAAGGCACACATCGGGGACGCGTTGGGTCTTGATACCGTCGAGGCGGCTTTTGGCCTGACAGAGGTGGTGGACGAGAACATGTCCAACGCTGCGCGCGTTCATGCGGTTGAGAATGGCGAAGACCTGAGCGAATACACCATGATCGCCTTTGGCGGCGCTGCGCCTCTGCATGCTGCGCGGTTGTGCGAGAAGCTGGGGATCGAGCGCTGTTTGGTGCCGTCTGGTGCCGGCGTAGGCTCCGCAATCGGGTTTCTCAAGGCCCCCTTCAGCTTCGAAGCTACGCGGTCGGTGTTTATAGAATTCACCGGCTTCGAACCGGTCATAATTGCCCAGACGCTGGCTGAGTTGCGAGAGGAAGCAACGACCTTCGTTCGCTCCTGCGACGCAGATGCGCCGATCACGGCGGAATACAAAGTCTACATGCGCTATCGCGGACAGGGCTGGGAAATCCCCATCAACTTGACCGCTGAGCAAGCCGCCAACCCTGACCGCGCGACCTATCAAGCCCTGTTTGAAGCGGATTACACCCAGCTGTTCGGCCGAACTGTCGCCGGTTTGGCGATTGAAGCCACGGTCTGGGCCGTCAACGCCACGACGCCGCCTGCACCGGTCGAGGCTGTTGCCCCCGCTGCCGCAGACGCCGGCAACAAAGCGGAGGTGGCACCGAATAGCAGCGGGCAGCGCGATATCTTTGATGCTGGTTTGGGCCGCAGCGCTGCGGCGGTGGTGATCGAGCGCGATGCCTTCATGCTGGGCCATACTGCCCCCGGCCCCGCCATCATCACCGAAGACGAAACCACCATTATCGTACCCAGCAGTCGCACGGCCAGCGTCCACAGCGACGGCTGCATCGACCTCCGGACGAAAGGCTGAACGCATCATGGCATCGACCGTATCCAAGCAAGTCATGTGGAACCGACTGATTTCAGTGGTGGAGGAGCAGGCTCAGGCCTTGGTCCGTACCGCCTTCTCAACCTCAGTGCGGGAGGCCGGAGACCTTTCTGCAGGGGTCTATGACGCCCAGGGGCGCATGCTGGCGCAGGCCGTGACCGGCACGCCGGGGCATGTCAACGCGATGGCCGACGCTGTGCCGCACTTCATGCGCCGGATTGGGGTCGAGACGATGAAGGAGGGTGATGTCTATATCACCAATGACCCGTGGGAAGGCACCGGCCATCTGCACGACATCACCGTGGTGACACCTTCGTTCAGGAACGGTGTGCTGGTCGGATATTTTGCCTGTACCGCGCACATTGTTGATATTGGTGGGCGCGGGTTCGGGGCGGATGCCAATTCGATCTACGAGGAAGGGCTGTACATCCCCATCATGCGCTTTGCCGATCGCGGCGAGGTCGATCAAACCCTGATGCGGATCATCCGCGGTAACGTGCGCGAGCCTGATCAGCTGGTCGGCGACGTATACGCGCTGGCGACCTGTAACGAAATCGGGCACCGCCGCTTGATTGAGATGATGGACGAGTTTGTGCTTGCCGATCTCGAAGAGGTTTCTGCCTTCATCCTCGAAAATTCGCGCCGAGCGACGCTGGAAAAGATCAACGCGCTGGAACACGGTATTGCGCATGGGGCTATGATCATCGATGGCTTCAGCAAGCCTGTTGACCTGCGTGTTCGGCTTGAGATCACAAAGGACCGCGTGCTGGCTGATTTCGATGGCACGTCGGGTCTGGACGCCAAGGGCATCAACGTGCCGCTGGTCTACACCAAGGCCTACACCTGCTACGCTATCAAGTGCGCCATTGCGCCCGAAATTCCGAACAATGCCGCGTCTCTGGCACCGTTCGAAGTGGTGGCGCCGGAGAACTCCATCGTTCACGCGGTCCACCCGGCGCCAGTCGCGCTGCGGCACGTCATCGGCCACATGATCCCGGACACGGTCTACGAGGCGCTCGACCAGTTGTTGCCGCGCAGGGTTCCGGCCCAGGGTGCGGGGACGCTGTGTAACTTTCAGGTCTCCCTGCGTCCGCGCACCGATGTAGCCGCGCCCGAAGGGACAAGGCGTTCGGAGGTGCTGACCTTCAACTCTGGTGGATCGGGCGCTCGGCCCAGCGTCGACGGCCTCAACGCCACGGCTTTTCCCAGCGGCGTGATGACCATGCCGGTTGAGGCCACCGAACACGCCGGTCCTGTGATTGTCTGGCGTAAGGAGTTGCGGCCAGACAGCGGCGGCGTGGGCGAGTTTCGGGGCGGGTTGGGGCAGTTCATGGAAGTGGGCGCCCAGGAGGGACACGAGTTCGATTTCTCCGCCATGTTCGACCGCGTTGATCATCCGGCTTTAGGCCGGGTTGGCGGCGGGCAGGGCGGCCCGACAACCATTGCCCGCAGTGATGGCAGCACTATGCAGGGCAAAGGCCGACAGTTTGTGCCCCATGGCCAGCGCGTTTTGCTCGCCTTCCCCGGCGGGGGCGGCTACGGCCCGGCGCATGCCCGGGACAGCGATCATGTCTTCCGGGACCTGGTGCGTGGTTACATCAGCGAGCAGTCCGCTCGGGACGACTACGGCCTGAGCGAAGACCTCATTCAAGCCGCGTTGGACCAAGCGCGCTTGGGCGAACCGACCGCCTAAACCGGACCGCCTTTGACCTACTCTGGACGCAATGAGCCAGCAAGCTCGAAGCGTCCAGAAAGCAAATTGGAGTAACCCGGCCCATGCATCCCAAAGATTTCAGTCAGCAGGCCGCAGCCATTGTCGATCAACTGACGCAGATCGAGCGAGCCAGCTTGCTGTCCGGTTCAACGTTTTGGGATTTGCAGCCCGTTGAGAGGCTTGGGCTCAACACCATCAAGGTGGCTGACGGTCCTCATGGCATGCGCGCGCAGGATACGTCTCAAGGTAGCGTGCTGGGGCTGTCAGAAAGTGAGCCTGCGACCTGCTACCCCACCGCTGTTACGCTGGCGTCGAGTTGGGATGAGGCGTTGGTGACTGAGGTCGCCGCCGCCATAGCGCAGGAGGCCAAGGCCCAGGGTGTATCGGTGATTCTCGGTCCTGGCGTCAACATCAAGCGCAGTCCCCTGTGTGGCCGAAACTTTGAATATTTCTCCGAAGACCCGTTCCTCTCCGGTCGTCTGGCAGCAGCGTTTATCAACGGTGCTCAGATCAATGGGATCGGTACGTCTATTAAGCACTTCGCGGCCAACAATCAGGAAGACAGCCGCATGGTGATCGACACGCTGGTCGATGATCGCACCCTTAGGGAGATCTACCTGCCTGCCTTCGAGATTGCGGTAAAGGAAGCCCAGCCGTGGACGGTAATGCACGCTTACAACCGTCTCAATGGCATCTACTGCGGCGAACATTTCTGGTTGTTGGATCAGGTCTTGCGCCAAGAATGGGGCTTTGCCGGTCTGGTGGTAAGCGACTGGGGCGCAACGAATGTGCGCTCGCGCGGCGTGATTGCCGGGATGGACCTCGAAATGCCCGTCAGCGGCGGGATGCATGATGGCAAAGTGTTGGATGCTGTCGGTACCGGAGCCGTTTCACAGGCCGCTTTTGATCTCAGTGCGCAGCGTGTGGTTGCCCTGACGCTGGCAGGCCATGCCGCCATTGACGATAACGCAACCTTTGACCAGGACCGTCATCACGCTTTGGCTCAGCGTGCGGCCAGTCAGGGGGCCGTGTTGCTGCGAAACCGGGATGCGACGCTGCCGTTTGCGGCCTCTGCACGGCTGGCTGTGATCGGTGGTTTTGCTGAGCAACCGAGGTTTCAGGGCGCAGGGTCGTCGCAGGTAAATGCGACACAGATCGACACACCGCTGGACAGCATCCGCGCCTTTGCCGACGCTCATGGTGGTGTGGTCACCTACGCGCAGGGTTTTGACCCCGACTATGCTGCGCTGGATGATAGTTTGATCGACGTGGCCGTCCAGATCGCGGCAGAGGCTGATGTGGTTTTGGTGCTTGGCGGTTTGCCTGGCCTGTTTGAATCAGAGGGCTTTGACCGCACCGAACTTGACCTTCCCGAACAGATCAACCGCCTGATTGCAGCCGTGGCAAAGGCCAACCCGAAAACGGCTGTGGCGCTGAGCAACGGCAGCCCGGTGCTCATGCCCTGGCTGGACGACGTGGGCGCGGTGTTGGAGATGTATCTTGCAGGGCAGGCAGGGGGCGGGGCGTTGGCGCAATTGGTGTTTGGAGAGCTCTGCCCCAGCGGCAAACTGGCCGAAACATTCCCGCTGGCCCTGGACCACGTCCCGGCACAAGCCGACTTTGGAGAGCACCCACGGCGCGTGGTTTACCGCGAAGGCCTCAACGTCGGCTATCGCTACTTCACCAGCTACGACGATCAGCCCGTGCTGTTCCCCTTTGGCTTCGGATTGAGCTATACGAGCTTTGATTACGGCGAGGTGCGATTGAGCGCTGTCAAATCTGATCTGACCGAGCCGATCACAGTTACTGTTCCCGTGAGCAACAGCGGCGCGGTTGCCGGGGCAGAGGTGGTTCAAGTTTACGTTCGCCAGCGCGGCGCAAGCGTTTATCGCCCCGATCGTGAATTGAAAGGCTTTGCCAAGTTGTTCTTGCAGCCTGGCGAAACCGGCGAGGCCGTGATTTCGCTGGATCGTCGGGCCTTCAGCTTCTGGGACACCCAAATTCAGGATTGGCGGCTTGAACCGACCGGCTTCGACATCCTCGTGGGCGAGAGCAGCACCACCCTTCATGCCACGCTGGCGTTTCAGGCCGAGGCGGAGCCGGGTTATAACGGCGGTGAGGCCTTTACCGGTGAGCAGTCGGTGGTGATGAGCGACGCTGAGCTGGGCGTGTTAGGACTGCACGTCACCCCAACCCAACCGGCCCGACCCTTTCACCGAAATTCCACTTTGTCGGAGATCCGTCACCACTGGCTGGGCAAACGCATCTATGCGCAGGCCAAGGCGCAGATGCAGGCCTTTTTCAGCCATGACGACAACCCGGTCATGGCTAAGATGGGAGAGGCTTTCCTCCACGACCTGCCCTTGCGCACGCTACAGACAATGAGTCAGGGCGCGCTGAGCGAAGCGCGTCTGGATATGATCATCGCGCTTATGAACGGAAACCTGTTCAAAGCCGCTCGATGCTTCTTGCGTCGATGACCCGCTTAGCGTGAATTTGGTTGCATTGTAGAGAGGCAATTCGACCAGATTGTATGGATCATTGTGAACAATTTCGTTGACTCATTAACAAAATCCCAAGAGAGGTAGAAAGGTGACTGATCAACAAAATCAGGTATAACAGTTGTCGGCAGAGGAGGTTCAATTGAGCGTGGATAGGGCCCGTTTTTCGGATCATCTCGCCAATGTGCTTTCGGCGCTGTTCGTCGTCTTTGTGCTTTTGTTCGCCGCTCAGGGCCCCATTCAGGAACTGGTCAAGCTGGTCATTCCAGCCCTAACCCCGGATTGGGACGAGTTGTCCCGGAGAGATCAACGCATGGCGTTGAAAGAGGGCTTGATCGGGGGCACTTTTCAGTTCGTGAAGACCAAGTTCTACGTGAATACAGCCGTATTTCTTGGCATCCCGCTGCTGGCATCGTTCGTTATCGTTTCGCTGACGCTCAAGAGGCGCAACGGAGCTTCTGCGCCCGAAGCAGTGCGGGGGACACTGGCGCTGCTGTCTTTGTTGCTGCTGGGGTTCTGGTTCTTACAGGTCTATACCCGTGACAGCTCGCAGGTGGTTGAGCCAGAGCGCTGGGACTTGTTGATTTTCCCGCTGGTAACGGCGTTGGTGCTGTTCTTTACGCTTCGGGAGTATGGCTCCTTTATCGTGGCCTTTGCGGTGTTCTGGATCCTCTATCTTTTCCTCAAGGGCTTCCTGCCTGACTGGTTGCCCATTTTTGGTGCGGGTGCGGTGAGTAGCACCTTTGTCCAAAACTACAATTTTGCGGTACAGGCCTTTTGGGTCGATACGGGCGGAATCTTCGGGGCGCCCCTACAGGTCGTGTCCCGTAACGTGCTGATTTTCATTGTTTTTGGCGCGGTTTTGATGGCCAGTGGCGCAGGCGACCTGCTTCTCAAGATCGCCAATCGGCTCACGGGCGGTCTGATCGGCGGCGCCGCGCATGCGGCTGTGGCGAGTTCGGCTATGTTCGGCACTCTGTCCGGTGCCGCGATTTCCAACGTGGTGTCAACGGGTGTGATGACCATCCCCGTCATCAAGCGCTCTGGCTTCAAGCCGTCATTTGCCGGAGCGGTCGAAGCCTCGGCCTCGACAGGCGGGCAGATAATGCCGCCGGTGATGGGCGTTGTGGCTTTCTTTGTCGCTGCGGAAATTGGACTGGATTATCGCTTCATCATGATCGCTGCCATTACCCCAGCGGTGTTCTATTATTTGGGTGTTTTTCTGACCGTTTACTTCGAAGCGCGCAAGTCGGGCATTGGCCCACTTCCCAAGGATCAACGTCCTGGCCTAACCCGTCAGGAAAGCTTTAAGACCCTTGTTTTCATCGTGCCACTGAGCGTTCTGACCTACTTCCTGTTCACCCAGCCCTCGATCCCCAAAGCAGGGTTCTACGGGTTTCTCGCGGCCCTTGTGATGGCGATCATCCTGTTCCCACGCTTCCGCACGTGGAACGGCATCTACACGGCCTTTTCTGAGGCTGGGAAAATGTCGGCGAAGATTATCATTATCGTCGGCATGATCGGGCTGATCATCGGGTTGCTTAGCCTGTCCGGCTTTACCGGCCGCCTTGCGCTGTTTCTAACGGAAATGGCCAACGGGCCGCTGTTCATTGTGCTGATTATCGTCGCGCTGGGCGCAATTGTGCTCGGCATGGGTCTGCCACCCGGTGCGACGTATTTCATCATCGTGATTGCCCTGTCGTCTGGCATCGACACAGTGGTTCTGGCCCCGCTGAGCCTACATCTGTTTGTGGTTTTCTTCGCCGTTATGAGCACGGTCACGCCACCGGTTGCACTGGCTGCCTTTGCCGCTGCACCTATTGCGGGTGCCGACCCTATCCGGACCGGTTGGCAAGCCTCACGCCTTTCCATCGCCGGCTTCCTCATCCCCTTTGTCTTCGTCTACCACCCCGCCGTTCTATACAAGCTGCAGGTTGTGTTCACGTGGATGAGCGGTAAGGCGGTTGATAACAAGGCCATGATTGATCTTAGCACGGTGAGTTGGTTTGATTATGGATGGATCTTGGTCGCCTTTAGTCTGGCAATGTGGCTGATTGCTTCCGGCTTGATTGGATTTGAACGAAACCGCCTGCGCGCCTTTGAACGGCCTGCACGGGTTGTGGTCGGTCTGGCGCTGCTGGTTCCAAATGTTTGGATCTGCGGCCCGGCCCTAATTTTAGCGGTGATCCTTATCGTAGGACACCGCTACTTGGGGGGGACACCCCCCAGCTTCGACCAACAAAACAGGACCGAAGCCCTTTCGTCGACTTAACGCACCATCTTGGGAGGAACACATGCGTAAGTTTATTTTGGCAACCGCTGCACTGGTTGTCGTATCTTCAGCCGCTCAGGCCGAAGATTTGAAGATGGCAACTCTGCCGTCTAACCTGCCGCAGGCTGTCGTCATGGCAACCTTCGCCAACATCGTGTCATCGCAGCTCAGCGACTTGAACATCGAAGTCGCCGCTGGCGGCGCTGCGACTGCTCATATGATGGAAGTGGGCCGGGGAAACCTGGATATGTCCATGACATCGCCCGTGGTCTGGAACCTCATGAAGGGTGGCAAGGCCATGTACTCCAAGCAGGAGGAAGCCCCCACGCTGGCCGATAGCGTCCAGCTGCTGATGTGGTTCCCCTATGGTCAGTACCACTTCGCCGTCCGCGCTGACTCCGACATCCAGACCCTTGATGACATGGAAGGCGCATCGGTCTTCCTCGGTCCAACGGGCGGCGGTGCCTGGAACGCGGCATACGGCTGGGTGAAAGCCACCACGGGCCTGGATGCGAAAGAAGGCGACTTTGAAGCCATCGACGCGAATTGGATCACCGGCTACCAGTCCTTCTTGGACGGTACCATCGACATGTACGTTACCGGCTGTATCGACCCTTGCGGCCCGTTCCTGCAAATCACCGAAACCGAATCCATCCGTTTCGTTGGTCCTGAGGACGCAACCGGTGAAGCCGTTGACAAGTACCTGGGCAAGTTCCGCTACCGCGACTACATCCCTGCCAACGCCTACGACAATCAGGCCAATGACAGCGAAGTCATTTCCCTGAACACGGCAGTGGGTATCGCGGTCAACGCTAACGTTTCCGAAGAGACGGTATACAACATCACTCGTGCGTTCTGGGAAAACATCGACCAGGTGACGTCCGACGCGCCTTGGGCCAAGTCGCTGTCGCTGGAGTACGCTGCTACCCCGCAGGGCGGAATCACGTTCCACCCTGGTGCAGCCCGTTTCTACATGGAAGCAGGCGCAATGTAATCCGGCGCTCAGCCTGCGATTATTGCTAAACCAAAGGGTCACCCATCGCGGTGGCCCTTTGTCGTTTCGCACCAAAAGATTCCTGTTTTCGGGGCCTCATATGTTGACATGTTACGCAAAATGGCTGACTCCAGATTTATGACGAAAGAAATCAGCGCCGGTCTCATCAAGGGTAAGGTTGTCGAGCAACGGGCGAAATTGCGTCGGAACATCGTAAGCCGTCTGTTTCGCCTGGGGAACGCCATCCAGACCCAAACCCAACAACTGCTTGCCTTGACTTCTGAGCTCAGCGTGGTGCAGTTCCGCATCCTGCTGCGCCTCCGTCAGGCGGGGACACAGAACGTGCAGGGTATCTCCGAGCTGCTGGGCGCAAACCGCTCCCTGGTCAGCCGCTCCCTGCCGGACTTGCGCGACAAGGGTTGGGTCACGCTGGTCAAAAGCGAAGAAGACAAGCGGCAAATCTTTGTGCGCTTGACCGACGCGGGACACCGGGTGGTGGACGAGCACTACAGCCCTCTGCGCGCCCGGTCAGAGGCCATGCGCACCGCCTTTACCGACGCCGAGTTTGAACAGTTGGTTGACTACCTCGACCGCCTCGACGCCGTCACGACATCGCCCACCGGTGACTTCGTGCTCGGAGACGACTTTGAAGACATGGAAGAAACCTATGAGTGACAAGAAAACCGCGCTGGTGATCAGCGCACACGCAGCAGATTTTGTCTGGCGTTGCGGTGGCGCGATCGCGCTGCACGCCGAGTTGGGCTACGAAGTCACGGTGGTCTGCCTCTCCTTTGGCGAGCGTGGGGAAAGCGCGAAGCTGTGGAAGCAGGAAGGCATGGAACTGCAAGTCGTCAAAGACGCCCGCCGTGCCGAAGCCGAAGCCGCGGCGCAGGCCCTGGGCGTGCACGAGCTGGTGTCCATGGACCTGGGCGACTATCCGCTTGAGCTGAGCCGGGAGAATAAGAACGACCTGGTCGATATCATCCGCAGGGTGCAGCCCGCCTTTATGATGAGTCATTCCAAGTACGACCCCTACAACACCGATCACATGTACACGACACAAGTCGCGCTGGAGTGCCGGATGATCGCGCAGGCTTGGGGGCACAACCCCGGTGAGAAGGTTCTGGGCGCGCCACAGCTCTACCTGTTCGAACCCCACCAGACCGAGCAAATGGGGTGGAAGCCGGACACCTTCCTCGATATCACTTCCGTCTGGGATAAAAAGCGGGCAGCTATGGAATGCATGGATGGGCAGGTGCACCTGTGGGACTTCTATACCCGCGTCGCCCAGCAGCGCGCCAACCACTTCAAGCGCAATTCTGGGGGCATGTCCGGCGGGCGCAATTGCCTGTACGCTGAGGGCTTCGAGAGCATCTTCCCACGCACCGTAGACGAACTTTAGACCCGGCAGAGGAGGCACAGCACCATGGCCAACGTCGTCGTACAGAACATCAAACGCACGCCGCAGGACCTGGTCGATGGCCTGGCGCTGGCGGGGGTCTCAACCGTCCATGAAGCCCAAGGCCGCATCGGCTATCTGAGCAACAGCCTGCGCCCCATCTATGCCGGTGCGCGCGTTGCGGGCACAGCCGTCACGGTCAGCATTCCCCCCTGTGATAACTGGATGATCCATGTCGCGGTGGAGCAGTGCCAGCCGGGCGATATCCTCGTCGTTGCGCCGACCTCGCCGTCCGACGCGGGCTATTTCGGGGATCTGCTCGCGACCTCGCTGATGAGCCGGGGCGTGCGGGGACTGGTGATCGAGGCGGGCGTGCGCGACATCCGCGACCTGACCGAGATGGGGTTCCCCGTGTGGTCCAAGCATGTCTCCGCCACCGGTACAGTGAAGGAAACGCTCGGCAGCGTGAACGTCCCTGTCGTTTGCGGCGGGCAGGCGATCAACCCTGGCGACACCATCGTTGCCGACGATGACGGCGTGTGTGTCGTTCGGCGCGAGGACGCAGCGGCGGTGCTGGACAAGGCCCGCACGCGGGAGGCGAACGAAACCGACAAGCGCGCCCGGTTCGAGGCGGGAGAGCTTGGCCTCGACATTTACGGCATGCGCGAGCGGTTGGCGGCCAAGGGGCTGAAGTATGTCTGAGCGCGGGGGCGTTGCCTGCACGTGGATGCGCGGCGGCACGTCCAAGGGCGGCTACTTCCTCGCTGCTGACCTGCCCGCAGACCCCGCCGAACGCGACGCCTTTCTGCTGACGGTCATGGGCTCGCCCGATCCCTTGCAGATCGACGGCATGGGCGGGGGCGATCCGCTGCGTTCCAAGGTCGCTGTGGTGCAGAAATCCGCGCGGCCGGGCGTGGATGTCGATTACCTGTTCCTGCAAGTCATGGTCGATACCGCAACCGTCACCGATGCGCAGAACTGCGGCAACATCCTCGCCGGGGTCGGCCCCTTTGCCATCGAGCGTGGGTTGATCGTGGCCACGGGCGCAGAGACCGCCGTCACCATCTACATGGAAAACACCGGCCAGACCGCGCGCGCCACCGTGCAGACCGACGCCCACGGCCAGCCGATCTATGCGGGCGAGACCGCCATCGACGGCGTTCCCGGCACGGCGGCGGCGATCCCGCTGCTGTTCAGCGACACCGCCGGTTCGACCTGCGGCGCGCTGCTGCCCACGGGGCGGGTGGTGGATGAGGTCAACGGCGTCGCCGCCACGCTGATCGACAACGGCATGCCGTGCGTGATCATGGACGCCGCCGACTTTGGTATCAGCGGGACAGAAAGCCGGGAGGCGCTGGACGCTGACACCGCGCTCAAGGCCCGGCTGGAGGCGATCCGCCTGCTGGTCGGCCCGATGATGAACCTGGGCGATGTTACCGAGAAATCTGTGCCCAAGATGACGCTGGTCTCCGCGCCCACCAAGGCCGGCGCGGCGATTTCCACCCGCTCCTTCATCCCGCACCGCTGCCACGCCACCATTGGCGTGCTCGCGGCGGTGACCGTGGCGACCGCTGCGATGTTGGAGGGCTCACCCGCCCACCGGCTGGCGCGCATGCCCGCGGCGGCGGGGGAGCCGGGCGGGGCGTTGACTGTGGGGGTAGAGCAGCCCAGCGGTATCACCCAAGCCGCCCTGCAACTCGACACGGCCGGCGGGGTCGCCCAGGCCGGTATTATTCGCACCGCGCGCAAGCTGATGCAGGGCGAGGTCTTCGCATGACCGCGCCCCAGATCCCGCGCCGTTTAACGTCTGTTTGACCCGAGGAAACCCCTGTCATGACCATGGACCCGGACTACCTGCCGTTTCATCCCAACCCGAAGAAGCCGGATTTCCAGCCCCCGGCGGGTGCCATCGACGCGCATTGCCATGTCTTTGGCCCCGCAGCGCAGTTCCCCTACCACCCGGCGCGCAAATACACCCCCTGCGACGCGGGTAAGGAGCAGCTGTTTGGGCTGCGTGACCATCTGGGGTTCAGTCGCAATGTGATCGTGCAGGCGTCCTGCCACGGCCCGGACAACCGCGCGCTGGTGGATGCGTTGGAGACGGCTGGAGAGCTGGCGCGCGGCGTCGCCTTTGTCCGCCATGACGTGACGATGGGGGAGTTGGAGTGGATGCACCAGGCGGGGGTCCGCGCCGTGCGCTTTAACTTCCTCAAGCGGCT
>PAHJ01000027.1 GCA_002705565.1 Geminicoccus sp. | reverse complement strand
GAGCGCCAGGAGCGCGCCGACCGCGATGGAAAACGAAAACGACCAAACCAGGGCCGCGATTGCGTCTGCGGACACACCGAGGCCACTGCGCATTTCGACCTGAACGCCGATGATCGTCAATGAACCCCAGCTTGTACAGAACTGAGTGAATGCCAGAAGCACCAACACTGGCCAGGCACGCCCCATGAAGTCCGCCCTTCTCTCTCGTCGGCGGGATGCGGGAACGACCAGAGGTCGAAGGCATTCAGCGCGCTAAATTCGTTGTCCGGCAGTGTGGGAGTAGTTGGTTTGGACAGCAAGCGCCCTGTGCGTGTCTTTCGAGACGGAAAGCCCTTTGGGAGACGATAAAATTGCTCGTACACAGCCTAGCACGCCAGTTCGGTATAGTGGCCTGACCAGTGCGCGCAGAGCCGCGCGATTTATAAGGTGGCGGGCGCGTCCCAGAGGACGGACATGCTGAGTGGTCCCCGGAATGCCCAACCGCCAAACGGCACCTCTCCATCCAGCCGCAAGCCTCTGAACCGCGCAAACAGTTTGGGCAGGACGACCTCCGCAATCAGGCATTTCGAAATCCAAGCACCGGCACAGAAATGAGGCCCTGCACCAAAGGAGATGGCCGGGGTGCAGTCTTGGCTGACGTCAAACTGATCAGGATTGGCAAAAACAGCTTCATCGCGGTTGCCGGAGCTGAACATCAGGAACACGCGATCTTCGGGTGCGAACGCAACGCCGTTAAAGTCATAGGGTTGGGTTACGCGTCGGGGCGACATGCCAATCGGAGACATCCATCGGGCATACTCTTCGAACGCTTCGAGCCAGGTGGCCTCCCCCTGTTCGATTTTGGCGCGTTGTTCTGGGTGGATCAGCAAGGCCCAGATTGTTCCGGCGATGGCATCGCGGGTTTCGTTCTGTCCCCCCGAAATGGCCAGCCGGATGTTGATGCAGTTCTGGGCATCGTCCATGCCGGACTGCTGCTGCACCGAAAGCAGCGAGAAGTCTGGACTATGACGGACGGCATCAAGGCGTTCGGCAACGTGCTGGTCGATGGTTTCAACGCAGGTCAGACAATGGGCTTCGATGGCCGGGTCGCCGGCGTAGTTCGCGCAGCCGTCCACCATGGCTTGGCTGACGCGATCCATGGTCTGCCAGTCCATGTTGGTCAGTCCCGTCACCAGGCAGAGCGCTTCGCCCGCCAGTCGCCGAGCAATGTCACTGGTCATGTCCGCACCTTTGCGCGGTGCCAGATCATCAAGAACTCGATCCGTCATGTCCTCAAAGGCGGCACGCCAAACCGCCTTGACGGTCTTGGGCGAAATCGCTGGAAAGATGGCCTTGCGCTCAGCCCTGTGGTCCCGTCCATCTTTGCGCATCATGTTTTGCCCCATCAGCTGGGTCATTAGACCGCCAGGCTGGACGGAGGAAAACACATCAATCAGCTTTTCATTCAGGGCAATATCGTCCCGCTTGACCATCAGCGTGGCGTCCAACTCAGGTACGTAAGCGATGGGGGCCTGCTCCCGCATCGCTTTGAGCGTGGGGTAGGGATCGTGCCAAAAGGCGCGAGGATCAATGCTGAAGACAGGCGCAGTTGACATAGAAGCCTCTTCTAGACCGACGCGAGCGCAGTGTCGTGGCAAGCATCACCGAACCCGCGTTTTAACCAAATATCCAACCTCGCGCCGCCAGCCAAAAGGGGAGCCGCCGAAATTGGTAAGCTGCTTGGACTGTCAGATCCAACATCAAACATACGGGGTCGTTTCACGGCAAAGATCGCGGCGGCATCAATGACAAGGGGACCCTGAGCTGATACCGATTACCCCTCACTTTCTACCGAGCCTAAACACATATCCAAAAATGAAAAGGGTCCTGTTCTCATGAAAATCTTCTATCACACGTCGGCCACGGCGCAGGGTGGCCGATCTGGGACGAGCACTCTGGATGACGGCAGTTTCACCGCCAACACCGCACTGCCGGGGTCAGGCCGCGACGGGCTCACGCCTGAGAATCTGTTCGCCTTGGGTTATGCCTCTTGCTTCGATAACGCGATGAAGGAAGCAGCAAAGTTTAAGAACATTGAGCTGGGTGAAGGCTGGAAGACAACAATTGGGGTTGGTCTTGGCAATACCGATGACAATAAGCGCTTGCGGTTCGACGTCGATATCACTGCTTTCCTGCCCGGTATGGATCAGGAAACCGCTGATCGCCTTGTTGCAACAACTCACAAGCTTTGCCCGTTCTCCAACTCCATGGGTGAGGGCATCAACGTGCGCCTTAAGGCACAGGTCAGCGCGGATTAAGTTCCCGTTCTGGCAGGGTCCATCATGGATGCATGGATCTCACGGTCTGCGCGTGTTCACACCCGATGCGCCGTCTTGGACAGGCCCAACTGACATGCCGGCACTCTGCATCAGACCGCCTTTGCGCGTGCGATTTAAATCGTCCGAAACCGCACAGATTCCTGAGATTTATAAATCCATGCCCTGAGGCCCCTTCACCCCAACACGGCCATAGCAACCAGCTGGAAACGACAGTTTCCGGGCAGAGAAACCTGGTGTGCCTGACGGGCTGGTCGGCGTGAGGGATCAGGCCAGATGCGGGTCCAGTGCTCGTTGGCGACGTTTCGGTCCTGGCGGTCTGTAAAGTAGAGATCGACCTTCACCACGTCCTGCGCCTGCGCGCTGCTTTCGGCCAGAATGAGCAGGAGTTGGTCAAAGGCCAGCCGGATCTGATCAGCGGTCGTTTCAGCGTATTCACCCGTCTGGGGATCTTTACCCAGGACGCCTGACGTTACCAAGATCCCGCGATGCTTGGCGGCGTTGGGGACCGGGTTTAGGTGCTGAGCGGCCCCCTTGGCATAGATTGACTGGACCATTCAGGCCCCTCCCTTCTGATGCCTGATCGGGTTTTCGAGGCGACCCAAGGGGTCGATTTCAATGGAAATTGTCCCCTGACGCTGGCCAATTAAAACGCTCTTGTGTCCGCGCGGAAATGTGTCGTTGCCCTTGCCCGTGGTTCCGAAGCTCAACAGGTCGCCGGGTCGCAAGGTGAAATGCTTGCTGGCTTCGGCAATGCAGCGCTGGATGGTGAAGCGGTAGTTGCCTGTGTGGTCTTGGGTAAAAATCTCGTCGTTCAGCCGGCCGGTGACGTGCAGGTCATTCGGATCGCTGATTTCATCCGCTGTGGTGATCCAAGGGCCCATGGGGCCAAAGGTATCGGTGCCCTTGGAGCGTGTGTGATAAACGAAATAGGCATCCGTATCGTCCTCACCGTGCAGGCGCCGCCACGTATAGAATTCTGGTTTGGCCATGTCGGGCGGGTAGGTCACGGCGATGGAGTCTTTCATGAACTTGAGGCCGTGACTGGTGATGTCGTTGTGGATCAGAAACCCGAAAATCACGTCGAGTGCGGCTTCTTCGCTGATATGTTTGGCCCGCTTGCCGATCACGGCGCAGACCTCCGGCTCGGGGATAACGGCGCCCCAGTCCGGGTCCACGATGATCTCCTTGCCCGTACCGATCATGCACGACGGGGGCTTGAGAAAGAAATTCGGCACGCCCGGGTCAACGTGGGCGTTTTTCATCAGTTCTTTATTGTTGAAAGCCACGTTCAGGATCATGGACGGGTTGGGCAGCGGTGGGGCCCAGTCAGTGCCCGCTTCCGGCTCGCCCGGTAAAGCATCGGGGTTCAGCTTGCGCAGAAGGTCGGGTTGCTCATCCGTAGCGCGAACGAGCCCCAGAACGTCGTCGATGCGGCCCAGACCCGCAGCTTCAGTCACGTCAGCCAGCGCCCGAATACGAGCATCGCTGCCCCGGACAATGGCCTGTTCGCGGCCCTGGAGGTATCGAGTGCCAATCTTCATCGTCGATCTAGCCCTTTGCCAAAAATTCTTCGAGGGTTACGGGCGGTGCGTCAAGCTGGGGTGGGTTGACTGCCACACCGTCAAAATCAGAGGCTTCGTAGAACCACTTTTTCGGCGCAGGAAACCCCCAGATTTGCGAGCGCCGCGTATCGCTAAGATCCCAACGCGTCGGTGGATGATCCTCATCGATCACGTTGTAATGGCTGGTAAAGGTTTCGACCCGATGCCCGTCAGGATCCCGGTAGTAGACGAAAAAGGCGTTGCCAATACCATGGCGTCCCGGCGCGCGGTCCATACTTTCCGCCAGTCCTAAAGCGGCCATGACATCGGCGCCGTGGATCACGTTGGCGATTTCTGGTGTGTGATAGGCAAGATGATGCAGGCGCGGTCCGGCACCATTGGAATAGACCACGTCCTGGGTGTTGTTCTTGCGCTTCAACCAGACCCCCCACAGCTCATCCGTGCCATCGGTTGCCGTATATTCGGTCAATCGAAAACCCAGCTCAGTGTACCAGTCAAAGGCACCCTGAACATTGTGGGTCGCGATCTGCACGTGGTCGAGATAGACCAGTTTGCCGCCGGCATGGGTCTGGAAGTGCCGCATGCGGTTTTCCGGGCCGGGCATGCTGGCGTTAAACTCGACCGGAACCCCCACGGCATCCGTGATCCGCAGGGTCAGGCCTTGAAAGGGGCGCTCGATCCATTCGGGGCTGTCGCCGCGCGCCGCAAACCAGTCAAAGGCACGTCGAAGGTCGTCGTCGGAAAACATGCGATAACCAATGGCTCGCACGACACCTGGCCCCTCTTGCGCGACTTTCTCAAATCGCAAGGAGTGGTGGCCAACTTCTTCGATAGCCCGCAAACACAGGCATTCTGCACTGTGTTCCGTAACCTCCAGCCCCAGACCAGATTCGTAGAAATAGCGCGTCGCATCCAGATCCCGGCTGGTTAGCACAACGTGGCTCAGGCGGGTGATATTGAAGGGGACGTCGGCCACGGGATTGTTCAGAACCACGATCGAGTTCCCCCTAGCAAGTTGAAGGGTCGACGGTGCGACCTTTGACATGAGCAAGCCTGCACTAGCCAGAGGCAGGGAGCAACCCGGAACCCCCCCTGGGGGCGGTCTATAAGCAGGACAAAGCACCCCGGGGCAGTGCTTTTATCGGTTTCGCGTTCGACACCCCGCGTGCTCGCATTGGGGGTGTGGCGAACGGGTTAGACCCGGCGGCCTGCATTTTCCCAATAGGGTTCGCGCAGGCGTGCTTTGAAGATTTTGCCGCTATCTTCACGGGGCAGGGCGCCGTGAAAGTCGATCAGAGTGGGTTGCTTGAAGCGTGCGAGTTTGCCTTCCATAAAGGCTCTGACGTCCCCTGCATTTGCCGTCCAGTCCGGTGCGGGTTCGATGGCGGCAACCACCCGTTCCCCAAACTCAGGATCCGGTGCGCCGAAAACTGCGACATCACGAACAAAGGGGGCTTGAATCAGAACCGCTTCGATCTCTGCGGGGAAGATATTCGCACCGCCGGAAATGATCATGTCCTTCTTGCGGTCGGTGATGAATAGGTAGCCGTCGTCATCCAGCCACCCCAAATCCCCGACGGAGATATGGCCCTGCTTCTCGGCCGTTTTTCGGCTTTCCGGGTCGTTGGAATAGTCGAAGTCGCCAAAGACCTCCATCCGCGCATGAATTTCACCCACCTCGCCCCGAGGAAGTTCGTTGCCGTCTTGGTCGAGAATGAGGACGGTTCCGCCCATTTGCATGCGGCCTGCCGTACCCGGACGCTCTAACGCGTCCTGTGATGACGCCATGGTCATGAACCCGATTTCGGAGGCGCCATAGGTTTCCCAAAACACGGGCCCCCACCAGTCGATCATGGCGCGCTTCAAGTCATGCGGCCAGGGTGAGCCAGTAGAGATACAGAACTCAACCGACGAGATATCGTACCGCTCGCGTGTGGCCTCGGGCAGCTTGAGCAAGCGGCTCATCATGGTCGGGACCAGATAAATGTGGGTGATTTTGTGCGCGTCGATAGCGGCTAGAAAGGCCTCTGGTTCGAACTTTGGCGCAACCAGCGTTGAAACGCCCGCGCTGACCAGGGCCGAGCTGATCAAGGTGGAGGGCGCTGAGTGGTAAATGGGTGCCGCGGTAAAGAAGTGAGAACCGGGCCGGAAGCGCATCATCTCCGTTCCAATCCGCTTCAGAGCGTCTGTAAAGTCCCCACGCGGGCCTGTCGCAAGCCGTCGAACGCCCTTCGGTCTGCCGGTTGAGCCCGATGTATAGCGCCGCAAGGGGCGCATGGCGGCGCGCGTGACCAACGGGGATGCGGCGTCTACCAAATCCGCCCATTCTTGAATATCCGGTGCGCTGTTGACCGCAGTTGGGCTGATGGCGTAGGCGGATTGAAGCGCTAAGCCCGGTGTGACAGCCACCACTCGGCGGCCTGCCAGCACGGATTCGAGACCGCTGATTAGGTCACGATGGATGATCACGGTGTGCGCGCCACTGTCTTCACAAATCGCCTGCGCCTCATCGGCTGCGCCATGCCAGTTCAGGGCAACAAGCACCGTTCCCGCCTGCGCCGCCGCACGCATGATTTCCAGCTGTGCCAGGTCGTTGCGCATGATCAGCGCCACGGGCTGATCCTCACCACAGCCCATTTCAACCAAAGCCCCTGCTGCCTTCTCTGCCCGTGCTTCCAGATGGTTGAGGGGGACGGTTATATCGAAATCAGCAACGGTGGACGGGTTCATTTTGGTCTGGCTTGTCTCTCTGAACGGCTAATCGAGAACCGTGCTAACATCGAAAACAAAGACGGTGCGCAACTTTTCTCTGTTCCAGTTAAAATAGATAGGAACCCGTATGGTATCGACCCCGTTCAAGGCGAGAACATAGAGCGGAAACAGGTCGCTTTGGCCAAACCAGACATTGGGCACGTAGTCCCAAATGTTCTCGATTGTCAGGGCGTCAAAGAAGTCTTGAATGGTGGTTCTCCAGCATTCCTTATCGCGATCAAGCGCCTCGTCGCCCATGTTGGTCAGCAGCATCGGTGTGACGTAGGTGGTTTTACCCAGCGTTCTCCTCACGGTTTCGATCTGTAACATTGGTTCTCCGTTGCAGGCTTGGAAAATATCCGTCGCAGAAATCGCTTCGATAAGTTCGGGAAATTCACGGAAATCGTTACCCATGTTTTCGACGGCAATCTCATAGTCTTCGAACGAGATTGGCTCCCGCGCGTCCGTGCAGTCATAGAGCGTGGGGAACTGCGCCGATAACGCCCGGGCCGTAAAGCTCTCTAAATCATTAGGGTTGGTATTGATGAAGGCCTTGATAATGGCTTCAGGTACATCGCGGTCCTTCAGTCGGAAGATGATTTCCTGATTGCCCAAAGCGTAAGGCGTAACGTCGTTTGCATTGTCTCCGACGAAGTAGGTCTTGTGGAAACCAATCAACGCATTGCAATTGCCTTCGATTTTAGAGCGTTTGGCCTCGGGTAGGCCCACGTAAATCAGAGCGCAGGTCGAAAAGCAGTAGCCTTGGGCATAGATGTTTCGGAGCTGTGAGGGCGTGTGCAGAAGATGCTGGTTCATCACATCGTAGACTGAGACAGACCCGCCCACGCTATTGAACAGCTCGATGTCGATCTGCCGACAGGTATGGTTGGTCAGAAAGACCACGACTTCATCTGCATCGAACATCGTCAACTCGCCAGAAAGTCGGATGGTGCAGTTGTTGTCCGCGTGCGCCACATTGATGACGTCAGCGCGCGCCACGGATGACAGGGTGATGATCGTCACCGCGCCAACCGCCCAAGCGGCGGTTAAGACTTTGAAGGCGACCTTTGCCCATGAGGAAGGTAAGAGTTCCATCGAAATAACCCTGCTCCAATTTGTGCATACTTAGTGAGCGTCGCCGGTAGATTTAGGACCGTAACTCCCTATTTTCCATCGAAATTAATGCCAATAATTTATAGCAAGAACTGATTGGAGTGTTTTGCATTCGCCGTTTGTCCGAGGATATTCTTGGTCTGAGCCCCCCAATACGGTCCGACTGGACCCTGCAAATCAAGCTTTCCAACACCGCAGATGGCGAACTGAAGTGAAGAGGATTTGGTGATGCAGGAGATCCAACCCTTTAGACCTGCAAGCTCAGTGTGATGTCGATCAAAGTGAACCTGGTGGTAATTCCGCAAGGTCTGAATGATCTGGCATTGGTATCGGTATATAAGGGTTTGCCACTGCTTACATTCATACAAATGCCGACCTTTGGAATGGGAACAACAGACCGCTCGGACCTTTGACCGTTATGGCTATTCATTCAGCATTTTCAGTGGGTTGAAGTGGTGGACCGTACAGGATTCGAACCTGTGGCCTAGTGATTAGGAATCACTCGCTCTATCCGACTGAGCTAACGGTCCAACTGCCGGTCGGAACTATCATAGAGGCTAATTTTGATCCGTCTATGCCAGACTGCGCGCTTTTTCCGGAAGTGAGGTCCGCCTTCCCCGTGGCCCAAGGTCCAGCTACCAGGCTTTGGCACGGTCAACAGCTTGGACCAGCGCTTCGCTGATGGCCGGCTCCCCGGCGGAGTGACCCGCCTGTTGGATCACCTGAACATCCAGGGTCGGCCACAATTCTTTCAGTGCGAAGGCGCCCTCAAGCGGACAAATCATGTCAAACCGCCCGTGGACCAGAATGCCCGGGACCTTGGGCGGGTGGACGATGGCGGACAGCGCACCGCGTTGGTTGTCGGCAAAGAAGCAATGGTTGGCGAGGTAATACGCCTCCAGCCGTGCCATTCGCCATGCGCCTTCAGATCGCCCGAAGCCACTTCCGCCAGCCAAGGACGAGCAGGCGGCTTCATAGTTGGCCCAGGCTTCGCCAGCGGCGAGCCTGACGGCGCTGTTTCGGCTGTTGAGTTGGCGCTGATAGCCCTCCAGCGGTGCGTTGCGCATGCTAACGGGCAGGGCCTTGAGCCAGGTGTCGTGAGCATCGGGGTAAAACTGCTTGAGTCCATCGAGAAACCAGCGCCGATCCGAGGCCCGGCCCAGAAACAGCCCTCGCAGAATGACGCCGCGCACGCTGGCTTCGTGGGCGCCAACATAGGCCAGTGCCAGCGTCGCGCCCCAGGAACCGCCAAAAACCAACCAGCGCTCAACCCCCAGCTCCGTTCTCAAGGCTTCCATATCCGCGACCAGATGGGCCGTTGTGTTGGCGTTCAGACTGCCTGAAGGCGTTGATTTACCAGCGCCGCGCTGGTCGAACTGGATCACGCGGTAGTGGTCGAGATCGAAGAAGCGACGTGTCCAGGCGTTTGACCCTGCGCCCGGGCCGCCATGCAGGCAGACAACAGGCACACCAGCCGGGTTTCCAGCCTGCTCGTAGTAGAGCGTGTGACCTTCTGTAACTGGCAAATAGCCCCGATCGTAAGCCTGATAGCGGGGATGTTGCTGAGAGTGTTCGACCTTATCCATCCTTCACCCTATATCAGAGCTAATGGTTCACTTCACAAGATGAGATAATTCATGACCACTGCAACCACGTCCGGCGATTTGCAACTGGAAAACCGGGTTGAGGCCCTGCTGGATCTCGCGACGCGCGCGGGAGCGGACGCTGCGGATGCGACCGTTTTTGGCAGCGATCAGATATCCGTGGGGCGCCGCATGGGGCAGGTGGAGACACTGGAACGCGCCGACAGTGCAGGCGTGGACCTGCGGGTGTTTCTCAACGGCCAGATTGCGCAGGTTAGCGGCAGTGATTTGACTGATAACGGTCTCGCACGCTTGGCAGAGCGGGCGGTGGGGATGGCGAAATACAGCCCCGCTGATGCTTTCGCCCAGTTGGCTGACCCCGACCAGTTGGCCCAGAACCTTCCGATTTTGGAGACTTTCGACCCCGTCGAGCCGAGCACAGGCGCCATGTTGGACCGCGCGGCAGAGGCTGAGGAGGCAATGCTCGGCGTTGAAGGGATCACCAATTCTGGCGGTGTTTCGGCGGGGTGGACCAAGTCTTCGCTCGTGATCGCCACCACCAACGGCTTTTTAGGCAGTGTGCAGTCAACGCGGCATGGGTTGTCTGTGAGCGGGATTGCCGGTGAGGGTGAGGCTCAGAAGCGGGACTATGATTATTCGCTGGCGGTCTTTGGGGAAGATCTGAAAGACCCCCGGGAAATCGGGCTGGAGGCCGGGCGGCGCTCGGTCCGCCAGCTGGGGGCGAAACCCGGTGCAACCGCTCAGGTTCCGGTCATATTTGAGCCCCGCGTGGCGGTGCGCATGTTCTCCCTGTTGATGGGAGCGATCAACGGCGAGTCTTTGGTGCGAGGCACGTCGCTTCTCGCTGACCACATCGGCAAAACCGTCATTGCGCCGGAGCTTTCGGTATTCGAAGACCCGTTCCTCAAGCGCGCGCTGGGCTCGCGCCCCTTTGACGGTGAAGGCCTGCCCGTTCAGGAAAGAACGCTGTTCGATCAGGGCGTTTTGACAACCCATCTGCACAACCTCGCCACAGCGAAACAAGCCGGTGTCAACCCAACAGGGCACGCCAGCCGAGGCGGTGCTTCGATTGGCATTGGTTACGCCAATGCCTGGCTTTCGCCCTCGGAGCAGTCAGTAGACGATATGCTCAAGGACGCCGGTGAAGCGTTTTACGTCACCAGCCTGATGGGGCAGGGGGCCAATATGATCACGGGTGATTACAGCCAGGGAGCAACCGGCTTCTGGGTGCGCAATGGCGAACTTGCCGAACCCGTTGAGAGCATGACCTTGGGCGGGAAGTTGCAGGACATGTGGTTGGCCATGTCCACGGCAAATGACCTGACGTGGTTTGGCGGAATGGGGACCGCTACGATCCGGATGACCGGGCTGACCATCGCGGGGGCCTAGCGCCTGTGCCGCTTCTCGCTTACCGCCTGATCACGACTCTGGTCTCGCCCTTGCTGGCGGCGGTAATGCTGCTGCGGGGAGACGGGTGGCAGCAAGTGTGCCAACGGCTGGGTTTTGTGCCCCCACAGCGCGCCAAAACGCTTTGGTTTCATGCGGCTTCGGTGGGTGAGTTCCGGGCCTTGCATCCGCTGATCTGCCGAGATTGGGGGCGTCCGGTGGTGTTGACGGTGCAAAGCCGACAGGGTTTGGACACCGCCCGACAGGAATTGCCCTCCGACATTGTCATTTTGCCGGCACCGCTGGATGCGCCCGGCTGGTTTGGCCGCTTTCTGGCGCGGATCCAACCCGATGCGCTGGTCTTGGTTGAAAGCGAGCTTTGGCCGGGATGGATGCAGGCGCTTCAGGCGGCTGGCGTGCCTGCTGTGCTACTGGACGGCGCACTCTCAGCTCGCAGCGCACGACGCTGGGCGCGTTGGCCGCAACTGGTCCGGCCCGTGACCCGCACGGTTCGGCGCGTGACGGTATCCAGCGAGCAGCGACGAGAGGTCTTCGAGCGTCTGGGTTTTGCACCAATCGACTTTGCGCTGCCGCTAAAGCTCGCAGGAGAGCCGCTAGCCGTTGATGCTGGGTTGGTGAGCCAATGGCGGGAGTGGCTGGCGGGGACGGAGCTGGTCACTCTAGCGAACGTGCATCGCAGTGAATTAGCTGTGCTGCAGACCATTCTGAAGACTTTGGCCCCGGGCGTTAAATTCATCGTGGCCCCGCGCTACCCGGAGCAGCTTTCCGCGATTCAGACCGTGTTGGGGGAAGCTAATGACACGCTGGCTTACTGGTCTGGTTTTGGCACCTTGGGGTCACTGTACGCGCTGGGTGGGACCGTGATCATGGGCGGGGGGTTTGATGCGGAAATCGGCTCGCACAACCCGCTGGAGGCCCTGCGTGCCGGATGTGCTGTGGTTTGTGGGCCGGAAGCCGGGAAGCAGGCTGAGTTAATTGCTCTGCTGGAGCAGCGGGGCATGCTTTCCCGAACGCCCGACTGGCTGCCACCGAGAGACCACGCTCCGGCCCTGCGCGCTTTGGCCGAAGAGGCTCGTGATCAGGCCATTGGTGCTATTGAGGCCGTGCTCAAGCCGCAAGGTTAAAGCAAGGAGCCTTGGTCGCTGGGGCTACTCTTTGCTGCCGCTTGCGTGGTTTTTTTCGGGCGCGCCACTGGCTTGGGAGGAGCTTCCGTTCCACCCGTTCCCGCAACCGCATCCACGCTACCGTCGATGAAGTGAAGCTTGAGCGCCATGCCGTCTTGAACTGCGTTGGCTCGGGGGAGTACTGCGCCATCAGCGTCGCTGACCCAGACATAGCCCTGCTCCAGCAGGCGATCCCGGCTGGTGGCGAAAGAATCCAGCAGGCGTTGGGCGTTGTTCAGAACCTGACTGTGCTGCTTGAGCGCGCGCGTGCTGGCGTGGTGCATGCGGTCAGCGAAGCGCTGGGCTTGCAGGTTTTGTTGCAGATGATGGACGCGCTGACGTGCGGCGCCTGAAAGCCGTTCTCCCAGGCTGCTAGATTGCTCCGCCATACGCTGAAGCTTTTCGCGCGGATGGCGGACCTTGGCGGAGAGCGTGTCGAGGCGGCTTTTCTGGCTGCGAATGGCGTTTTCGAGGCTGCGGTCCAGGCGCTGATCAACGACGTCCAGCGCTTGTCGCCGTTCGTGCAGCAGCCGGTTCGGGTCACCCAGGCCCCGGCTCAGCCCCGACAGATCCGATTGCGCCAGTCTCACCCGGCGTTGCAGCCCCCGGCCCAGTCGCGAGCCAAATTCTTCGATCCCCAGCAGCAGATCGGCCCGCACCGGTACGGCCATTTCCGCGGCGCCCGTGGGTGTGGGCGCGCGCTTGTCGGCAACAAAATCGATCAGCGTGGTGTCTGTTTCGTGCCCCACTGCTGAAATCACCGGGATTGTGCTTTCAGCCACAGCCCGCACCACGGCTTCTTCGTTGAAACCCCAGAGATCCTCCAGGGAACCACCGCCTCGCCCGACGATCAGCACGTCCGGGCGAGGAACCGTGCTGTCTGGTGAAAGGGCGTTGAAGCCACGGATGGCTTGGGCCACTTCCGGGGCTGCCTTTTCGCCCTGTACAGCCACGGGCCAGAGGATCACGTGACTGGGAAACCGATCACTGACGCGGTGCAGGATGTCCCGGATGACCGCGCCGGTGGGTGAAGTGACAACACCGATAACGCGCGGCAAGAAGGGGATGGGTTGCTTGCGGTCGGTGTCAAACAGGCCCTCAGCCATCAGCCGCTTGCGTCGGTCTTCCAGCAGCTTCAGCAGCGCGCCTTCGCCCGCCAGTTCCATGGATTCGATGACGACCTGGTATTTCGATCCGCCGGGGAAGGTCGTCAGCTTGCCAGTGACGATGACCTCCATACCCTCTTCAGCGCGCATCGACAGCTTGGAGACCGCACCGCGCCAGCACACAGCGTCAATCACCGCTTTCTCATCCTTGAGTGTCAGGTAGAGGTGCCCGGAACGGTGGTAATTCGGGCGCGAGATTTCGCCGCGAATGCGCACGCGGTCAAAGGTCGTCTCTACCGTTCTTTTGACGGCCTGAGCGATCTCGGTGACGCTGAATTCAGGCGCATTAGAAGGCTGCTGCGCCTCCGGCCCGTCGAAATCGAAAATGTCCATAATGTTGACTTAGCAGGTCAGCGGCGCTCGGCAAAGAACCGCTTCAGGACTTCTCCACAACGGCGTTCTTCGACCCCTGCGATGACTTCAGGAGCATGGTGGCAGGTTGGCTGGGAAAACACCCGTGGGCCGTGATCGACCCCGCCGGATTTTGGATCCGCAGCGCCGTAGTACAGGCGTCTGAGCCGGGCCAGAGAAATTGCCCCGGCGCACATGGGGCAGGGTTCGAGGGTGACGTAGAGGTCGCAGTCCTTCAGCCACTTTGATCCGAGCACCTGTGCTGCTGCCCGAATGGCCAAAAGCTCGGCATGGGCGCTTGGATCTCTGTCACGTTCCACCCGGTTACCCGCAGCGGCGATGATCTTTCCCGCATGGACGACCACAGCGCCTACGGGGACCTCACCCATTGACGCAGCAACAACGGCAGCCTCCAGTGCATCTTCCATGAAGGCCAGCGACACGGCGGTTTAGACCTGCGTGCCGCCGACGGTGATCGCGTCAATCTTGCAGGTCGGCTGGCCGACGGTCACGGGTAGGCTCTGACCCGCTTTGCCGCACATGCCCACGCCTTTTTTGATGGCGAGATCGTTGCCGACCATGGAGACGCGTCGCATGACTTCCGGACCATTGCCGATCAGCGTTACGCCCTTAATGGGCTCAGCTATTTTACCATTTCGAATGCGGTAGGCTTCGGTGATTTTGAAGGTAAATTGCCCGTTGGTGATGTCCACCTGACCCCCGCCAAAATCGACCGCATAGATGCCGTCCTGCACCGACGCGATGATGTCACCCGGATCGTCATTCCCGGCAGCCATAAAGGTGTTGGTCATGCGCGGCATGGGCGCATGGGCATAGGATTCGCGGCGTCCATTGCCGGTTGCGCTGACACCCATGAGCCTCGCGTTCATGCGATCCTGCATGTATCCAACCAGCTTGCCGTTTTCGATCAGCACGTTGCGCCCGGTCGGGGTTCCTTCGTCGTCGATGGCGAGGGAGCCGCGATGATCGGTCAGGGTGCCGTCGTCGATGATGGTCACGCCCGGTGCAGCGACCATTTCGCCCATCATGCCAGCATAGAGTGACGTCTGCTTGCGGTTAAAATCGCCTTCGAGTCCATGCCCCACGGCTTCGTGCAACAGAACGCCGGGCCAGCCTGGACCACACACGACGGTCATTTCACCTGCTGGTGCTTCCACGGCCTCAAGGTTAACTTCGGCCTGACGAATGGCTTGCTGAATGGCTTCTTCCCACGCCAGCTCGCCAATGTGCGGATCAAGCGCGGTGCGTCCGCCCAAAGCAAACCCGCCGGCTTCGCGCTTGTCGCCGTCCTGCAGCATCACTGAGACACGCATGGATGACATCGGGCGGGAGTCGCTGACGCGGAAACCGCCGGGGCGGAGGATGGTCACGTCTTTATGGGCCGTGGACAGCGATACGGTAACCTGCCGGACGCGGGGATCTGCGGAACGAGCGGCGGTGTCGATGGTCTGGGCGAGTGCGACTTGCCGTTCGAACGAGGGTCCGGACTCAATCACGTTCTCGTCGGTGTAGGGGCGCTGGTTGGTTCCGGTTGGGTCCACCGCAAAGGTGCCGCCGCCGGACTTGGACGCCGCGGCTGCTGTTTCTCCAGCGCGCGCAAGCGATTCTTCAGTCAACCGATCTGAATGCGCATAGCCGGTTAATTCGCCGGCCACAGCCCGCAAGCCAAATCCCCGGTCCTCGTCATACGAGGCGCGCTTGAGGCGTCCATCGTCGAAAACCAGCGTTTGAGCCCTGGTGTGCTCCAGGTACAATTCGCCGTCATCTGCGCCGGACAATGCCGACTCCGTTTTAGAGAGCGCAATATCCGGGTCGAGATCGAGATCAGGCAGCAGTGGCAGGCCCATATTCAGTCATCCTAAGCAAAGGTGCGTTGCACAGTCAGGTAGGCTTTAGCGCTATCATTGCCAAGTCTAAGCTTTTCACAATGTTTGAACCGTAGATTTCCCGCGTCAATACGCCCTGCGGCTCACCTATGACTTTGCTTGTGAAAGCTTGTCGTCTAAGAACGGGGCGAAGCGGACGGTGAGTGGCTCAGTTCTACCGATCAGACCACGCCGTCGCCTCTAACAATTTAACGGCTAATAGACAGGTCCCATGGTGCGGATTTTCAAAACGTTTCTCCTCGCTTTGTCGCTGATCGTCATGACCAGCGCAGCGGCTCAGGCCCAAGTAACAGTTCAGGGTGTACCCGTTGAACGTGGCGTAGGCTTTCAGGAGCCAGCAACTCCGATCATGGAGCGCGCAGTGGCTCAGTATAACATACTGATCCTGCCGATCGTGACAGCGGTGACGCTGTTCGTGCTCGCCCTTCTGCTTTGGACGTGCTGGAGGTATCGCGAACGCGAAGGTCGTCAGCCGAGCACGGTGACCCACAACACCATGATCGAGGTCATCTGGACG
>PAHJ01000026.1 GCA_002705565.1 Geminicoccus sp. | reverse complement strand
GTCGCCGCATTTGCCAGAGCAATCTCAGCAAACCCGCCAGTGGAGACCAGCGCGATCACCCGCTGTCCGACTTCCACGCCCTTGACCCCTTCACCCAGCGAAAGGACTTCACCGGCGACTTCTGCGCCGGGGACAAATGGTGTTTCGGGCCGTTCCTGATACAGGCCCTGCACGATCAGTGTATCCGCGAAGTTAACACCGCAGGCTTTAACGCGGATGGCGACCTGACCCTTGCCCGGGGTGGGGGCGTCAATGTCCTGAACGGTGTGGGTGTTGATTGGACCAAGGGTATCGCAGACCAAAGCTCGCATGTTTCGCATCTCCCAGTGCTGGATGGGTCAGCACGCGGGGATCGTCGTGCTGCTCAGTTGTGCTTATACTGGCAGGCCATGGTGATGCGCTGCAAGCCGTCGCTGACCCCAAGTGGCTCGGAAAGGGGAAAAGCGTAGTTTGGCGGGCTGCCTGGACAGTTTTTGTGACTGTGCCAGAGAACCCCGTCTGCCGAGACCACTTTGGGGTTGTAGATCGTGTAGAAATTCGGGCCAGGGATTTCGATGAAGGCGACAGGATTTTCGCGTGTCAGCTCATCTGCGCTTGGCAACGCGTCCATGCTCTCAGCGGCGGATGCCCCCTCCACAGGAGCGGTCGCGTCGCAGGCGACCAGCACCGCAAGCAGCAGACTGAGCGCAAAGGTCATCCGCGCCGCCATGTTGTGCCTCCAGCACCATCTTCGAGAACAATGCCCGCTTCTGTGAGCTGATTCCGGATTTCGTCGGCACGGGCAAAGTTCTTGGCTTTCTTGGCGTCGGCGCGCTCGACGATCAGCGCTTCGATACCTGTGCTGGAAAGGCCATCGTCGCTTTCCCCGCCGCCCTGGAACCAATCGGCCGGGGTGTGGGTGAGCAGTCCGAGGAACTGTGCTGCGGCGGCCAGTTGTGCTGGATCGCCCTTGAGGGCATCGATTTCAGCGAAGGCTTGCGGGGTGTTGAGGTCGTCACGGACGGCACGTAGCACCGAACCGGGCACTTCAGCCGCAGCCGGCGCCCCGTTCCAGGCGCGATACCAGCTGTCCAGCCGGTTCTTTGCCTCAACCAACTTGGCTTGCGTGAAGTCCAGAGGCGCGCGGTAATGTCCGGAGAGCAGAGACAGCCTTAGCGTTTCTCCCCGGTGCCCCTGTCCCAGCAAATCGCGAACCGTGAAGAAGTTGCCGAGCGACTTGGACATTTTCTGGCCTTCGACCATCAACATGCCGTTGTGCAGCCAGGTCTTGGCCATGTGCGCCGTACCGTTGGCGCAGCGGCTCTGAGCGATTTCATTTTCGTGGTGTGGGAATATCAGGTCGTTGCCGCCGGCGTGAATATCGAAGACATCACCGAGGATCGACTTGGACATGGCCGAACACTCAATGTGCCAACCTGGACGCCCCAAGCCCCAGGGGCTATCGAAAGCAGCGCTGTCCGGTTCGTTGGCCTTTTTGGGTTTCCAAAGGACGAAATCAGAGGCGTCTTTCTTGGCCGAGCTGACCTCCACGCGAGCGCCGGCAATAATGTCGTCCTGGCTGCGGCGAGAGAGCTGGCCGTAGTCGTCCATTGACGGAACGTGGAACAGGACGTTGCCGTCTGGCGCGACATAGGCGTGGCCTTTGTCGATCAGCACCGTGATCATATCGATCATTTCGGCGATGTATTCTGTCGCGCGCGGCATGTTTGTGACGGGCAGCACGCTCAATGAGTCTAGATCGTCGAGGTAGTCTTGCGTTGATGCCGCCGTCAGCTGGCCTATGGGACGCCCAGTCTCGATGGCGCGCGCGATGATTTTGTCTTCTACGTCCGTGATGTTGCGGACAAAGGAGACGTTTTCGACCCCAAAGTCATGGCGCAGCAATCGGTGCAGCATGTCGAAATTCACCGCCGAACGCGCATTCCCTAAGTGCGCCAGATCGTAGACCGTCGGACCACACAAATAGACGCCCACCTGACCGGGAACGAGCGGCACAAGGTCTTCGACTTGCCGCGTGAGTGTGTTGGTCAGACGGATTTCGGTCATCTGGTTCGGTTCCTCAGGAGGGTTTAGGCTGCACTACCCTTTAGACGGGTAATAATCTTTTCGCGATCAATCAAGGGCAATAGCACCGCCATTTCAGGACCGCGCGGCTGGCCGGTCAGAGCAAGACGAAGCGGCATGAACAGAGACTTGCCTTTGGCGCCAGTGGCGTCTTTGACGGCGTCGGTCCAGGTCTTCCAGCTTTCACCATCAAGATCGCCTTCAGGCAGCAACGCTGCGGCTTTGGCGGTAAAGTCGCTGTCTTCGATTTCCGGGCTGATCGGGCCGTCGATCAGAGAGAGCCAATCGCTGACGTCAGAGAGCCTTTCAAGGTTAGGCTGGATCGCGTCCCACTGGGCGGGCGTCATCCCTTCAAACCGGCTCGATACCGCATCAAAGGGCAGCTGCCGCACGATTTTTCCATTCAGCGGGGCCAGTTCTTCAGGGTCCATACGCGGCCCGGAGCGACCAAAACGCTCAATGCTGAAACTCGCGGCCAGCTCGCCAATGTCTGTCACTGGCTGGGGTCCATCGGGGGTGCCCAGGCGGCTCAGGAAGGCTACAATGGTCAGCGGCTCCAGACCACCTTCGTCGCGCAGGTCGCGGATCGACAGCGCGCCGTTGGATTTCGAGAGCTTGGAGCCGTCTGCGCCACTGACCAGTGGCATGTGGGCAAATCGGGGCATCTGGAACGCGCTCAAGCCCTTCTGATCGACCAGCGCTTGGAACAACTGGATTTGCGTCGCCGTGTTCGAGGTGTGGTCTTCTCCCCGAATGATATCGGTCATGCCCAAGTCAATGTCATCGAGTACGGAGCAAAGCGTGTACAGGTAAGACCCATCGCCCCGGATCAGCACGGGATCAGACAGGTTTTCGGCCATAAAGCTGGTCTCGCCCCGGGCTAGATCATCCCATTTGATCTCGCCAGGCTTGAGCGCAAATCGCCAATGTGCCTCACGTCCCTCAGCCTTGAATTTGGCCTCATCTTCTGCCGACATAGGGTAGGCTGAACGGTTGTAGATAAACGGTTTGCCCTGAATCGACGCGGTTTTGCGCATCAATTCCAGCTCCGGGCCGGTTTCATAACACGGATACAGCCGCCCGCTTGCGATCAGACCATCGCGGGCCTTGTCATACTCGGGAAAGCGTTCGGACTGCTTGGCATAGTCGTCCCAGGTCAAACCCAGCCAGGTCATGTCCTCTTCGATTCCGAGCCGGAATTCTTCCGTGCTGCGTTCAAGATCGGTATCGTCAATCCGAAGTACAAAGGCACCACCAGCCTGCTTGGCGTGCATCCAGTTGATTACGGCGGTACGAATGTTACCGAGGTGCAGCCAGCCAGTCGGCGAAGGGGCAAAACGAACGCGGTGGGTCAAGGGACTGTTCCTAAAGGTCAGACGGTAGCCGGTACCGATTTGTCAGAGGGTAGGCGCGATCACCCACCAAAGCCCTTTGGCTCAGTCGGATGACAATCGGTGCGGCCCGGCGCTTGTACTCCGATATCGATATCCGCTTCCAGAGATCAATGCAGGCTTCAACGCGGAAACCTTCGTCTTCGAGGCTGTCGATGCACAACTCGTCTTCGATCAGCGCCTTGAGTTGGTGGTCGGTTTCCGTATTGCCGACCGGTGGGGCGTCTTCGCCCATGGCTTCGGCCAGCGAGGACAGATCCGAGCTGTACACATCCCCGAACGGCGCCATGCGTGGTCCGTCGAGCCCGTGCCGGTTCTCAAACTCACCCAACGCCAGCTCGGTTTTCGACCACGGCAGTAGGGTCAGCGTGTTTCCGGTTTTCCAGTCTACGGGCGGAACCAGTGATTTAAGCATCTCCGTTGCCGGGTGTGCCACGTCGGCCACTTCGACCGACAGGAAATTTTTGCGGGCAAAGTCCGCCACGCCCAGTCGGATGACTTTGGCTGCTGCTTCCCAGCCGGTTTCAAGCTCATCCTTCGGCGCAGACACGCAGCGCCAGCTGCCTTCCACCCGCATCCAGCGGGTCGGGAAAACGCCAGTTTCAGCGAGCGGGAAACATCCGGCAAAATCGCCCCCTGGATTGATGCAGAAACCGCCACCGTCAAAAACCATCCCATCCTGACCGCCCACTAAGTTGGTGTAAATGATGGGAAAGCCATGGATTTGGCTGAGCCGGGTCATTGCAGCGTGCCGCTGGTCCATGATGTCGGCGGTGTAGCCCGAACCGTTAAGCGCGATCATCAGATCAGCGCCGGTTTCTTCAAGCGTTTCAGGGCCATCCTCGCGCCAGGCGTCGTCGCAGATTTGCAGGCCGATTTTCGCGTTGCGGAACATCACAGGGCCTTGCAGCGGGCCTGGCTCAAACCAGCGCGCCTCGTCAAAGGGGCCAAAGGTCGGCAGAGAGCGTTTGTAGCGCTTGCCAATGACGTCACCATTTTCACCCAACAGCGCCGCATTGAAGGTCACACCCTTCATCCGTCTATGCCTGGCACCATAGGCGTAAAATGGTGGCTCGACGCTTTCATCAACAATCAGGGTGCCAAACAGGATACCCGGGCGGCCTTCCCCCTCGGTCAGTTCCACCAGCGTATCGTTGGCTTGCATGCAGTCTTTGAGAAACTGCTCGTGCAAAGCCAGATCGCCAATCGGGTAACCCGTCAGCGAGGACTCGGAAAAGATGACCAGATCGGCGTTTTCGGCGGCCTCTTCATAGGCTGCGATATGCAGTTCGAGATTGCGCGAAATATCCCCGGCGATCGGGTTGATTTGCGCCACCGCAATGCGGAGTTGGTCCATTCAGACGGGCTCTACAGCTGTGATTGGGGCGGCGTTGACCCCGGACGATTAAATCGCCGAATACGCCCGCTTTTTAGCTGGAATTTGCACTGAAGCAAAGTCATGAGTGCCCTGTGTCAGCGCGGACTCACATCACGTCCCTGAGCATGGCACGCAGGTATGCCCGGTCAGTGCAAACACAATGACCGGGTAAACTGTCAGGCCTCGAACTTTAACAGCAAGTCCTTTGCGTCTACTTGATCGCCAGCTTTGATGAAGACTTCTTCAACTTTTCCATCCTGATCGGCGTACACGCTGGTTTCCATCTTCATTGCTTCCAGCGAGAGCAGAACATCGCCCTTTTTCACCTCATCACCGATCTTGAAATTCACGGTGACGATCGCGCCGGGCATGGGGGCTGCGACTTCGCCAGGCGCGCCGGTTGCAACCGGGCGGGCTGCGCTATCTGTGGCGGCGTGGGAGTCCTGAACCACCACGTTTCTGGGTTGGCCGTTGAGCTCGAAGAACACGGTTCGGCGACCCTTGGCATCCGGGTCTGATACGGCCAGAAGGCGAATGATCAGGCGCTTGCCTGCGTCGATTTCGACCGACAGCTCTTCGCCAACTTCAGGACCGTAGAAAAACACCGGTGTGGATAGCAGCGAGGTATCGCCGAAGTCGCGGCGGTGGCTGGCAAAGTCGAGGAAAACCTTGGGGTAGAGTACGTAAGCGGCGATATCCTGTTCGCTGACCTGCTCCGGCGCTCGGCCAAAGGTTTCAGCGAGCTCCTGGCGGATCTTCTCAAAATTCACAGGTGACAGGGAGGCACCTGGCCGTTCAGAAAGGGGTGCTTCGCCGCGCAGGACCTTGGCTTGCAGCTTCTCCGGGAATCCGCCCACCGGCTGGCCCAGATCGCCACGGAAGAACGACACCACGGAATCTGGAAAAGCCACTTCTTTTTCTGGGTCAATCACGTCATCTGGCGTGAGATTATGGGACACCATGAACAACGCCATATCGCCCACAACTTTGGAGGATGGCGTCACTTTAACAATATTGCCGAACAGCCGGTTGACGTCTGCGTAGCGTTTTACCACGTCGGGCCAGCGGTTTTCGATCCCGAGGCTCCGCGCCTGTTGGCGCAGGTTGGTGTACTGCCCGCCTGGCATAGCGTGTTCGAATACATCCGAGGATCCCGCGCGCATGTCGGCTTCAAACGCGGCGTAGTGGCGGCGCGCCCCTTCCCAGTAGTGGGCGATCTTGTCCAGCGTATCGCGCGGCAGTTCAGTATCGCGTTCCAACCCGCGGAGGGATTCAACGATGGTGCCAAGGTTGGGCTGAGAGGTCAGGCCCGACAGAGGGTCCATGGCAGCATCGACGATATCCACACCCGCAGCGCTGGCTGCGAGGACGGAAGCGACCTGACCGCCGGAGGTATCGTGCGTGTGGAAGTGAATGGGCATGCCGACTTCGCCCTTGAGCGTCTCAACCAGCTTTGCCGCAGCTGCCGGACGAGCAACGCCGGCCATGTCCTTGATCGCCAGCGTATGCGCGCCGGCTGCCTCAAACTGCTTGGCCATATCGACGTAGTAGGCAAGCGTGTACTTGTCCTCGGTCGGGTTGAGCAGGTCACCGGAGTAACAGATCGTGGCTTCACAGATTGCGCCCGCCTCGATCACAGCGTCGATCGCAACCCGCATGTTCTCAACCCAGTTGAGGCTGTCGAACACCCGGAACACATCCACACCTCGACCGCTGTCGAAGGCTCGGTTCACGAAGTCTTTGACCACGTTGTCTGGGTAGTTGGTGTAACCAACGGCGTTGGAGCCGCGCAGCAACATCTGGAACAGGTGGTTGGGTGCGGCTTCGCGCATTTGGGCGAGGCGTTTCCAGGGGTCTTCCTTGAGGAAGCGGTAAGCAACGTCAAAGGTTGCGCCGCCCCAGACTTCCAGACTGAACAGTCCGCGCAGGCCGTTTTCATAGGCTGCCATCGGCGCAACCAGATCGGCGGTCCTCATCCGGGTTGCCAACAGGGACTGGTGCGCATCGCGGAAGGTCGTATCGGTGACCAGTAGGCGATCCTGCTGTTTGATCCAGGAAACCAGTCCGTCCGCGCCGTTGCGGTCAAACACCATCTTCGCGGTTTCGCGGTTCTCGGTGTCGGCATCGACAAGCGGCAGGCGCTGCAGCGGTGCTCTGGGCACAGCCGGGCGACCTTCCATTTCCGGGTTGCCGTTGACAACGACTTCACCCAGAAAACGCAGAAGCTTGGAGGCACGGTCCCGGCGAGGCGGGAAGTGAAACAGCTCCGGCGTGTCATCGATGAAGCGCGTGGTCAGAACGCCTGTGCGAAAGTCATCGTGGCGGATGACACGCTGCAAGAAGGGCAGGTTGGTTTTGATCCCGCGGATGCGGAATTCGGCCAGCGCGCGGTTCATGCGGGCGATGCCCTGATCCCGGTCAGGCGCGGTCACCGTTACCTTCGCCAGCAGCGAGTCATAGTGCGGCGTGACCACAGCGCCGGCAAAGGCCGTCCCGCCATCAAGCCGCACGCCAAACCCGGCCGGAGAACGGTAAGCGACAATCTTACCGTAATCGGGAACAAAGGCGTTCTCAGGGTCCTCGGTCGTCACCCGGCACTGGATGGCAACACCGCGCGGGCGGCGGTCTGCTTCGGCGCTTGGGATACCAGCTTCTTCCAAGGTCGCGCCGCCTGCGATCAGGAGCTGGGCTTTGACGATGTCCACGGACGTGACTTCTTCAGTCACGGTATGCTCGACCTGGATGCGCGGGTTCACTTCGATGAAGTAAAAGGCGCCGTCGTTGACGTCGTAGAGGAATTCGACTGTACCGGCGTTCTGATAGCCGGATTCCTTGGCCAGGCGGACCGCAGCCTGGCACATGCCCTGCCGGGTTTCCTCGTCCAGCCAAGTCGCAGGCGCCATTTCCACGACTTTCTGGTTGCGGCGCTGAACCGAGCAATCGCGTTCGAACAGGTGAGTGACGTTGCCGTGCGTGTCGCCAAAAACCTGGATTTCGACGTGGCGGGCGCGTTCGATCAGTTTTTCAAGATAGACATCGTCTTTACCAAAGGCCGCGGCCGCCTCGCGCTTGGCGGCGGAAACTTCATCGGCAAGCTTGTCGGCGTCGTACACGCGACGCATGCCGCGTCCACCTCCGCCCCAGCTGGCCTTGACCATCACCGGCAGGCCCACGCGGGCGCCGGCTTCGTTGGCAGCGTCATCGCCATCGGGCAGGGCGTCTGTTGCCGGGACTGTGGGTACGTCAGCAGCCTCGGCGAGCTTCCTGGATGCAACTTTGTCGCCCAGATCGATCAGCGTCTGGGTTCGAGGGCCAACAAAAATAATCCCTGCGGCTTCGGCTGCGGCTGCCAACTCGGGGGACTCCGATAGAAAGCCGTAGCCCGGGTGGATCGCATCAGCGCCAGAGAGCTTTGCAATACGGATGATTTCATCCACCGACAGATAAGCCGCAATCGGTTCCATCCCAACGCCAATTTCATAGGCTTCGTCGGCTTTAAACCGGTGCAGGGCAAATCGGTCCTCATGGGCATAGACAGCAACCGTCTGAATGCCCAATTCTGTAGCACCTCGAAACACACGAATGGCAATTTCGGAACGATTGGCGACAAGCAGCTTGCGGATGGGGTGTGGGGCCATGGGGAGTGGTCCTCGTCGGCGATATTGTTTCGAATGCGACATTTATGAATGAATTATGAACCTGAGCAACGCTCACGAATTCGTACGGGCCATGCGTTAGATAGGGCAGGAGTAATCTATGTTACTGGAACACGGCAAAATGGTCAGTGCAACGCTGGTCAAGCGTTACAAGCGCTTCCTTTCAGACCATCAGCTGGGCGATGGCTCTGTTATCACGGCGTCGTGCCCAAACACCGGAGCCATGATGGGTCTGACCTCTGCGCAAAGCCGCACCTGCCTCGTCCATGCCCCTTCGCCCTCGCGCAAGTATGATTATCGCTGGGAAATGATCGAAGATGACCATACATGGGTCGGCATCAATACCGGGCGGCCCAATGGTCTGGTTGAGGAAGCTATCCTCAATGGCACCATCACGGAATTGCAGGGCTATGGCAGCCTGCGTCGCGAAGTGAAATATGGCACCAACAGCCGGATCGATCTACTCCTCGAAGACTCAAATCGACCCTCGACCTATGTCGAAGTTAAAAACTGCCATCTGCGGCGTGAAGGCCGGTTGGCAGAATTTCCGGACTCGGTGACCACTCGGGGGGCCAAGCACCTTGATGAGCTATCAGAAATGGTGCGGCAGGGGCACCGGTCCGTGATGGTGTTCTGCGTCCAACGAAGCGACTGTGACGCCTTCAGTGTGGCGGGCGATATCGATCCCGGGTATGCATCGGCGTTCCAGCGCGCCCGCGCAGCAGGGGTGGAAGCCTTGGCCTACGTGTGCCATGTCTCTCCTCAGGAAATCAAAGTGACGCATTCCATTCCCGTAAAGGACTAGACCACGCCTATGTTGCCCACTCAGCGCCAGCTCTACCAGCATCCAGACAGCTCTGGTCCCATCACGCTGCACACCGCTGAGGATTTTGAAGGCATGCGGGCCGCGGGCCGATTGGCAGCGGAAACCCTGGATATGATCACGGATTACGTGGTTGAGGGCGTTTCGACGGCGGAACTCGACAAACGGATTCAAGACTTCGTTGAGGGCGCCGGAGCGGTCAGCGCCACCATCGGCTATCGCGGCTATCAGCATGCGTCCTGCATTTCTCTCAATGAAGTTGTCTGTCACGGCATCCCGTCAGATCAGACTGTTCTGGAAGACCGCGATATCCTCAACATCGACGTGACCGTTATCGTTGATGGCTGGCACGGTGATACATCGCGCATGTACGTCGTAGGCGGTTCGAGTTTTCCCACGCGGGAAAAGCTGGTCCGGGTGACCTATGAATGTCTCTGGAAAGGGATCAATGCGACGAAGCCCGGTGCGACTCTCGGGGATGTTGGTGCCGCGATTCAAAAACACGGAGAAAAGG
>PAHJ01000025.1 GCA_002705565.1 Geminicoccus sp. | reverse complement strand
GCGCTCAGCGGCGTCGCGCAACGAATCCCAGAAAGCTTCCGCTTGAGACAGGGTTTGGGGGTGCAGTTCGGGGTAGCCACCGGGGAGAAAGACGAAATCAGCATCCTCGGGAACGCGCTCGTTGGCCAGGGGTGAGAAGGTTTGTTCCGACCCGCTGAGCCAGTGGGGGTAGGCAAATCGAAAAGCATCATCCTGCGCCAGGGCGACTTTGGCGCCCGGCGGGAAGAAACCGCCAACACGGGCCGAACCTTCACCCTGCAGGGGACGAGCCAGTACCTGAAGGCCTGCGAGGTCAAATCGTTCTGTGATGACCCGCGCCAGCGAACGAGCCTGCGCCGGCATATCGGGCAGTTCCTGAGGCAGGGTTAGCCCCAGATGGCGGCTGGGCCAGCTCAGCTCAGGCAGGCGCGGCACGACACCCAAAACCGGGACACCGACCGGCTCCAAAGCCTCCCGCAGCATGGCCTCGTGCCGCGCGCTGCCCACGCGGTTCAGGATCACTCCGGCCACGTTCACCGTGGGGTCAAAGGTTCGAAAACCGTGGACCAGGGCAGCGACGGAGCCAGACATGCCCTTGGCGTCGATCACCAGCACGACGGGCAGCCCCAGCATTCGTGCCAGATCCGCCGTCGAACCCTGACCCTTCCGGGCGCCATCAAACAGCCCCATAACCCCTTCAATGATGCAGACATCAGCCTCGCTCTGCGCCAGAAGCCCCCGCATGCGGTCGGGTGCCATGGCCCAGGGGTCGAGGTTGGGGCAGGGACGGCCCGCGGCCAGGGCGTGAAATTGTGGGTCGATATAATCGGGGCCGACCTTGAAGCCCTGCGCCGCCACACCAGCCTGCCGCAAAGCCGCCAGCACGCCGAACGTGAGGCTGGTTTTCCCCGAGCCCGACGACGGCGCTGCGAGAATCAGGCCCTTAGCCATGGTTCCAATTGAGATATTCGCGCAGCGGTACCACGTCGCCTACCACGATCAGTGATGGCGGCGTCAGCCCGGCGGTCGCGACGTCGTCAGCGCAGCTTGCAAGCGTGGACATCAGCACTTGTTGGTCTGCGTAGGTCGCCTTGCAGACCACAGCAACCGGTTCATCCGCCGGGCGCCCGGCGCTGATCAGGCGCTGAGTGATCCGGGCGATGTGCTTGATACCCATGAAAATGACGAGCACCGGCGAGCCCTTGGCCAGTGCTTCCCAGTCCAGCCGCTCATCGGGCATATCACCGCTCATCGAATGGCCGGTGACAAAGGAAACCGCGGCGTTGACGGTCCTGTGGGTCACAGGGATGCCAGCGTAGGCCAGACCGCCCACGCCAGCGGAAATGCCAGGTACGATACGGAAAGGAACGCCTGCTTCGCGCAGGACCAGCGCCTCTTCACCGCCCCGCCCGAACACAAAGGGGTCTCCACCCTTGAGTCGGACCACGCGCCGCCCGTGCTGCGCCAGCGCGACCAGGCGCTGGGTGATGTCGGCCTGCTTGGGCGAGGGGCGACCGCCGCGCTTGCCGGCAAACACGATGTCCGCGCCTTCGGGTGCCAGCGAGAGCAGGCGCTCATCGACCAAAGCGTCATAAACCACGGCGTCGGCCTGACGCAGCGCTTCTGCGCCCATCAGCGAGATCAGCCCCGGATCACCGGGGCCCGCGCCAACCAGCCAGACCCAGCCGGGCTCCAGAACAGGGAAAGCATAGTCACGAATCATAGCGTCTTTCACAGCACATCTTACGCAAGAAGTGCTAGAGCTATGCGCGCATGGCACGAAGCGGGACTTGGCATCTGCGGCAGAAAAAGGCTTTTGTGCGTCTATGAGCGTTTCAACCGTACCACCGCCGAAAAAACCAGAGGACACCAGCGCGCTGCGCCGCGGCTGGACAACGGGTGCGTGCGCGGCGGCGGCTTCGGCTTCGGCCTTTGGCGCACTGCGGGGGCAAGGGTTCGAGGACCCGGTGGCGATCCGCCTGCCCGGCGGTCAGGAACCGGCCTTTGCCCTGGCGGTCGAAACGCAGGGCGAAGGCTGGGCGCAGGCGGGTATCATTAAGGACGCAGGCGACGACCCCGACATCACCCACGGCGCGCTGGTCCGCGTGCGGCTGAGCTGGGGCGAGGCGGGGTCGGGGCTGGTGTTTGTTGCGGGCGAAGGGGTCGGCACTGTGACCAAGCCGGGCCTGCCTATCGCCGTCGGCCAAGCGTCCATCACCCCCGGCCCGCGCGAGCAAATCGCCGACGCCCTGCGGGCCCGGAACGATGGGGTGCTGCCTGATGTGGTCATCGAACTATCGATCCCAGGCGGGGAGGAGATGGCGCTCAAAACACTGAACCCACGCCTGGGTGTGATTGGTGGCTTGTCGATATTAGGCACCAGCGGGGTGGTCATTCCCTATTCGTGCAGCTCTTGGATCCATTCGATCCACCGTGGCATCGACGTCGCCAAGGCGCTGGGTCTGGGCCATGTGGTTGGCTCGACGGGCGATACCTCAGAGCGGGCAGCCAAGGCCTTACTGGGCCTGGGGGACGAAAGCCTGCTCGACATGGGCGATTTTGCCGGCGGGATGCTTAAGTACCTTGCCAAAAACCCCGTGCCGCGTGTGACGGTCGCGGGCGGGATTGGCAAGCTGACCAAGCTGGCGCAGGGCGCACTGGATCTGCATTCATCGCGCAGCCAGGTCGATATCGCCTTCTTGCAAGACCTTGCGGCGGATCAGGCAGCGAAACGGGCGATCGACTGGACCGACATTGACACCGCCGCGCAGGCCCTGCTGGCGTGCGAAGGGGCGGGTGTTCCGCTGGCGGACCGGGTTGCCGCGCTGGCGCAGACCGCTGCGCAGGCGGTGGCGGGGGACTCGTGCCGGGTCGATATTCTGGTGTTTGACCGAACGGGGCGGCTGGTGGGTCGTGCGGACTGAGCAGCATCACATTCTGGTTCTGGGCGGCACGCTGGAGGCGCGCTTGCTGGCGGAGGCCTTGGCGCGCGAAGCCGTCTTTTCAGTCACATACGCGCTGTTTTCGCCCACGGGCACGGTCCAGCCCCCGGAGAACTGCCGCCTGCATCTGGGCTCGTTTGGCGGTCGCGAGGGGCTGGTGCAGTTCATCAAGCAGGAACGCGTGACAGCGCTGGTTTCCGCCCTCCATCCGCACGCGCAGACCATGCAGCGCCGGATGGACACCGTGCTGCCGGCGCTGGACATCCCGACCTTTCGCCTGCGGCGGCGGCTGTGGACGGCAGAGCCGGGGGACCGCTGGTCTGAGTTCGAGACCGAAGATGCGTTGATTGAGGACGTGAAAGCCCAAGCCCAAGACGCGCAAGCCAGAGGCCGGGCGTGCCGCCTATTCTGTGCCGTTGGACCGCAGGCAATGGCACAGTTCCTGCCGCTGACGGCCTTTGCCACCGTCTACGCTCGGCGCTTTGACAGCGCGCGGGGTCAGGTCAACCCTGCCATCACCTGGATCGACGCTCAGCCGCATCCGAGTGTGGCGGCTGAAACCGACCTGTTTGAGCGTTTGGGCATCGACGCGCTTGTTACCAAAAACAGTGGCGGAACGCGGCCCGCAAAGCTCTTAGCGGCGGCACGGCTGGACTTGCCAACGTTCCTGCTACGCCCAAAAGCCGAGCCCTTGGGGGCGGGGTTTGACCGCTGGGAAGACATTCACAGTGCTCTTTTGCAGCTCCCGGCCCGCTTCTAATCCACAGTCCCCGACATGAAGCCTCACGAAGGCTTAGGCCGCCGGGGCGGAAATGGGATAATTAAAGTCTCCCACAGGTCCCTGCTGGAGGGCCATCCGCCTTACTCCTTCCAGCCATGACAGTTGATGACACCATAGAAGGGCGATCCCAGCGGCGCACCAATTCACGCCGGGGTCCCGGCGCGCGGCGGATGATCGATACATCTGTGCCCAGCCCATGCGTTTCCGTGTGTCAGATCGACAAAAGCTCGGCTTCCTGCTCGGGATGCAAGCGCACGCTGGACGAAATCCGCGACTGGATGATCATGACTGCGGACGAAAAGCTGAGCGTTCTGCGCGCGCTTGAAGACCGCTGACCATGGCGGGAGAATGCCGGCTGGTGCTGGGCGGAGCGCGGTCGGGTAAGTCCGCCTTTGCCGAGCGCATGGCCCGCAATACCGAGCTCGAGCGCCATTACATTGCCACCAGCCGCATCTACGACGACGCCCACGCCGCCCGGATTGAGCTGCATCGACAGGCCCGCGCAGCGGATCAGTGGACCGTGCACGAAGAACCCCTTGCCTTGCGCGAAGTGCTGATCGAGCAGGCGGCTGCGGAGCGCGTCGTCCTCGTGGACTGCCTGACGCTGTGGCTGACAAACCTGCTGCTCGATCAGAGCGATATCGAAGCGGCTTTCGAGGGGCTAGAACAGGCGTTGCCAAGCCTGCCCGGGACGGTCATTTTCGTGGCCAATGAAGTTGGGCTGAGTGTTGCGCCTGAAACCAAGCTGGGTAACCAGTTCCGAGACTGGGCGGGGACGCTCAATCAACGGGTCGCCAGGCACGCGGCTCAAGTGGATTTTATCGCGGCGGGTTTGCCGCTCAGACTTAAGGGTTAGAACCGTGGCTCAAAAGGTTCCTGTTACCGTCGTTACGGGCTTTCTTGGCGCTGGTAAAACCAGCCTCATCCGTCACTGGCTGGAAAACGCTGATGGCCGCCGGCTGGCGCTGATCGTCAATGAGTTTGGCGATGTTGGCGTGGATGGTGAGATCCTGCGCGGCTGCGGTATCGAGAGCTGCGCGGACGAGGATATCATGGAGCTGGCCAACGGCTGCCTGTGCTGCACCGTCGCTGATGATTTTATTCCGACCATGGAAGCCTTGCTCGACCGGCCCAATCCGCCCGAGCACATTATCATCGAAACCAGCGGTCTCGCGCTGCCCAAACCGCTGGTCAAAGCCGTAGACTGGCCGACGCTACGCCCGCGCGTGACGGTCGATGGCGTGGTCACGGTGGTTGATGGCCGCGCTGTCGTGGACGGTCTGTTTGCCCCCGATCCCGCAGCGGTTCAGGCCGCGCGAGAAGCTGACGAAGCGCTCGACCACGAAACCCCGCTGGAGGAGCTGTTTGAAGAGCAGCTGGGCTGCGCTGATTTGGTGATCGTCAACAAGACTGACCTGATCGAAGACGCCGACTGGTCCGCTATCGAAGCCCGCGTTCGCGAAGACGCGCGCGGCGGGGCCGGGCTGATCAAGTCCAGCTTTGGTGCGGTGCCGCCAGCGGTCGCGCTGGGCCTGGGAGCTGCGGCCGAAGACGATCTGGACTCCCGTCCTTCCCACCATGACGACGGCCACGAACACGACCATGACGATTTTGACAGCCGGGTGATTCACCTCGGTGAAATGGCCTCTGAGGCGGCGTTTCAGAAGGCGGTTGAGGTCATCGCGGGCGAATTTGGTCTGTTGCGTGCCAAGGGCTTTGTCGCCGTTAACGGCAAACCGCGCCGCTACGCCATGCAAGGCGTCGGCACCCGCTTTCAGGGCTATTTTGACCGCGAATGGACCACCGAGGAAACCCGTCGGACCTCCGTGGTGTGCATCGGCGAACATGACCTGGACTGGAACGCCATAGAAGCGGCCGTATCCGGCATCGCGGCCTAAGCCGCCGCTATGCACCTGCTGGCCGCCCAACCCGGGGCGCTGACCGACAGCGAGGAAGCCGTCGACCTTGCTCAGAGCCCGGGCGCGCTGGTGTTTCTCTCTGCTGCTGACACCGATCTTGCACTGATCACTGCCGCGCAGGAAGCTGCGCTTTTGGACGACGCCGAGGCCCCGAGCCTGCGCGCTGCCAACCTCATGCAGCTCGCGCACCCGATGAGCGTGGACCTGTACGTCGAGCGCGTCATTCGCGGCGCCAAGGTGGTGGTGGTGCGGCTGCTGGGCGGAAAGGCCTATTGGTCCTACGGGGTTGAGCAGCTGGTTTCGGCCTGTCAGGAAACCGGCGCGCGGCTGGCGTTCTTGCCGGGAGACGATAAACCTGATGCTGAACTGCGCGCGTGGTCCACGCTGGATGGCGCCGATTACGAGGCGCTCTGGTTCCTGATGATCCAAGGCGGCGCGATCAATGCGCGGGCGGCGGTGGCCGGGCTGGGTCGGTTGGCGCGCGGGGCGGCGGCAGGCTTTGCCACGGCTGAGCCGCTGGCTGAAAATGGTATTTTGAGTGCGCCTGGACCGGGTAAGGGCGCGGTGGTGCCGGTGGTGTTCTACCAGGCGCTGGTGCAGGCGGGTGATCTGGCACCGGTGCACGCCCTGACCTCGGCGTTGACGGCGCAGGGATTGCGGCCGCTTCCGATGTTTCTCAAGAGCCTGAAAGATCCTGGCTCACGCGCTTTTCTGGCGGAGACCTTCGCCGAATATCCCCCTGCCACCATCATCAATTTCACGGCCTTTTCCGCCTCAAAACCCGGTCAAAGCACCGACGAAAGCCCTTTTGGCGTCGATGCGCCGGTGATCCAGGCCGTGCTCTCTGGCGGCGCGCGGGAGGCTTGGGAAGAGGGCACACAAGGGCTCGGTCCCCGCGACCTGGCCATGAACGTGGTACTGCCCGAAGTTGACGGCCGCATCCTCAGTCGGGCGATTTCGTTCAAGTCTGCGGGCGAGCCATCGCCTGCCAGTGAATGCGCCGTGGTGCGCCACAAGCCGGTGAGCGACCGGGTTGATTGGGTGGCGCGGCTGGCGGCGAGCTGGGCGCGGTTGCGGGCGCTGAAGACCGGAGAGCGGTGCGTGGCGCTGGTGTTGGCCAACTACCCCAACAAAGACAGCCGCATCGCCAACGGCGTCGGTCTGGACGCCCCAGCGAGTACCATCACACTGATGCAGGCGCTGGCTGGCGCCGGTTATGACATTGGCGGAACCGCCATGAGCGAACCGAAGGCGCTGATGGACCTGCTGCTGGCCGGCCCGACCAACCTAGACCCAACCCGAAAAAGCACGACAACCCTGCATCTGAGTGCTGCCGACTACGACACCTTTTTCGCTGCTCTGGACCCGCAGGTTCAAACCGCCATCTGCGCACGTTGGGGCGAGCCGGCTGACGATCCGTTTTGGGACGGAAAAGGGTTTCATCTGGCTCTGCATCGCTTTGGAAAGGTGCTGATCGGGATACAGCCGCAACGGGGATATCATCTGGACATCGAAGGCACCTATCACGATCCCAGCCTGGTGCCGCCGCACGGCTATCTGGCCTTTTACGCGGCCATTCGCGCGCAGTCGGATGCCGTGGTCCATGTCGGTAAGCACGGCAATCTCGAATGGTTGCCGGGCAAGGCCCTGGCGCTGTCGCAGCGTTGCTTCCCCGATGCCATTCTTGGTCCGATGCCCCAGCTATACCCCTTTATCGTCAATGACCCCGGTGAGGGTTCGCAGGCGAAACGACGCACCGCGGCTGTGGTCATCGACCACCTGACACCGCCCCTGACCCGCGCGGGCCTGCACGGCGATTTGGCGCTCCTTGAGGCTGATGTGGATGAGTACTTTCAGGCCTCTGGCCTGCACCCTGCCCGCGCCAAGCTGCTGGCCACTGATATCGTGGACAAGGTCTATGACTTCGGCCTGGCAGATGATCTGGGGCTGGCTGAGAACGACGGTGAAGACGCGGTTTTGGGCAAGCTGGACGGTTTTCTGTGTGACCTCAAAGACCTGCAAATTCGCGACGGACTGCACATCTTTGGCACAGCGCCCACGGGCCCACAGCATCGCGATCTGGCGCTGGCTTTGGCGCGTCCAGGGTTTGGCGAGGTCGTCTCCTACATTGATGTATTGGCGCAGGCCGAGGGCTTTTCGGGGGCGTCACTGCTGGCCCTGGATCCTGGTTCTGCGCTGCCCTCAAAGGCGCACCCAAGCCGCCGCACCGTGTCCGACCACGTTGAGGCGCTGGAAGCGCAGGCGCAAGCGATTCTGGATGGCGAGGCGTCCGCGCCAAATGCGCCCTGTGACACGGTTTTCGCGCAGATACGCGCGGTCATATTTCCCCTCATCGCGCAATCGACGACGCGGGAAATCGAGGCGACGCTGACCGGTCTGAGCGGTGGTTTTGTCCCGCCTGGTCCGTCGGGCGCGCCGACCCGGCGTCGCTTGGATGTACTGCCCACGGGGCGAAATTTCTATTCAGTCGATACGCGCTCCGTTCCCACACAGGCGGCGTGGCGGCTGGGCTGGAAGTCGGCGGGGTTGCTGGTTGAGCGCTTTGCACAGGACAACGGCGACTGGCCCCGGCGCATGTTGCTGTCGTGCTGGGGCACGGCCAATATGCGCACAGGCGGCGAAGACATCGCGCAGGCGATGGCGCTGCTGGGCGTTAAGCCGCAGTGGGACACGACGTCGGGTCGGGTGACAGGATTTGAGGTGCTGCCCATCGACGTGCTCAACCGCCCTCGTGTCGACGTGACATTGCGTATTTCAGGGTTTTTCAGGGATGCCTTCCCCGGTCTGATGGACTTGTTCGATGCGGCGGTAAAGGCGGTCGCGGCGCTGGACGAGAGCGAACGCGACAACCCCTTGGCGCACCGAGTGCAGGCGGAAACGGCGCGGCTGGTGGCCAGTGGTCTCGACACCGCCGATGCCTCGCGCCAAGCCAGCTTTCGGGTGTTTGGCTCCAAACCCGGTGCTTACGGCGCGGGCTTGCAGGCACTGATCGACAACGGTGCGTGGGAAGACCCCGCCAAGCTCGCCGAAGCCTTTCTGGGATGGTCGTCCTACGCCTATGGCCAGCGGGTCGCTGGGCGCCCTTCGGGGGATGCTCTGCGCGGGCAGCTGGAGGCAGTTGAAGCGGTGATACACAATCAAGACAACCGCGAGCACGACATCCTCGACAGCGATGATTACTATCAGTTCGAAGGCGGTGCCTTTGCCGCCATTCGGCACCTGAGCGGCCAGTCGCCCAAGGCCTATCACAACGACCATTCCCAACCCGAACGCCTGCAAATCCGCTCGCTTTCCGAGGAAATGAGCCGGATTGTGCGCGGGCGGGCGACCAATCCCAAGTGGATCGAAGGCGTGATGCGTCACGGCTACAAGGGCGCCTTTGAAATGGCGGCGACACTGGATTATGTCTTCGCCTTCGCCGCAACCACGGATGCGGTATCGCCCGATCATTTTCAGGCGCTGTTTGAGGCGACCTTGGCACAGGCTCACGTGCGTGATTTCATGGCGGAGCATAACCCTGATGCGCTGAAAGACATGTCGGCGCGTTTTCTGGAAGCCATCCGTCGCGGCTTCTGGACCCCGCGTTCAAACACCGCCGGTGCCGCCCTGACGGACTGGTCAACAGGAGGAACCGACGCATGGCTTTGAAGCGGCCGGAAGGCATGACAGACGAAGAATTCATCGCTCGCGCCAATGAGAAAGCGCGCAAGAAAAAGGCCGCGCGTGACAAGATTCTGGCGACCAAAACCATCGAAAAGGGCCTGTTGATCGTCCACACAGGGTCCGGCAAGGGTAAATCAACCGCCGCCTTTGGTATGGTGTTCCGGGCGCTGGGCAACGGCATGAAAGTCGGCGTGGTGCAGTTCGTGAAAGGGAAGTGGGAAACCGGCGAGCGGGCGGTGCTGGAAAAGTTCCCCGACACGTGCGTCATCCGTTCGATGGGCGAAGGCTTCACCTGGGAAACGCAGGACCGGGAGCGCGACATCGCCGCAGCCAACGGCGCGTGGGACATGGCCAAGGACATGATGGCTGACCCCAGTTACGACATGATCCTGCTCGACGAGCTGAATATCTGCCTGCGCTATGACTATCTGAACATCGATGAGGTGGTGGCCACACTGGATGCGCGGCGGGACATGTTGCACGTCATCGTCACCGGGCGGAACGCCAAGGATGCGCTGATCGAGGCGGCGGACCTGGTCACGGAAATGGGCCAGATCAAGCATCCCTTCCGTGAGCAAAATGTCAAAGCGCAACGGGGCGTGGAGTTCTAGGCATGGCGAAGACGCCAGCGCTGATGCTGCTGGGAACCGGGTCAGACGTGGGCAAGTCGCTGGTGGTTGCGGGCTTGTGCCGGGCTTTCACACGGCGCGGGCTGCGGGTGGCACCGTTCAAGCCGCAGAACATGTCGAATAACGCAGCCGTCACGCTCGACGATGGCGAGATTGGCCGTGCGCAGGCTTTGCAGGCCAAGGCCTGTGGACTGGCCCCGCACACCGATATGAACCCCGTCCTGCTCAAGCCGCAAAGTGAAACCGGCGCGCAGGTGGTGGTGCAGGGCCGAGTCTGGGGTTCGGCGCGCGGGGCGGAGTATCAAGCGATCAAGGGCCGATTGATGCCGGCGGTGTTGGAATCCTACCGCCGGATCAGCGCTGACGTGGATCTAATGTTGGTCGAGGGGGCGGGCAGCGCCTCAGAGCTGAACCTGCGCCAGGGCGATATCGCCAACTGGGGTTTTGCGCGGGCGGCGCAGGTGCCAACAGTGCTGGTCGGCGATATTGATCGGGGCGGCGTGATTGCCAACATCATCGGCACGCACCGACTGATTTCGTCGCAAGACCGAGCGATCCTACGCGGCTTTTTGATCAACAAGTTTCGGGGGGATACCAGCCTGTTCGATAGCGGTTCAGCGCTGATCCAGCGCGAAACCGGCCTGCGCGATCTGGGCATCATCCCGTTTTTCCCAGCGGCCCGCGATTTACCCGCTGAGGACGTGCTCGCGCTGGATCAGCAGGCTGCCGCAACGGCGTCAGGCGATGAACGCCGGGTCAAAATCGCGGTTTTGCGGCTGAGCCGGATTTCAAATTTTGACGACTTCGACCCCCTGGCGGCCGAGCCGTCTGTCGATCTGGTGTTCGTTCAGGCGGGTGAGGTTGTGCCTGCGGACGCCGATCTGGTGATCTTGCCCGGCTCCAAAGCCACGCTGGCCGATCTGGCGTTTGTGCGGGAGCAGGGCTGGGACATCGACATCGCAGCGCATGTCCGGCGCGGCCGGTCGGTTCTGGGGATCTGCGGCGGCTATCAGATGCTCGGCACAAGCGTCGCCGATCCTGAGGGCATCGAAGGCCCGCCAGCGGAAGCCGAGGGTCTGGGTCTTCTGAACGTCCAAACGGTCATGAAGGGTCCAAAAACGTTGGTTGAGATCAGCGGAACCGATGCACGCAGTGGGGAAGCCGTGGCGGGCTATGAGATGCACATGGGCGTTACCACCGGCGCCGCAGCGCCCATGCTGCGGCTTGGTTCGGACGGAGCCGCTGATGGGGCCGTACAAGGACTGGTAAGCGGGTGCTACCTGCACGGATTGTTCGCTTCAGACGGCTTCCGGTCGGCCTTCCTGCGGTCGTTGGACCCCGGCGCGGCCAGCGACCTCGCCTTTGACCAGCGGGTTGAAGCAACGCTGGATGATTTGGCCGTGCACTTTGAGACGCACTTGAACCTCGACGCGTTTCTGGCCTTGGCGCGCGCGGGCTGAACCGCTGCGCTGCCCCAGCTACTATCGCGCCACCCACAGAATCAAGCACAGGGCACAAATCAATCCCGTCATCATCAGGCCTGAGCGGAAATACAGCCTCAGCGCCCGCGCGATATCGCCACTGGTCAGGCTGCGGCGACCGCTGCCAACGGGCAGGTCGGTGGACCAGCCGGTATCATACTTGCGTGGCCCGGCCAGCGCGATGTCGAGCGCGGCAGCAAAGGCGGCTTCGGGCCAGCCGGCGTTGGGCGATCGGTGCTTTGGCGCGCCCTTGACCATGGCCCGCCAGCCCCCGCCCGCGACCAGACACACCAATGCCCCTGTCAGCCGCGCAGGGACCCAGTTCGCGACATCGTCGAGCCGTGCGGCAGCCTTGCCAAAGGCTTCATAGCGTTCAGACCGATAGCCCCACATGCTGTCCAGCGTGTTGACGGCCTTGTAAGCCAGCAACCCCGGCAAGCCGCCAATCAGCCCCCAGAACAGTGGTGCGGTGACCCCGTCGGAGAAGTTTTCAGCGAGTGATTCAATGGCGGCGCGTGCGACACCGGCTTCGTCGAGCGCGGCGGGATCGCGGCCGACGATATGGGACACCGCTTCTTGTCCCGGACCTAGCCCCTGCTCCAGCCCTGAACCGACCCGTCCAACAAACTGCGCAAGGGTGGAAAAGGCCAGCAGGACCGCGCTGGCCAGCCCGAACAACAGCCCATAAGCCCACAGCGGCAAAAGCCACAGCGCCGCTACGCCCAGGAGCGTGCAGCCGCCGACCAGGCCGGTCCAGGCCACTGCACCCTTGGTTCGCCGCGCGCCGTAGGATCCGGTATTCAACCGCCCCTCAACCCACGCGATCACCCCACCCAGCAGCACGACCGGGTGCGGGTTTGGCTCAAAGGAACGGTGCAACCGGCACAGGATCAATTCTGCGATCATGACCACCGACAAAACCGCTGAATTCAGAAAAAGAAAGCACAACATGATCATCATGGCGCGAGAGATACAGGACTCGCCGCACAGTGTCGCGTCAAAGTGGGCTAACCAGTGGTCATTTAGCGCGCTAAATGAGCGTAGGCGGTCGCGGCATCCGGACCGTGGTTGGAAAAATTGAGGAGCATTCCGTCGATGACTAAGGGCGTGAAAACGGGGGTAATGGTTTGTGGGCACGGAAGCCGCGACGAAGGGGCCGTGCGAGAGTTTGCGCAGGTGGCAGAAGGTCTGCGCACCCGCCTGCCGCAGTTCGAGGTCGATTACGGCTATCTTGAGTTCGCCACGCCCATCATCAAGGACGGTCTGGACCGGTTGCGGGAAAAGGGCTGTGAGCGGATTTTGGCAGTGCCGGGCATGCTGTTCGCCGCGGGTCACGCAAAGAATGATATTCCTTCAGTGCTCAACACGTACGGCGCTCAGCACAGCATCGAAATGCACTATGGCCGTGAATTGGGCGTCGATAACAAGATGATCCGCGCCGCCGGTGAGCGGGTGCGCGAAGCCATGGATCGCGCCAATGCCGAGCAGGGCGAAGTGCCGCCGCACGAAACCATGCTGGTCGTCGTCGGGCGTGGCGCCTCTGATCCCGACGCCAACGGCAACGTCACCAAGATCACCCGCATGCTTTGGGAGGGCCTGGGCTTTGGCTGGGCTGAAACCGCCTATTCCGGCGTTACCTTTCCGCTGGTCATGCCCGCGCTGGAAAAGTGCGCCATGCTGGGCTTCAAGCGGATCGTGGTGTTCCCCTATTTTCTGTTCACCGGCGTTCTGGTGAACCGCATTTACGACCAGACCGACCAAGTCGCCGCCCAGCACCCCGACCTGCAATTCATCAAGGCAGGCTACCTGAATGACCACGATCTGGTGCTCGATACCTTCAAAGACCGGGTCGAGGAATGCATGACCGGCCAGAACCTGATGAACTGCCTCAACTGCAAGTACCGGGAGCAGGTTCTAGGCTTCGAGGGTGAAGTTGGCTTGCCGCAGGAATCGCATCACCACCATGTCGAAGGCGGTGACAAGTCAGAAGGTCATCACCATCATCACGATCATTCTCATGATCATGGGCACGATCATTCGCACGATCACAGCCAACCCCACACGCACCACCCTTACCCCCACAATGACCACCCCATGGGGCCTTGGTCGCTTCCCGGCACGCGGCAGGGCGAGCATTTGGTGTGTCCCTGCGGGCGCTGGGCCGTGACCAAGAACGACGAGCGTTTCGAGGGCTGATCAGCGGTGAAGTTCGACTATGAGACATCTCCGGCTGCGATCTATGAGCGGTCTTTTGGCATCGTCGAAGCCGAAGCTAAGGCCGGTCTGGACCGCTTGCCCTTGGATGCACGCGCTGTTGCAGTGCGCATGATCCATGCCTGCGGGGTCCCGGGGATTGTCGATGATCTGGTTATCACGCCTGGTTTTGTCACAGCCGCCAGCGCAGCACTACGGGCCGAAAGGCCGATTTATATGGATGCAGAAATGGTTCGCATGGGGCTAGTGCGTGCGCTGATCCCGCCAAAAATACCGCTATATTGCACCACCCATGACCCCCGTGCTGCCGCCATGGCCGAGCGCATCAGCAATACCAGGTCGGCGGCGGGTGTGGCGCTGTGGGAAGCAGATTTGGAGGGCGGTTTGGCCGTCTTCGGCAATGCCCCCACGGCGCTGTTTTACTGTCTTGAGCAAATCGCGGCCGGGGCCTTGCCCAAGCCCGCGGCCCTCATCGGTTTGCCTGTGGGGTTTGTCGGCGCGGCGGAAAGCAAGGACGCCCTGGTCGAGCACGCCACTGATCTGGGCCTGCCGTTTTTGACCCTGCGCGGCCGGATGGGCGGCAGCGCTATGGCGTCGGCAGTGGTGAACGCGCTGGCAAAAATGCTCGCCGATGAGGCCTCGGCGTGAACGCGCCGTGGATCTCGGTCATCGGCGTGGGGCCGGAGGGGCCAGCGGGGCTGACGCCGGCAGCACTGGCGGCGCTGGAGGGCTGTGCGCACGTGGTTTGCGCGCCCCGACACGAAGAGATTCTGGGTGCCT
>PAHJ01000024.1 GCA_002705565.1 Geminicoccus sp. | reverse complement strand
TTATAAAGAAAAATCGAAACTTGGCAAAAATTTGCACACTATGAAAAACGCTTCGCAATATTGCTATTTATCAAACTGAATTTAGAATTATGGTACCTAGAAGTTTGATTTCGCAAAGGCGAACTTGTTCAAAATGTAGACGACCAATAGTCGTAAGTTGCTGCGCGCCATAACCTTAGGGGGAACTTTGGCCGCCAAACGTCCATTTTTGGTAAATAAGGATGGTATTCGACCCACAAAGCGCCGAATCAAATCAGGCGTCGCACAGCTTGTGGGCCAATCAGGAGCGAAGGCTCGGCGTATCAAAGAAGCCTAACCCCGGCGCTCCACCATCATCTTCTTGATTTCCGTGATTGCCTTGGCCGGGTTCAGGCCTTTGGGACAGGTTTTGGTGCAGTTCATGATGGTATGGCAGCGGTACAACCGAAATGGATCTTCCAGCGCATCCAATCGCTCACCCGTCGCCTCATCCCGACTATCCGCCAACCAGCGATATGCCTGCAGCAGGATCGCTGGGCCGAGGTATCGGTCGCCGTTCCACCAGTACGACGGACAGGCCGTCGAGCAGGAGAAGCACAGGATGCACTCCCACAAGCCGTCCAGCTTGGCGCGATCCTCCACCGACTGATAGCGCTCACGCGACGGCGCAGGGCTATCGGTTTTCAGCCAAGGCTCAATCGACGCAAGCTGGCTGTAAAGCTGGTCCAGATCTGGCACCAAATCCTTGACGACCGGACGGTGGGGCAAGGGATAGACGCCCACGTCACCGCGAATGTCGTTCAGGTTCTTGGTGCACGCCAGCGTGTTCGTGCCATCGATGTTCATCGAACACGACCCGCACACACCCTCACGGCAGGACCGACGGAACGTCAGCGAGCTGTCGACGTTGTTCTTGATCCAGATCAGTGCGTCGAGAACCATTTGCCCAGCGCGCTCGACCGGCACTTCATAGGTGTCGATCCGAGGGTTTTCGCCGGTCTCAGGGTTCCAGCGATACACCTTGAACTTCCGCGTTTTACCGCTTTCGCCCATTTGGTTAGCAGGGGCTTTCCAGTGCAGGCCTTGTTTGACCTGAGAGTTCTTTGGCAAGGTGAACTGAGCCATGGATTTTGTTTCTCTCTCGTCGTGTGACTGGTCGCTTAGTAGACGCGCTTGGCTGGCTCAACGACGGCAACGTCGTTGGTCAGCGTGCGCATGATCACTTCACGGTAGGTGATGTCCACCTTGCCGCTTTCGTTGACCCACGCGAGGCTGTGCTTCATCCAGTTTTCGTCGTCGCGCTCTGGGAAATCTTCGCGCGCGTGTGCGCCACGGGATTCTTCACGGTTAGCGGCTGAGTTGATCGTCGCAGAGGACTGGTAGATCAGATTGTCAAATTCCAGCGTCTCAATCAGGTCGGAGTTCCAGACCAGAGACTTGTCGGCGACGCGCAGGTCATCACGCCTGGCCCAGGCCTGATCCATCAGCTCTACACCTTCCTTGAGCACTTCCCCCGTACGGAAGACCGCGCAGTTGTTCTGCATCACGCGCTGCATTTCCAGCCGCAGTTCAGCCGTGCCCGTTTCACCATTGGCGTGGCGGGCTTTGTCGAGGCGCCCGAGACTGCTATCGCCAGCATCGGAGGGCAGATCCTGCTGCTTGGCACCGGGTTCAACCGCTTCCTTACAGCGCAACCCTGCAGCTCTGCCAAAGACCACCAGATCCAGCAGCGAATTCGAGCCTAGACGGTTGGCCCCGTGAACGGACACACAAGCCGCTTCGCCAACGGCCATTAGGCCATCAACCGTAGCATCCGGGTTGGCTGCGGTCGGACGCAGTACCTCACCGTGGTAGTTCGTCGGGATGCCACCCATGTTGTAGTGACAGGTGGGCAGAACCGGGATCGGCTCCTTGGTGACATCAACACCGGAGAAAATTTGCGCCGTTTCGGAAATACCCGGCAGGCGTTCTTCAAGCTGGCTGGGTGGCAGGTGCGACAGATCCAGCATAATGTGGTCACTGTCTTCACCGGCACCACGACCCTCGCGGATCTCCATGGTCATGGCGCGTGAAACGACGTCGCGGGACGCAAGGTCTTTTGCCGATGGTGCATAGCGCTCCATGAAGCGCTCGCCTTCGGAGTTCCGCAGAATACCGCCCTCGCCCCGCGCACCTTCGGTGATCAGCGCGCCAACGCCGTAAACGCCCGTGGGGTGGAATTGCACAAACTCCATATCCTGGGTCGGGATCCCCGCCCGCAATGCCATGCCGCCGCCATCACCGGTACAAGTGTGCGCTGCGGTACAGCTAAAGTATGCCCGGCCATAGCCACCCGTGGCCAAAATCGTCCTCTGAGCACGGAAACGGTGCAGGCTGCCATCATCCATTTTCAGCGCCACCACACCGCGGCAATTGCCTTCGTCATCCATGATCAGGTCAATCACGAAGTACTCGATGAAGAACTCTGCTGCTGCGCGCAGGGACTGCTGATACAGCGTGTGCAGCATGGCGTGGCCGGTTCGATCAGCGGCTGAACAGGTCCGTTCCGCCTGGCCTCCCTTACCGAAATTGGTTGTCATGCCGCCAAAGGGCCGCTGGTAGATCTTACCGTCTTCACGGCGCGAGAACGGCATGCCGTAGTGCTCCAGCTCGATAATCGCCGGCACTGCTTCGCGAGTCATGTACTCAATGGCGTCCTGATCACCCAGCCAATCTGACCCCTTCACGGTGTCATACATGTGCCAGCGCCAGTCATCTTCACCCATGTTACCCAAGGATACCGCGATGCCGCCCTGGGCCGCAACGGTGTGCGAGCGTGTTGGAAAGACCTTGGTCAAGTTGGCAGTCTTCAAACCGGCTTCAGCCAGTCCGAGGGTCGCCCGCAAGCCAGATCCGCCCGCGCCGACAACGACGACGTCAAAGGTATGATCAGTGAACTGATATTCAGTAGTGGCCATGAAAATGGTTCCTTACGTGTTCAGGGAGCTCAAGCCAACATGAGGCGAAGAACCGAGAGCCCGGCGATCAGACCGAGAACGATCAATCCACCCCGAACCGCAATGATCGTCGCGAGGCGAGCAGCGTGGTTACCAATATAATCTTCAATCACGACCTGTAAGCCAAGATGGGCGTGGTAAAATGACGCGCAGATGAACAGGAAGGCAACACCCCCCCAGAACGGAGAACCTATCTTCGCGGCCGCCGTAGCGTAATCCTCGCCAATCAGCGTGATCACCAGCACCATCATTAGAGGCGCAAGGATCATCAGCGCGACCGCGCTGAGGCGTTGCATCCACCAGTGGTCGGTGCCTTCTTTGGCCGAACCGAGTCCCCGAGCCGTTTTCAGGGACGGTGTAACATTTGCCTTTGACATGATTTGACGTCCCCTTCCCTACGTTGCCCAGAAAAATGCGGCCAGAGCGACCAGCACTGCGGACAAGATCAACCAGCCTGCCAAAACAAAATAACCGGCTTTCTCTGCGCTCTCCAATTCAAGCGCATGTCCCGTATCCCAGACTAAATGTCGGATGCCGTTGCAAAAGTGGAAGGCAATGGCAATCATCCAACCCAGCAAAGCCAACCCGCCAAGCGGCATCATAAAGGCGGAGAAGATCGCATAAGCGCCGGGCCCCGTCGCCAGGGCGGCCAACCACCAGGCCAAAACAAGCGTGCCAAAGGCTAAACCGACGCCCGTAACCCGGTGTGAAATCGACATTAAAGGCAGCAGCGGCAAGCGGTAAACCTGCAGGTGAGGCGACAAAGGTCGCTGGACAGAGGTCTTTTGTTCGGTCATGGAATTTCCCGGATTTCGGGTGACTTTATCGTGTACACTTCGAGTAGCTTAACTCCGGCGTATCTTCAATCACCTGCGACGTTTTTTGACCAGTGGTTCAGCAATGACAATTTTGACAATCTCCAGCCAGGTTCTTTACGGGCACGTCGGAAACGCCGTGGCTGATTTCACCCTAAAACGGATGGGTCACCCGGTTATTGCGGTCCCAACCGTGCTTCTCAGCAACCATAAGGGGTATTCAGACACGGTTGGTGAGATATTTGGACCAGATTTGCTCCGAGACCTCTTTTCCGCACTAGAGCGACGCGGGGCTCTGGACGACATCAAGGCTATCCAAACCGGGTTCATTGCAACTGTGGGCCAGGCGCAAAACATCTTTGATTTTCTTGCTGAGCTTCGGAACAGCAAGCCGGACTTACCAATTATAGTGGATCCGGTCATGGGCGATAAAGGGCGGCTCTATGTCGAGCCGGGGTTGGTGGGCGCCTATCGGGATCGAGTCCCGGGCCTTGCCTCGCTCATCACCCCTAACGCCTTTGAAGCGCAGACCCTAAACGGCACCGAAAGCAGTGATCTGGACGGACTGGTTGCGGGGCTCCGTTTGGGGGGATTTGATGAAGGCCTGATTACTTCCGCAGAAACCTTGCTAGACCCTACGCCAGAGCGGGCCATTTTATGTTACGAGCGGGGCGGTAACGGTCATCGGCTGGTTCGACACGAAGGCCTGCAGTTCCAGCGAGATCCTAATGGCGTCGGTGACTTCGTCGCGGCGCTGTCTGCGGGTTTGTATGGTCAGGGAAGCCTGCACGACCGGACGGAGCGCATCGCGCGCGCGCTGGTGGCCTTGCTGCGCGCGACCCAGGCGGAGGGAACGCCGGAACTCGCCCTTGTCACGGGCCAAGACAAATGGATCGCAGCCCTCGCCTAGCCCGCCGCCTGGTTGATCCGGGCCACAAAGGCGTAAAAGCTCTCGCCTTCCAAGCGTTCATCGACATAGCGATCATTGAGTGCACTTTTGCCGGCGAACAGGGTTTGCGCCCAGGTCTGACTGAGCGCTTCATCATAGGCGGCATAGGCATTGGTTAGGCGGTCTGAGAATCCATCTGCCGTCGTCACCGTGCTTTTACCCAGCCGCAGCCGGTAAGAAACATCTTGCTCCAAAGCCGCCGTCAGACCACAGGCCATGAAGACCTCCACTGCGTGCATAACATCTTGAGCGGGAGCATCCCAAAATGGCCCATCTCCCGTGCCACGCGGCAGGCCCGCGGCGTGCACAGGATGGAAGGAAGCCCCCCACTTGACGAAATCGGACAGCATCAACCTGTCTTGTCCCGGATCCGGAACTCGCAGCAAGGCCGACCCACTTGCGTCCTCAATCACCGTTGACGCAAAGGCGCAGCCCTCTGTCCGTGCGCGGGGAAGGAGACGAGCGAGATAGCCTGGCGACCATGCATCGTCGGCGTCCAAATAGGCCAAAAACCGGCCCTGGGCGGCCGCAACGCCGCGATTGCGTGCGGGCCCCGGTCCGCTTCGCACCGTTCCGTCATTCACAATGCGGGCGTGCCCGTGCCGCGTGAGGGCATCGCTATAGTCGTCGCCGTCATCCACGCTGAGGATGATTTCAACACCCATCTGGGCCGGAATCTCGATCGATTGCAAAGCCCGGTGCAGCGTGTTTCTGGCCTGGTAAATCGGAATAATGACGCTGACGTCGATTGTCATGGCTCGTGGCTCCCGGATATGAGCGTCGGCCGCTCGTCGGTCTGGCTCAGCGCCCCGCCTCCTGCGCCTGGATCGCCATGCGATCAAACAATACGTAGAGCGGCACCGAAATGAACATCAGTCCCGCCGGGATCAGCGTCAACGCCCACCGCAGCGCGTCAACAGCCTCGGGCAATTGCGTAACATCTCCGCCATTGGTGGACGAAATCCAGCCGTATAGGGCCAGCAATTGTCCAAGAACCAGCGGCGCGAGGGCGTTTCCGACCTTTTGTCCAAGCAGCCAGAGCCCACTGAAAGCCCCCTCCACCTTAAAGTTCTCCCGCCGGGCTGACCAATCGACCAGATCGGGCATCATCGACCAGGGCAGCTGCTGATAGCAGCCATTGGCGGCACCGATGAGGAAGATGAAAAGCGTGATCAGGCCAAGGTTGGTCGTCCCGGCCGCCATCGCTTCGGACGAAGGCAGGACGAGATAGAAACCCACGAGGACGATGCCATAGTACACAATCCCACCCATGAAAGTGGCCTTCTTGCCGATGACTTTGGACAGGGTCACCCAGACGACTTGCGACAGCATCGAGCCGAGAATGAATAGGGCAAAGGCGGTAGAAAACGAACCCAGCACCCAAACCGTAGCCAGCGCCCCCGTCGCGCCCGTGCTGATGATCAGCTCAGCCGCCGCAAAAGGAATGCCCAGGGTGATGAAAGCAATGCCAAAGGTCTGCACGCCGTAAATCAACGTGAGCACGACAAACCGCCGATTGCGAAGAGCGGCGCCAACCTGCTGGCTGAACCGCACGGCTTGCACTGGATCGGTATTGCGATGCCCCAGCGTGGAAAAAGCAGCAATCCAGATCGTGGCGATTACAATCGGCGCGTAAACCGTCATTGCCATGGCGTGTGACAGCGCCAGGCCATTAGGGTTGATGAGGATGGGGAAGGCTCCGCCGGTGAGCAAAATACCGATGCCCGCCGCCGCCATGCGCCAGCCGGTCATCGTGGCGCGCTCCTGCGGACTGTCCGTCAACTCCACCGACAGCGAACCGTAGGGAATGACGATCATGGTGAAAGCAATGGAACCCAGTGCAAAGAAGAAAAACACCCAAATCGCCGAAGCGGCTTCTGACAGGTCAGCGGGAACCGCAAAAGTGACGATCATCAGCACCGCCATCAGAACAGCACCGGAAATGATGTAGGGATGCCGACGCCCAAACCGTCCGCCCGTCCGATCCGACAGCCAGCCCATCAACGGGTCGGTGATGACATCAATCACCAACACAGCAGAGGTCACCCAACCCGCCAGCCTTGGGTCAACGCCAGAGAATTGAACGAGGAAGGCAAAAACCAGCAGGCCTTTGAAGATCACGAAGACGTTGATCCCCATGTCGGCCAGACCATAGGCGGCCTTCACACTTAAGGGCAGACGTGGGCCTGCGGATGCATCAGACATGACCTTGGACTCCTCCCAATCAATACGGGATAAGACCTATAATCTATTGGACCGAATGACCAGCTGTTCGGCGGGCCTTCGTCGGTCGGGTGAAGGCCCGTGTAACCAGGTCAGGCACCGACGAGGGCGACGACATGGCGCTCGATGTTTGGATCATCAGGCTTCCAGGACGCAACTTCACGCCCGTTTTCAAGCAGGCGAACCTCCTCGCCAATATCTGCCAGCGCGTAAACCTGCTGGGCTGTGCCTTGCCCGGCTTTCTGGTTCAACTGCGCCAATAACGCCGACACCCGTTGCAAGCGGTCGGTTCTTATTGTGCTTTGGCCAGCTTGTGCAGCGACCTTCCGCGTTAATGCCACCATTCCCCGAAATCATCCTAAGACCAAAAGACGAAAAAGCACTATAAGGATGCTTTAATTCGTTTGTAAATGCTATTTTAGATAATAGTTTTCCCTGGCATATTCGCGCAATCTTAGCAAGGCTTAATCGCTAATTTTAGATTGTTTTAATGATTTTTCGACCGATTTAGGGGAATCATACAATTATTGCTTGCACGGCAGAAGACACACCAATAAAAGTCGAGACTTCCACAACATTCCCACTGGGTGTCCGTGACATCGATTGAACCCCTTCGTGCCCTGCCTCAAAGTGCTGTTCGGGACGCTTGCGATTTCGTTGGTCGGAACCTTGTGGCCGGGACCTACAGCGTCGATGGCAAGCTACCGCACGAGAGTGTTTTAGGGGAGCAGCTGGGATGCTCGCGAACGGTCATCCGCGAAATGTCGCGCCTGTTGACGGCGAAAGGGATGGTCAATCCGGTTCGGCACTTTGGAACCGCAGTTCGGCATCATCAGCACTGGAACCTGCTCGATCCCGACGTGGCGCTGTGGCACGAATTGGACTCCCCGACGATTGAATTTATGCGGGAAGAGCTCAGAGCACTGATGGCAGCGGTATTGCCGCTGGCCGCGAGCAGTGCGGCGCGGGTTCGGGCAGACAGACCGGCGGAGGAGGGTTCTTCGAGTCCGGGTTCGCCCGAAGCAATCATGGTGATGATTTTCGACACCGCCGGATCCCGCGTGTACCAAAACGCCCGAGACCTGGGACTCCACTTCGCCCGCTTGCAAGAACCGGATGCGTTCAAAGACTCTCTTTACGAGAAACTCAAAGAAGCCGTCACCCAAGGCCGATCCGAAGAAGCCAAATCCTGCGCGGAATTCCTGCTGAACCACTAAAGCGGCTCCACGGCCAAAAAAAACGGACGAGACGCCGTAGCCTCTCGTCCAGTTTGGTGCCGCAAGGGTCTTACGGCACGGAGAATTCATCAACACGGATCAAGCGGCACGGGACCGGTGACGCGGATGCTGAGGGTAATTGAGTGGCCCTTAGAGTGGTGACAGAGATAGGTCAGACGACTGACCCAACCCTGCCCCCGGGCTTTTGACCCAAAAAACGGGTTGAACCCGCTATTCAGATCGGAAACTGGAGGAAAATTGGGTGGCTCCGAAGAAACGAAATTCGAAACCACCCAGAAACCGAGCGTGACGGTTGCTCGACGAATAGATTAGAGAGGTTGGTTCAAGTACTGTCACTTAATCCAACACTCTCCACCTATGGATGGGCAATCAATTTTCTTGACCGCCCAAATAGGCAACCCAAACTAGGCGATGTTTTCGAAATA
>PAHJ01000023.1 GCA_002705565.1 Geminicoccus sp. | reverse complement strand
TTAATGGGTATTCACTAGGAATCAGGCGTTGATGCCTACCAGCGCGCCAGCATAGCACCCCAGGCCAGACCGCCACCCAAACCCGCCATGACCACCATGTCGCCGCGCTTTAGTTCACCAGTTTGCTCTAGGTGGTGCAGGGCGAGTGGGATTGAAGCGGCTGAGGTGTTGGCGTGCGAGGCCACTGTGGAGATAAACCGCTCTGCAGGCGCGCCGATTTTCGCAGCAACTGCCGCCAAAATCCGTTGGTTGGCCTGATGCGGGATGTACCATTTGACGTCATCGGGACTAAAGCCGTGGCGGTCGAGCAGGGTCAGGACCGCGCCTGACATTTTTTCAACCGCGTGCCTGAACACTTCCTTGCCTGCCATTTGGAGCAGGCCAACGGTCTGGGTCGAGCTGGGGCCGCCGGTGGTATGGAGCATGTCAATCAGGGCGCCGTCGGCGTTCATCTGCAAGTCGATGATGCCGCGCTCGTCCACGCTCAGGCTGTCGTCAGCTTCAAGGATTACCGCGCCGGCACCGTCGCCGAACAGGACGCAGGTTGAGCGGTCTTCCCAGTCGAGAATCCGGCTCATGGTCTCTGCACCGATCACCAGCGCCCGCCGCATCCGACCGGCGCGCAGCAGTGCATCGGCTGTTCCCATGGCGTAAATGAACCCGGCACAAACGGCCTGTACGTCCATGGCCATTGATCCCGCCGGTACGCCCAACGCGCGCTGAACCATGGTGGCGACAGAGGGGAAGGTGAGGTCGGGGGTCGTGGTGGCCACGATGATGCCGTCGATGTCCGCAGCGCCGAGCCCGGCGTTGTCCAAAGCACTCTTTGCCGCCTCGATGGCCAGTGTTGACGTGGTTTCGCCCTCGCCAGCGATGTAACGCTGCGCAATTCCCGTGCGGGCTTTGATCCATGCGTCGCTGGTTTCCAGCGAGGCCGGCAAATCTGCATTCAACACCGCGCGCGCCGGAAGGGCGCTGCCGACTGATCGAATTGCGATGGACATGAAGGGCACTCCCTGACTGATCGGCCACCGGTATAAACCTATTCGTCTGTCCTAAGCCCTGTGAATGCCGTTGAACAGGGTCATTATACGTTCACACCGTGGATTATTGGTTCTTTGTGTTTTGAGGCGAATTAACGTAGAGTTTTACTGAATGGAGCGGTGAAAGTGCTCCTTTTCTCGACGCGTCTGACTGGCGGAGGTTCGGTTCAAGGCGTCGAGCATCAACAAAACACGATAAAAAACGCGGACTTCGGAGGTTTGAACCATGTCCTATCCCATCGAAGAAATTGAAGGCATCGGCCCCAGTTATGGCGCCAAGCTGAAGACAGCTGGCATCAGCTCAACCAATGCACTTCTCAAGGCCTGCGCCAAAAAATCAGGTCGTAAGAAGGTGGCGGACGAGACCGGCATTTCTGAAAAACTGGTCCTTGAGTGGACCAATCTGGCCGATCTGATGCGAATCAAGGGCATCGGCAAGCAGTTTTCTGAGCTGCTCGAAGCCGCTGGCGTCGATACAGTTAAGGAGCTCCGCAACCGCAACGCTGAGAACACAGCGGCGAAAATGGCGGAAGTGAATGCTGAAAAAAAGCTGACTCGTTCGGTCCCCGCAGCATCGATGGTCGCCGACTGGGTCGCTCAGGCCAAGGCAATGGACCCTATCATCGAGTACTAGTCGGTCCGCCTCGTCTCTCCCAGACCAGAAAGCCACCCCGGTCACCGTCAACACGGTACGGGGTGGTTTTTTTGTGCTGTTGGCAAGTGAACGGGCTAGCGGCGGCGCGAGGACGAGCGACGACGCGAGGAAGAACGACGCCGGGGGGAGCCCAGCAGGCCACGGGCAAGCGATTTGCTCAACTCTCGCCCCATGGTCGATGACATGGACCGGGCGAAGGACTTCATCGCCGCTTCGCCGATCGTATCGCTGCGCGAGGAACGGCGGCGCCGGTTGCTGCTGTAACGCATGCCGCCAGCCCTTCTTCCGCCCGTGCTGTCACCCGTGTTCGTCGCGCCGTAACCGGCGTGGCTGCGCCGGCCGCGGTCGGCCTCATAGCGAAGTTGATCCTCAAAATCACGGCTTTCCTCATTCCCGAAGTCATCGGCCTGCGCCATGCGCTCGTGGAGAATTTCGTAAGCAGAGCGCCGATCCAGCGCGGTGTCATAGTGCGCGCCAAGACCTGAAGCCGCCAAAATCGCGCGGCGCTCAGCGTCGGTGATCGGCCCCATGCGGCACTGAGGCGGGCGGATCAGAGTTTTTTCAACGACCGACGGCACGCCCTTTTTCTCCAACGTGGAGACCAGCGCTTCACCTACGCCGAGCTGGGTAATGATTTCTTCGGTGTCAAAGGCGGGGTTGGGGCGAAAGCTGTCAGCGGCGACCCGCACCGCACGCTGCTCACCGGGGGTATAGGCGCGCAGGGCGTGCTGGATGCGGTTGCCCAATTGGGACAGGATACGGTCGGGTATGTCCTGCGGGTTCTGCGAGATGAAGTACAGCCCCACGCCCTTTGACCGGATCAATCGGACCACTTGTTCGACTTTCTCGATCAGTCCTGGTTCAGCGTCACGAAACAGTAAATGCGCTTCGTCGAAGAAGAAAACCAGCTTGGGTTTATCAGTATCGCCTGCCTCGGGCAGCTCTTCGAACAACTCGGAAACCAGCCACAGCATGAAGGCGGCGTAGAGCTTGGGTGCGGTCATCAGGGTTTCCGCACTGAGCACGTTGATCACGCCTCGGCCCTGTGCAGTGGTGCGCATCAGGTCGGTGAGTTTCAGGGCGGGCTCCCCGATAAACTGATCCCCACCCTGGCGCTGTAAGGTCAGCAAGGCGCGCTGGATCGCGCCGACGGAGGCGGTTGAAATCGCACCGTAGGACAGGCTCAATTGCTTGCGGTGCTGCCCGACAAACACCAGCATCTGGCGCAAATCCTTGAAATCAAGCAGCGGCATGCCTTCCTCATCTGCCACAGCAAAGGCGATGTTGAGCACCCCTTCTTGCGTTGCGTTGAGATTGAGCATCCGCGCAAGCAGCAGGGGGCCCATATCGCTCACCGTCGCACGCACCGCGTGGCCCATGGTCCCAAACAGATCCCAGAACGCGCACGTGCTGCCAGCATAGGCATAATCGCTTAAGCCTAGAATAGCGGCGCGTTCTTCGAGTTTTGGGTGCAGTGAACCTGGCTGGCTGAGACCGCTCACGTCGCCTTTGACATCGGCCACAAATACAGGGACGCCCGCAGCAGAAAAGGCTTCGGCCATGATTTGCACGGTGACGGTCTTCCCCGTGCCGGTTGCTCCGGCGACCAGTCCATGGCGGTTGGCATACTTAAGCTTGAGGCCCTGAGCGATCCCACTGTCGCTACCGCTGCCAAGATAGATCGAACCCTCTGGAACCACGGGCGTTTCTCCCTTTCGATGTCGCGCTGGGTTTTGGGGTAAAGGACCGGCGCAGGAAGGGCAAGGCACAGGTTTGTGACACTTAGAATCGTCTGGCAAACCGGTCTGGGACAGGTCGGATTTGCAGTTGCTGGTTTGTGAGAAGTGGCTTCAATCGACATTTTATACGATCAGGGGATGAAACCTGAGACAAACGCCGTATTTCTGTAATGCAAGCGACAAATCGACGCTAGTTCATGACCTGTTGAGGCGACTATGAGAACCACCTTTCGCGCCCTGTTGGGCTTCGTGCTTTTGCTCCTTGTAACCGTGGGTATTGGCTTTGGCGGCTTTCGGATGGTGCAAGGCCGTATGGATAGCAATCAGGCTTCTGGCGGCCGCGGCGGCGGCTTTTTTGGCGCTCAGGAACCAACGTATACGGTGGATCTGCTGGCCTTCGAGCGCGCCGACTACACGCCCATGATCACCGGTTTCGGTTCGATCACGGCCGGCCGAACGGCGGAGCTGCGGCCTTTGGTGCCGGGTCTGTTGCAAGCGACCAGTGACGGGCTGATTGAGGGCGCGGTGATCCGTGCGGGAATGCCGATGTTCACGGTCGACTCGTTCTCCTACGACATTGCGGTCAAAGACGCGTCGATCGCCCTGCGCGATGCCGACGCGAGGTTAGTCACAGCGCGTTCGGATCTGGCCGTGGAGCAGTCGGCGCTAGCGCTGGCGCGGGACCAACTGGAGCTGAGCGAGGCGGAGTTGGCCCGGCAGCAAGAATTGCGTGCGCAGGACATCGTCTCGGATGCCGCGCTGGACAACGCACGGAATGCCACACTCTCGATCCGGTCCAGTGTGGACGCTCGCGCCGCTTCAGTGGCTCGCGCCCAGGCAGGCGTACCGACTGCTGCACTGGCCGTCGAGCGGGCTGTGCTGGCGCTGGAACGCGCTGAGCGGGATTTAGCAAACACGGTGCTGAGCGCACCCTTTGATGGGGTGGTGCAGAATGTTGGATTTGCCTTGGGACGTCAGGTGTCTTCCAACGACGTTCTTGCCCGACTGGTTGATTTCCAGCACCTTGAATTGAAGTTTCAGCTCTCGGATGAGCAACTGGGCAGCCTGATCGGTGCGAGCGGAAACCGCAGAGCACTGCAAGGATTGCCCGTGACCCTGAACTGGGACGTAGGCAGTCAGCAGCTGGAATATGAAGCTGAGATCGACCGGACAGCGGTTGCGATTTCTGAGAACCAGGGCGGCATCGACGTGTTCGCCCGCCTGACCGGCATCAATCCCGGAAACGTCCCGCCGGTCGGTGCCTTCATGGCCTATAGCTTTCCTGAGCCCACCATCGAGGGCGTTTTTGCTGTGCCTGCGGTTGCGGTCAGCCCTACCGGGGCGATGTTCGCCGTGTCGGACGAGAACCGCATCACGACCTTTTCCGTCGATGTTGAGCGGCGTGTGGGGGACCTGACCATTGTTAGTGGTGACGCCGTGGAGGAGGGCAAATCCTTCGTGGCACGGCGATTTATCCAGCTGGGTGAAGGCTCCAAGGTCGATCCCAACCGCCCTGAAGTGCCAGAAGGTGAGATGGGCGAGGCTGTGGCCCAAGCCGGTGGATCGCCGGGCGGTTTTCCCACGGAAGGTCCGGTTGAGCTGACCGAAAGCCAGCAAACTTGCCTGATCGATCTGGTGCAAAACTCCAGCCTGCCCGCGACGCCAAAGAGCTTTATCATTCCAGCGCTTGAATCCGGTACGATCGCTGACCCAAGTCGGATGGCCGGGATGAAAGAGCGCGCGGGGATCGACCTCGACAGCTGCTTCCCTGCGGTTGCCGCTGCTCCTGCGGTCATTGATCCGGGCGGTTTCCCCACTGAAGGCCCGGTTGAGCTGACCGAGACGCAAAAGACCTGTCTGATTGACCTGGTCGAAAACTCCAGCCTGCCAGCGACGCCAAAGGGTTTTATCATTCCCGCGCTTGAGTCCGGTACGATTGCCGACCCGGGCCGTATGGCGGGATTAAAGGAGCGAGCTGGACTCGATCTGGATGGATGCTTTCCGCCCGTTATGGCTGAAGCTGCCGCGGCTGTGCCAGCCTCCGCACCTGCGGCCTTTGATCCGGGTGGTTTCCCGATCGAAGGGCCAGTTGAGCTGTCTGAAGCGCAGAAAACCTGTCTGATTGATCTGGTCGAGAATTCCAGCCTGCCTGCCACACCGAAGGGTTTTATCATCCCAGCGCTTGAGTCCGGCACGATTGCCGACCCGGGCCGAATGGCGGGGTTGAAGGAGCGTGCGGGCATCGACCTCGACAGCTGCTTCCCCGGCACCAAAGCGTAAGCGAGGAGACCTGAACCATGGCGTTACCCGTTTACCGTCCCGATCGCCCCGATGACCTGAGCAGTGTTTCTGGCAACAGGGGCCTGTTCGCTGTTTTCGCTAAGCATGGCACGGCGGCGAATATTCTGATGTTGCTGATGATCGCCGCTGGGATCTATGCATTCTTCAATCTGCGGACCCAGTTCTTCCCTGACTTCGTGCAAGACCGCATTACGGTGCGGGTGAGCTGGACCGATGCGCCTGCGGGCTCGGTGGATGATGCGATTGTGCAGCTCCTTGAGCCGGAGTTGCGGTTTCTTGATGACGTGGAATCGGTCTTCGCGACGGCAGCCGATGGCAGTGCGACCATTTCACTGCTGTTCAACGTCGGCACCAATATGGAGCGAGCCAAAAGTGATGTTGAGTCGGCCGTGGACGCGGTCGAAGCGAGCTTCCCCGAGGACGCCAGCGACGCGTCGGTTCGGGTTTCCGCCTTTCGAGACCCGGTATCGTCGATCCTGATTTCTGGGCCTTTGGATGAAATGGGCTTGAAGGCGATTGCCGAGCGAATGCGGGATGATTTGCTGGGTCTGGGCTTGCTCGAAGTGCTCATTCAAGGTGCGCGCGATCCTCAGATCGAGGTTGAAGTCGACGAGGTTGCGCTGCGTCGGTTGGGCCTGACACCTGCGGATATCTCGAACGCCATTGCCCGCCGGGCGCAGGATCTGCCTGCCGGTTCGCTGGGTGGGGATCAGACCGTACGCACGCAAGGCACAGAAGCGACCGCTGCGTCGGTCGCCGACGCGCAAATTCGAGCCCGTGCTGATGGCAGCATCATTCGGGTGTCCGACGTCGCTGAAGTCCGCGAAATCGTGCCCACCACTGGGCGCATGATTTACTATCAGGGTCAGCCAGCGATCTCCTTGGATATTCGCCGTGGAGCTGACGGTGATTCAATACGTCAGCAGCGGGTGATCGAGGATTACATCGCCGAAGTCGAGCCGACGCTGCCGGCCAACGTTACCGTGAAGAATTACAATGTTTTTGCCGATCTGATCTTGGGGCGCGTACTGCTGCTGCGGGACAACGCCGTCTTTGGCGTAATGATCGTGCTGGCCTTCCTGTTCCTGTTCCTGAACGTGCGCACGGCACTATGGATTGCGGTCGGGATCCCGGTTTCTATCGCAGCGACACTGGGCGTCATGCTGGCGCTGGGATTGTCGATCAATATGCTGACCTTGTTCGCGCTGATCCTGTCGCTGGGGATCATTGTTGATGATGCCATTGTGGTGGGGGAGTACGCCGATTTCCTGCATGAACAGGGCTACACCCCCTCGCAAGCGGCCATTATCGGGGCGCAGAGGATGGTTGGACCCGTGTCGGCGGCGGCAGCAACGACGGTGCTGGCCTTTGGCGTGCTGTATTTCTTGCCCGGACGCTTCGGCAACTTCACCCAGGATATTGCTGTCACCGTGGTGGCGGTGCTGATCGCTTCGCTGATCGAGTGTTTCTTCGTCCTGCCAGGTCACATGTATCACGCGCTCAAGGCACGGGAACGCGGAGCCCGGCAGCTGCGGTCGGGTAATGGCTATCCCACGCCATTCCACTGGGCGATCGCCAAGTTCCGCAAGCGCTTTGACGCCGGGTTCGAATACGTGCGCATCCGCCTGTTCCGGCCCATGGTCGCGTTTTCGGTCTGGGCGCGCTACCCGCTGCTGACCGGTGTGGCGGTGATTTTTGCCTATTCGGTGGCCATGGTGATGACCGGGGAGCCGCGCTGGTCGTTCTTCATTCGGCCCGAAAACAACACGGTAAACGTCAACCTAACCATGGTCGAGGGCGCAACCCGAGCCGATACGCTGGAACAAATGCAGATGGCTGAGGCCTATGTTCCCGAGCTGGTTTCCAAGGCACGGGATAGCGGGCTTTCGGCGTTGAAGCGGGAGCAAAAGGCTGCTGAGGAAGGGGCCTGGTACTCGATCCCCAAGCGCACCTATGACCGCGCGGCGCTACAAATTAAAATCGACCTTCTCGAAGACCGCATTGCCAACGTTCCGCCCGAAGATGACGTGAAGATCATGTTCAGCCAGGTGGGCGCGCGCGGCGGGCGCAGCTTTGGCGGAACAGGGACAACCAACACGGATCCGGACCTGCTGGGCAACATGCGTGTGGAACTGGTCGAGCAGGACACGCGGGTTTATTCGACCCGAAATCTGTTCTTTGGCCTGTCCAGCATCCCCAAGCACCCCAAACTCGAAGGCTTGGCCTCACGGCGATCCTTTAGTGGCGGTGATACCGGCTCGTTGTCGATCGCGCTGGTCGGCGGGGAGACCGAGCAACTTAAGTCAGCCGCCTTGCAGCTCACCGCTTTTCTCAACGGCATCGGCGGGGTTTCAGAGGCAGAAGACGACACGCCTTTTGGCACCACACAGCTGGTCGCGCGGGTCTCTGACCGCGGCGCGGCCTTGGGCTTTGATGCGGGCAGTGTGGGGCAGCAGTTGCGCTCGTGGCTATCAGGCTCGACAGCGGTCAACCTGATCCGCGATGACGGTGAAATCTCCGTTGAGGTCAAAGTCGATGAAGCCGCGCAAACCGCCAGTTTTCTCGCCGGGCTCGACCTCTACAGCCCCGCAGGCACGCCGGTGAAACTCAGTCAGGTGGTAGACTTTACCGAAGTGGCAGGCTTCTCGTTGATCCAGTCGCGGGACGGTTCGCGGCGAATTACCGTGCAGGCGGAACTGGATGAAGATCAGGGCAACGTCGGCGATGTGGAGGCACGGTTACGGGATGTCGGCGCGCTGGGGCTGTTGGAAAGCGACTATGGCGTGTCGGTGCGTTTCGAGGGCGAATCCGAGGAGCAGCGCGAGTTCTTTGTTAGCTTCACCCAGGTGTTGTTGATCGCACTGGCGCTCATCTATCTGGTGCTGGCGTGGGTGTTCCAGTCGTTCTTCCGTCCGGTGGTGGTGATGGCGATCATTCCACTTGGCTTTGTCGGGATGGTGCTCGGGCACCTTGTACACGGGCAGGTGCTGAGCTTCCTGTCGCTGATTGGCTTTGTTGGGCTGACGGGCATTATCGTCAACGACAGCATCGTGCTGATCGGCACCATCGAGCGCCGGGCCAAGTTACAATCGATCCGCTCTGCCATCATTGATGGCGCAGCCGACCGCTTGCGACCGGTGTTGCTGACCTCACTGACGACGATCGGTGGCTTGACGCCGCTGATCTTTGAGACATCCGTGCAGGCGCAATTCCTGATCCCGCCGTCGCTGACCATCGTTTATGGACTGGGACTGGGGACTGTGGTGGTGCTGATTCTGGCGCCGGCGATGTTTGCGGTTCAGCACGATATCGTCGGGGTGATGCGCTCAAGCGGGATCGTGGTGGGCGGCCTTCTGCGCCGTCGCCGACCGCGCTTTGCACGGCGACCGGTAGCGGCAGCAATCGCGGACGTGTCAGCGGAGACAGCCGCGGGTACCGATCGGTTCGACGACCCCGCTCAATCCCCCGAAGCCCCGCCAACACCGCCTTCGCCTTCGGCCTAGCCGCAAAGAGTGTTACGCTTCGCCTTCCCATCTCATAGCCAGTCAGGGATCTGACAGGCGTTCGAGTTTGGGTCCGGGTTTGGGGGCGAGCTCCGGAATGGGAATGGGAAAAGGGGGAAGGCGCACTATGGAACGCCTGATTTGGGACGCACACGTCTGCTTGCCGCTGTCCACGGAGACCGATGTTTCGGACCTGCTGGCCTATCGCCGGGCAGGGGTTGGGTTTCTGTCGCTGAACATCGGCATGTGCATGAACCCCGTTGCACAGATCGACCCGGTGATCGCGCATTTCAGCGCGGCTATCGATGCGACTGAAGGCCTCAAGCGCGTGCGCACGGTGGATGATCTTGAGCCAGGTATCACCGGCGTTGCCTTTGACCTTGAAGGCGCGCGGCCCCTTCTCGGGCAGGCCGAGGCGGTTGCCGGTTTTCACGCGCGTGGCGTGCGGATGATGCACTTGGCCTACAATCGCAACAATGCCGTAGCCGGAGGCTGCCACGACGCGCCTATGGGGTTAAGCGCGCTGGGGCGCGATGTTGTTGCTGAAGCCAATCGGCTGGGGGTCATGCTGGATCTCTCGCATACCGGTGAGGCCTCGTCTTTTGACATCATCGAAGCCTCTGACCAGCCAGTCGTCTACAGCCACGCTAATCCAGCCGGGCTATTCGACCATGCCCGCAACATTAGCGACGCCCAGATGCGTGCGGTGGCTCAGCAGGGCGGGGTCGTGTGTCCGACCGGGGTTGCCAAGTTCATGGGGCTGGACCAGCCGCCGGGTGCGGCCGATATGATGGCGCTGATCGAGTATACACTCAACGTAGTTGGAGAGGAGCACGTGGGCGTTGGCTCGGATATGTGGTTTGGTCAGGAGGGCGTGGATGAAACCCCACCCGATGGCACCTTTGACCCGCACTACTGGTGGCCGGAACGCTATGGTTACGACCACAGTGGCGGCGAGCTGGGTGGGGGTTACATGGCGCCGCAGGAGTGGTCCGTGCTGCCGGGTTTGCTCGACGCGCGGTTGGGCGCGCGGGTGGTTGATCTGGTCCTGGGGCAAAACATGCGACGGGTTGCAGCACAGGTATGGCGGTAGCCTGGGAACGCTGAGCCCTCGGTTTCTTTGAATTTTTGGGTTTTCACCTTTATCCCTGTTACCCCTGATTGCCTTTGTCGCCGCTATTCGCTTTATCTCTCCTTCCTTCCCCATCTTGTCCCCTGCTTGTGAGCCCACTGCCCATGTTTGACCCTCGTCGCCACGCCGTCCGTCCCGATCTCGCTGACAGCCGTCTGGCTGACTTGCTGCCCGAGGATCATCCGGTTGTTGATGGCGCGGTAGAGCAGGTGATCGCGCCCGTCGTGCCGATTTTCGCTCAGCCCAGTGCCCGTGTGGAGCGGGCGTCGGAGGCGTTGCTGGGGGAGCGGGTGATGGTATTTGAAGACCGTGAGGGCTTTTCTTGGTGTCAGCTCCAAAGCGACGGTTACGTCGGCTACATCCCCACTGCTGCGCTGAGCCCGGAGTTGAGCGAGCCGACCCACCGGGTACAGGCGCTGCGCACCTTCGTTTACGCCGATCCGGACTTCAAATCGCCGGTGTCTGCGGCGCTGTTCATGGGCTCAGAGGTGAACGTGAGTGCGACCGACCCCGATGGGTTTTCGCAGATTGCTGACGGAGAATGGGTCTTTTCCGCGCACCTGACCGGGGTTTCAACCCGCGCTGCTAATCCGGTGGTGGTGGCGGAGACGTTTTTGCACACGCCGTACCTGTGGGGTGGGCGGTCGTCGCTGGGGCTGGACTGTTCCGCGCTGACCCAGTTGGCTTTTGCCGCTTGCGGGCTTGAGTTGCCGCGCGATAGCGATTTGCAGGAGGCTGAGGATGTCGCTTGGCTCGAAGATAGACCGGGTACCGATTGGGCGGACGCGCAGCGCGGGGATTTGCTGTTCTGGCCAGGTCACGTGGCGCTGTTGACCGAGCCCGGCGGGCTGATCCACGCGAGTGAGCACGCCATGGCGGTGGTTCGGGAGCCGTTGGCCGAGGCTGTCGCACGCATCGAGGCGAGCGGGGTAGGACAACCGAGTTTGCTGCGTCGTCCTCGTAGCGGTGAGGGCGCCTGACCAAACGGAAAACCCCCCGTTCCGGGGGCTTTGCGTTTTTGCTCGATCTTGGCGGCTTGAAACGACTTGCCCGCGCGATACGCCCCGCCGTACTGCGGGGCTTGGGGTCAAAATCTGTCGCCTCAGTTTAGGGCTTCTGACTGAGCAGGGTCATGTCCCATTCTCAGTCCCCAGAACGGTCAGAAAGACCCGAACGGCCCGCAAGGCCGCTTGCATCAATCGAAAGAAAACAGCGCGCGCGTCGAGGAAAAATGCTCGAACGTCGAGCCGCATGGTTCGCCATCCTCGCCTTCGTGGGCCACTGTGCGCTGAGCGTCTAGGGCAGCGAAGTCAAAGAGGGTCGTATCGCCCAGCTGTGAGGGGCGGATATCCTGCGTGGCGTGGAAAATCGCCTCCAGGCGCCCTGGGTTCTGTCGCTCCCATCCTTGCAGCATCTCCTTGATCTGCGCGCGCTGGGCCTGGGGCTGGGTGCCGCATAGGGTGCAGGGGATGATGGGATAGTCCATCGCACGGGCAAACCGCGCGATGTCAGCCTCGGCGCAGTACGCCAGAGGGCGGATCACAACATGTCGCCGGTCGTTGGTCAGCAGCTTGGGCGGCATGCCTTTGAGTTTGGCCGCGTGGAAGAGGTTGAGGAACAGCGTCTCAACCATGTCGTCGCGGTGGTGCCCCAGCGCGATCTTGGTCGCGCCCAGCTCTGCTGCTGTTCGGTAGATCACCCCTCGGCGCAGGCGTGAGCACAGCGAGCAGGCGACGCGGTTGGCGGGAACCTTTTCTTTAACGATCGAATAGGTATCGGCCTCAATGATGCGGTAATCCACCCCTTGCTCGCTCAGGTAGCCCGGTAGAACGTGTTCTGGGAAACCTGGCTGCTTCTGGTCGAGATTCATGGCGATGATCTCGAAGGACACCGGTGCGCGTCGCTGCAGCTCGGTTAGCAGCGTCAGCAAGGTATAGGAGTCCTTACCTCCCGACAGGCACACCATGATCCGGTCCCCGTCTTGAATCATCGCATAGTCGGCGATCGCCTTACCCATCTCGCGGGCCAATCGACGGTGCAGGCGCTTGAAATTAGTGCTGTTGCGGGACATCGACGGCTGGACCTCTGCTGAGGGTTCAGCAGGTGGAAAAGCTGAGGGTTCAGCAGGTGGAAAAGCTGAGGGTTCAGCAGGTGGAAAAGCTGAGGG
>PAHJ01000022.1 GCA_002705565.1 Geminicoccus sp. | reverse complement strand
GGCAAATGCGGCGACGCTGATACCCCTGCCCGAAGGCATCGCCTTCACCGACGCCGCCGCCTTTACCATCGCTTACGGTACCTCGCACGTCGCGCTGGAAACCCGCGCACAGCTCAAGTCAGGCGAAACCCTGATGATCAATGGCGCATCGGGCGGTGTCGGCCTGACAGCGGTTGAGATTGGCAAGCAAATGGGGGCCACTGTCATTGGCTTGGCCAGTACAGCAGAAAAACGCGAATTGGTGCGCAGCCGGGGTGCGGATCACGTGTTCGACGTTGCCGACCCGGAACTGCGTGACAAGGTCAAAGCGTTGGGCGGCGCTGATGTTGGCTATGACGTGATCGGCGGAGACGCCTTTAACACCATGCTGCGGTGTCTGAAGTTCGAAGGGCGATTGCTGACCGTGGGCTACGCATCGGCCGAGATCCCCAAGGTGCCGGCGAACCTGTTGCTGGTGAAAAACATCTCTGTGGTGGGCGTCTATTGGGGCAGTTACGCGCGGCACAATCCCGGCGTGATGATGGGCTCTTTGCGCACGCTGATGGGCTGGCTCAAACAAGGCAAGCTGCAACCCCACGTGTCAGACATTGTCCCCCTGGACGAGGCGACACGGGGACTGGAGGCCTTGGCGACACGAAAGTCAGTGGGCAAAGTCGTTATCCAACCCTGATTGAAAATTCGTCCGGGCACGAAAAAAGGGGGAATCGGTCGATTCCCCCTTTTTGCGATGTTGAACCCATCGAGAAGCTTCTAGTCCTTCGCGCGGGCCTGTGAGGTTTGCACGATCCAGTTGCCAATATCCTCAGAAATCACGTCTCCTGTCTGCAGGTCCTTTAGTTTCTGGATCCGGTCAGCCCGGAAGGTCAGACAGGAATAACCGTCCGTCGGGAAGCTATCGAGGCTGAGATTACCTTTGCGGTGCACCAGGGCGTACACGAGAATTTCACGCTGCGAAGGCTGACCTTTGGAGTCCACGTAGTCGATAGCAAAATGACGCGCCATCGCGCCATCGACGAAGTCACCGCCAAACATGGTGTTCAGGTCACTTTGAGACTTGCCGCGGAACTCGACCCGCTCAGTCGCATGGACTGTTTGGGCGGTTTCACCGATCTCGTCCTGCAAGCGCGCGACCTGCACCCGGAGTTCTGCATTCTCGGCTTCGAGATGACCACCGTCACCACTGGCATCCTCACCCGCCATCTGGGCCTGCGCCAGACGCGCCTCAAGCGAGGCAATGCGGGCTTCACGCTCAGCGAGGTCAGCCGACCCACCATCGGTGTCGCCAGAAGCTGTGTTGATGCCGGTGTTGGTGGTGGTCGAGGCAGCAGATGCGTCGTGACTCTGCTCCCCAAGGAACCAGAGCATCACCGCGCCAATAAATCCAAAAATGGTCAAAGGCCAAATCAACCACCAGGGATATTCAGACAATCCAACCGCTGCCAGAAGCCCAAGCTGGGACAAAAAGCTGATCAGCGCTGCAATACCCAGAACGATGGCGACGATACGTCTAAAATTCATTTTCTCTTCCTTTCCCTAAATATTGGGTCAAAATAACTCTTTATGCCAAAAGGGGATTTGGCAAGCCCTTAACGGAATTGGAGCTCAATCCTGCGGTTCTTCGCGTAGGCTTCAGGCGTGGTATCGGTGACCAGCGGATGGAATTCACCCATCCCAACGGCTGAAAGACGCTCTGCGGGCAGACCGGCTTCGACCAATTCGCGCACGACCGTGGCTGCACGGAAGGCCGACAACTCCCAGTTCGAGGGCCAGCGACTGCCCGCAGGTGTCGCATCCGCATGGCCAAGAATGTCTAAACGCCAGTCCTCATCGGATGGCAGGCTGGCGATTTCGCTTTGCAGGTCAAACGCCATACTGGCCAGCATGTCTCGCCCCTTTGTGCTCAAACGCGCACTGCCGGGCTGGAACAGGGAGGCTCCGCTGGACAGTACCAGGCGGTTATCGTTGAGGAAGAGACCACTATCCTCAGAATCACGGCTGTTCTCCATCCACTTGCGCAACGTCGCGTTTAGGGCGCGGGATGACCCACTCTCCGAGCCGCCCTTATTGGCCGAGAGACGCAACACATCGATCTCCAACTGTGCTGCTGCCAATTGTGCCAACAACTCGCCCGCGGCAGACTGATTTTTAGTGGCAGCGTCCAACTGGGCTTTCAGGTCTTCGATGGACTTGTGAGCATCCGGCGCAGCGGCCAAGTTGGCCTTGAGCACCTTCAGTTCCTTTTCGCTTTTGGCGAACAGCGCGTTGGTGGAGCGCAGGCTGTTGGTTGCGTCCCTAAGCTTTCCGTCCACGATTGCCCTGGAAGCCAAAGCGGCTGCGAGCGCCGACTGGGTACGCGAAAGATCCGTGTCCTGCTTGCCAGCAAGCGCTTGGAAACCTGTCAGTCGAGTATCGTTCTCTGCTGATTGTGCTCGAAGGGCTGACAAATCGGCCTCGAGCACCGCAATCCGCGCAGCCTGGGCGTCGACTTGGCCCGTGAGTTCAGGGACCTTGCTAGCCTGTTTCATGTTCAGGTCCAGGCTATCCTTGAGTGCAGCTGCTTCGGTTTCTGCCGTCGCTCTCACCTGCGCAAGTTGCGCGCGCAGGTCTGCGATCATTGCATCCTGAGCTACCAAAGTGTCGTTTCTGACCTTCAGTTCAGTCTCAAGAGCCATATGAGCTTCAGACTGGTTCGCGAGTTTTGCCTGCAAATCCTCGGTTTCCGCCGTGGCCAGAACGAGCTTTTCCTGCACGTCGCCCGATGCACTGGCAGCGGTGCTGACTGTGGTCCTGTAGAGGTCAAAATCAGCCTGGCAACGGTTCAAAGCACCGGCCTTCTCATCCAACTCCGCGCTTAGGCCACTGGCATCCATCTGGCTTTGCTGGCCAAGGTCATCGTAGGCAGTGCGAAGGCCATCATTTTCCTTACGCAGTGCCATGGATTCCGTTTCCACCGCCTTGAGCGCTGCGCGTAACCCGATGATGTCAGCCGACATGCCCTCTTCATGAGTCAACGACGAGTCCAATTGCGTTTGCTGCGCATTGATGGTGCCGCGCAGCTGCTCGATCTGGAGGTCCAGACCAGCAATCTGGGACGTCAGGCTATCGTGATCACTCAAAAGCTCGCGGTTCTCGGCCCGTGCTTCTTCCAGCGTGGCTTCCAACTCGGGTGCCCTGCAGGTTCCCGTCGCGGCGATCTGTGCCTCCAGTTCAGCAATGCGAGCCAACCCTTTATCGCGTTCGCCAATCAAGCCACCTGCCCGAATTTCAGCATCACGGGTCGCTTCCTGCTGCGCTTCAAGGCGCCGTTCAGCATCACAAAATTGCGCACGTGATACGTAAGAGCCACCGACCAAGCGCGTGAAACGGTTTCCCGGTTCGCCACAACTTGCTGATTCTGACTGCGCCAACGCCACTGGCGCCCCCCCGGCCAGAGCGATAATGCTGCTCACCACCACCGCAACAAAGGTCCGTGCCCCCGGGCGTGCGCGCAAACGGGAAATCATGGTTCTGCTCGCATGAAGAGAAATAGGCATGAATAAAGGCTCCTGAATATCCCAAGGTATGGTTATAGCCGCAATCATCGCAAACTGCTGTCTCACCCTAGGGACAACAACTTTCATAACCGGTTAAAACCGGTTCGGTCTAAGCCAAGATCAGTGAATCGCCTTAATACATAAAATTTTATTTATATCAACGTCAGATGTGAAACAGGCCGTTCATGACGCTTTTTGCAGCTCAGGCAGGTGTCTATTTTGACGAAACCGTACGTGATTGTAAAATTTTGAATGATGGCAGTCTCAAAAAAATGATATGCGCATCCACCGCCCCCTAATTAATGGTAATTAGTGAAGGGAGTCCCTGGTTTCCGTGTGGCCCGAGGGAACTTTGAAGACCCTTTTTACCGGCTCAGGGGCGATTATCGTGCTGGAATTATGCGTTGAGCACTGCTTCCACCCAATCAAGCCGGTCTTGGCCCCAGAACAATTCATCCTCGATCAGAAACGTCGGCGCACCGAATACGCCGGTTTCGATCGCCACTTCGGTGCAGGCGTCATAGGCTGCTCCGATGGCATCCGTCTGCGCAGTGGCCATCACGGCAGTGGCGTCGTGCCCGGCGGCGGTCAGAATTTCCTCAACTTGGGCTGGGTCAGACAGGTTGCCGTCTTCAGCCCAGACCACGCGATGCGCTCGATGGATAAAATCCCAAGGCATGACCCCATCCTGCGTCAGCGTCATGATACATCGCGCAGCCAGCGCCTCGTTGACTGGGAAGTGCGCGGGTTGCAGGTTCAATGCGATTTCCTTGCGCTCGGACCATCGACGTAACTCTGCCAGACGCATGGACTGACGCTGTGGCGAACGCTTGGACGGCGCAACGCCACCCGTCGCCGCAAACAGAGGCCCAACCTGCAAGGGATGAAACGCGACCGTCACATCGTCACGATCGACAATTTCGCGGAACTCCTCGTGCCCAAGGTACGAAAAAGGCGATATCAGTGCGAAATAGTAGTGCAGCGTTTTCATCGGTGTTGGTCCTTCCGGTTTTGATGCTACGTCCTAATCTTTCAGACGTTAGACACTCACAGGAAACGTTTAGCCGCTATGGATATTGTCGCCAGTATTAAAGACCTGCGCAGGAGCCTTCGGGGGCAAAGCTTGAACCTGCGCACAGGATTGGTGCCGACCATGGGGGCACTGCATGAGGGGCATCTTTCGCTGATTGCAGCCGCCAAACAACAGGCCTCACGCGTGGCGGCAACGATCTTCATCAACCCAACTCAATTCGCCCCCGGCGAAGATCTGGACAGCTATCCTCGTCCGCTGGAGGCAGACCTCGAAGCGCTCGAACAAGCCGGTTGCGACGTGGTCTTTGTTCCGGAAAATACCACCATGTATCCAGCCGGTGAGGTTACCCGGGTTCGCGTTCCTGGCCCTCTGTCTGAAACCCTCGAAGGCGAACACAGGCCGCAGTTTTTTGAAGGGGTTACGACGGTCGTCACCAAGCTGCTGGCCAGTGCGCAAGCCGATGTTGCTGTTTTCGGCGAAAAGGACTTCCAGCAGCTTCAGGTTATTCGACGCATGACCGCTGATCTGCTGCTGGGTACAGAGATTGTAGGGGCGCCGACGATCCGGTCCGCTGATGGTCTCGCCCTGTCTTCGCGCAATGCCTATCTCAGCCCCGAAGAGCGCGTCAAAGCCCCCGCCTTGCACGCAGCCCTTGAACAAGCACGAAATGCGATCGCTCAGGGCGAAATTCCGACTGTGGCGACAGACCAGGCTGTCGATGCCATACGCCAAGCCGGCTTCGGCAGAGTGGACTACCTTGCTTACCGCGCAGCTTCGGATCTCTCCGCCCCAACCGCCGCCTTACCAGCTGGCCAAGGACGCATTCTTGCAGCAGCGTGGTTGGGTCAGACACGGTTGATCGACAACATCAGCGCCTAGGCCACCCTACCGCAAAGCACGGATCGCAGTGCCATAATCGTCGGCTTTGAACACACTGGTGCCCGCCACCAATATGCTGGCACCGGCATTGATAAGGTCACGGGCATTGCCCTCGCCCACGCCACCGTCGATTTCAATGTCGATGTCGCGATCACCAATCATGGCCCGGAGCGCGGCAACGCGTTCAAAGGTCTCCGGGATGAACTTCTGACCGCCAAAACCCGGATTTACAGACATCACCACAACCTGATCCGCCACACTCAGGAGCGGCGCAACGGCATCAAGGGACGTGCCTGGGTTGATCGCAATACCCGACTTCAGCCCCATGTCGCGGATGGCCTGTAAAGCCCGGTGGGGATGGTCGCCGGCTTCGACGTGCACGGCAATTCGCGCCGCGCCTGCGTCACGAAAGGCTTCGAGATAGGGCTCATAAGGGGCGATCATCAGATGCACGTCCAAAGGGATCGAGGCGACGCGGTTCATGGCCTCAACCACCGGCAGGCCAAAGGACAGGTTCGGTACGAAGTGACCATCCATGATGTCGATGTGCAGCATATCTGCGCCACCCGCCTCAACCGCGCGCACCTCCGCCTCTACGTTACCGAAATCACAAGCGAGCATGGAGGGGGCGATCAGTGCCATGGGAGTGGATCCAACTAGAAAGGTGTCAGGGGCCGCCGTTGCTGTCGGCCTTGCTGTCCTTGCGTTTACCGTAGAGGGCTTCCCGTTCCAAGTGCTGGCGCTGCGCCGCATAGAAGTCATTCAGGAAGTCACGGTGGAATTCAGGTGCAACTTCGCTTTGGTTGCCAATTTTCAGGCAAATCCTTGCAACAATCCGCGCGAAAATCTCTTCCTGATCGGGCCGGTGTTCTTCACGCAGCACACCTTCGAGGACTTGCAGCTCAAACCGGCCATAGGTCTCCAACTGATCCGTTGTGAACCGAAAACGCGCCCGGGTTTCCTGTTGGCCGGCGGCAATATCAGGCAAAAGCACCGGCGCAGCCTGCTTCACAACGATGGTTCCGCCTAGCAAATCGCCCAACCGCCGACGGTCTGCATCGAAAAAGATATAAGCCGACAACCCGAAAGCCCAGGCGAGGGACACCAGGCTGGACAGTGTCGAGGTAGGGCCAACCAACCCCGCACCAGCGATCAGCGGAAGAAACAGCTCAACCTGCCGCATGAAATTGCGCGCCACCAGTCCACTGAGCGAAAGCGGATGACCGTTGGCACCAATCACGCGCAAGCCCATGAGGTGCTTGCCCAGGGTTTTACCCTGCCAGAAGACCTCCATGGTTAGGAAATAGAAGAACTGGAAGAAAAAGGACACGATCCCTAATGCGACCGAAAAGAACTCGGTGCCGTTAAGACCAGTGCCAAATAATACACCCCATATAATCAGGATCAGCACGAACAACGCCAGGCTGGCAAAAACCTGCACGCTCAGGTCAACGAGCACGGCAATCAGTCGCTCGCCGCGATCAGCGAGGGCAAACTCGACCTCCACGCCTTCAGGGGTCAGAACCCGTCGGATACCTTCGGTCGAACGGCCTTCACGGATGCGTTGCAGGTCAAAGGTCATGGGGTGTTGCGCCTTCCCAGAGCTTGCCACCAGCCGCCCGTGCCAAAGTACGCAAAGACCACAGCGCCCAGCCCCCAGCCGATTATCAGGCGCCACTCCAGGTCGTTCACCGCCTGTCTGAAGTAGCCTTCGATGATGCCCGCGAAGATCAGCATGATCACAGCCCCCATGGCGACTTCACCCGCGCGCCGGCCGTTTTCCCGAAGCCTGGCCGCACGACTTTTCCGTCCCGGAAACAAGATGCCCCGCCCCACGTGAATACCGGCTGCACCGCCCAGGAAAATGGCGGAAATCTCTGTGACACCGTGGATAGACAACCAGGCAATGATATCCAGCCCCAACCCCTTGTCATGAAAAACTGAGTAGAACAGCCCGATAATCAGTCCGTTGTAAAACAGCAATCCCAGCGTCGGAACCGCCCCCGCAACCCCGAGCGAAAACGCCAAGAGCGCCACGCCGACATTGTTGATCATCAGGCTGATCGCAAAAGACGCCCAACCCTGCGTGCGCTCCGCCAGGCCACCGGGGTCGTAAATGCTCTCCCGCAGCGTGGCATAGGACTGGTCCGGTCCGCGGCCACCAAAGGGGTCACTGCCGACAATCGCATTCAACCAGCCCAGATCCTCATGGTAGAGAACAAATCCGAAGACAGCGCCCAGCATGAAGGTGAGCACAGCAATCAGAAGCGAAGGCCACATGGCGCAAACCGCGCGCGGCAGACCGCGCATGAAGAAATCGATGGTGGCGACGCCCGGGCGGTTGGGACGGGTGTACATCAGGCTGTAGGCGCGGGCAGCAAGGGCTTCGAGGTAGCTCTGCACACCGCGATCAAGCGAGATTCCCCGTGCCACGGAGAGCGATGAGAGTGCCTTGCGGTACAGCGTGGCAAAGGCGAGGCTTTCCTCGAAACTCAGCCCTTGCAGCCCCTGTTTTTCCACCGTGGTCATCAGGCGCTCCAGCTCCTGCCACTGGGGTTCGCGCTCCTTGCGGAACTGCACCGATTTGAGGTCCAAACCCAGGTGACCAGACGGCGCGCCGTGGTTCGTGCTGTCGCTCACAACAGGCTCCTTTCCTTGACAGAAAGGTAGGTGTTCAGCAGTGCCGTAGAAAATCCTTGCGGCGGCACTTCCAAAACCTCAACGCCCAGTCGTCGCAACCGGTCAAAGACGACGCGCCGCTCGTTGGCATAGGTTTCTGCGACCACCGCCCGCGTGGCATCGTTCAGGCCTTCGGGTTTCCAATCCAGATAAGTGTCCGCGAAAGGTTCCTTGGGTACAGCGAAAACCACGATGTGCTTTCTGGTCAGCGCCGCTACGTTCTCCATCAGCAGTTCCGCCGTGATGGTATCGGTGAAATCGGTGAACAGCACGATCAGGCTCCGCCGCCCAATCCGCTGGTTCAGCGCAGACAGTCCGAGCGTGAAGTTGGTTTCCCGGCTGACGTACCCGATGTCCTGCGTGGCCAGGCGCAAGGGCGCAAACGCCTGTTTGCCGCCCCGCGGAGCTATGAACATCTGCGGACGATCAGCAAAGGCATAGAGGCCGATATTGTCACCCGTGCTGAACCCGACCCAGGCCAGTTTGAGCGCGGCGTTAATGGCGTGGTCCAGCTTGGGGACACCTTCGATCGGTTCACGCATGAGGTATCCGCAGTCGTGCGCCAGAATAATCTGGTGGTTGCGCTCGACCTGCATATCCTTGACCAGCAGCTTGCGATGACGCGCGGAGTGCTTCCAGTCGATGTGGCGACTCTCGTGACCAGGTTGAAACTCCATCAGGGCTTGGAACTCGCTGCCACTGCCAACAATCCGCTGCACCTTTGCGCCAAAGTCTTGCGCCAACGTCCGCAACTGCACTGCATCGCGTTGGACCGCGCGCACGTTCGGGATCACCGCGACCCGCCAATGGGTCTTGATCACGCGGCGGCGCTCAATCAGTTGCAGCGGTCCCAACCAGCCCAGATGCACCACGGGCAGGCTAACCTGTCCCCGCGCGGTCGGCCTGACCCGGTATTCGAGCGTCAAGCCGGTCTCCGGGCGAAACGTATCAGACAGGGTCGGCAGGTCTTCGACTGGACCGCGCACATCGGGAGCGGTGCGAAGGAAGGTCGGTGCGCGGGCTGCCTCGGTGGAAAATGTCAGAACGAGCGGGTCGTCTTCACCGATGTAGAGGGCTGGCGGGGCGTCGATGTCCATCCACAAACTGGCGCCAGGAATCGCTCGCGCTGCGTCCAGCACCATAGCGAGCAAAAGCACAAGCCAACCCGCCGCGATCACCCACCAAAGCGGCTGCACCACCGCCGCTACGATCAGCGATGCCAGTGTTAGCCAGACACCCAACCAGAGGGCTCGAGGGGCGGGACGAAACATGGGCGCGGATCAGCGCGGAGCCGGGACGGCAGCGAGGATGGATTCGAGCACCTCGTCAGTCGTTCGACCCTCGATTTCCGCCGTAGGCGATAGTATCACGCGGTGACGCAAAGCCGGGATAAGCAGATACTTGATGTCATCCGGCAACGCAAAATCCCGCCCGTCAAACGCCGCCCAGACGCGCGCGGCTTGTACCAGCGCGGTTGCCGCTCGTGTGGAAGCGCCATAGGCCAGCGATGGGTCTTCGCGGGTCGCGCGGATCAGCGCAATGACGTACCCGGCAACGTCTTCCTGGATCAGAACCGACTGCAAGTCACCGCGCAGTTTGGAAAGCCGCTCTGCGGGTACGACAGGCTGGATCCCCAGCGTGTTGAAACTGGTCATCTGACTACGCTGACCGTGGCTGAGAAGGATCTGCACTTCATCTTCAGCGGAGGGGAAATCGACCAATACCTTGAACAAAAAGCGGTCTAGCTGCGCCTCGGGAAGCGGATAGGTTCCCTGATGTTCTAACGGATTCTGGGTGGCGATGGTCATGAAGTTATCGCCCATTTCATAGTCGGTTCCATCAATCGTCACCGTCCGCTCGTTCATCACCTGCAACAGTGCCGCCTGGGTTTTCGGTGGTGCGCGGTTGATCTCGTCGGCGAGCAGAATTTCGGTAAAAACCGGCCCTTTGGTCAGGACAAACTTGCCCGTCTGGAAATCATAAATGTTGGTTCCAAGGGCGTCTCCCGGCATGAGGTCGGGGGTGAACTGGATGCGTCCGAAATCCAGCGCCAGCGAAGAAGAAAACGATCGCGCCAGCAGGGTTTTAGCTGTCCCCGGCGGACCTTCGAGGAGGACGTGCCCACCGGCAAGCAGGGCCACAATCAGCTGATCAATGGTCTCGGATTGGCCGATGACCGCTTTGCCGATTTCAGCATGGATCGCGGCCCTCGCCGCCGAGAGGTCAGACAGGTCAAGTGTCATGGTGGATCAAGGCTTTCCTGAAAGCGTGAATGGTGTGGGCGGCGCCTGCGGCCTGACTTTCGCTCAGGGGTGTTTCGCGCAGATTAAGGCGGTTTCCGACCGGGACAAGGCGCAGGTCTTCGGCAACCCCGCGCCGCTCCGCCACAGCGTCGAGCCATGCCCTGAGACGGACGAGGTCACCGGTTTTTGGACCACCCAGCCGGGATGCAAGTTGCCGGGTCTGACCGTCGAGATACCGGCGCAGCACCTCACGATTATTGCCAGTACCAGCAAGCAGCGTGACCGCTGCTTCCAGCGCGGTTTCCTTGCCGGCCGCCAGATGCCTGTCCTCGCGCAGCATCGGCCCGAACCGACCCACGGCAAACCAGAACAGAAACACCGCAAGTGCTAATACCGATCCGGTAAAGATACCCAGCGGCCAATCAAACAGCCGCCGGACAAAGGACAAACCCGTGCTTCCCCCAACCCGAATGTCGCGGTTGTCGAAGGTCACGTTTCCAGGGCCTCTGATTTCGTTGATCATGGCAAGCACAAAGGCAGTGTTTTCGCCTTGGCCGAGGCCTGCATTGTTGAGGATATCGGGGTCTGAGAGCACGTAAACAGGGGTGTCTTTGATCCAGCGTCGATAGAGGAAATCCCGACCATCGAGGCTCCACACCTCGGCGCCCTTGCTCAAGTTGGTGAAGTAGATCAAGTCCTCTACGACCACCTCCCACCCCCGAACCTGGCCCTGACTGAGGCCGGCGTGTTGCTTGGTCTGCTGCGAGAGCCCAAGATCCGAGTTGATCTTGCGCGAAGCTTTGAGGGAGGGTTTTTGCAGCGGGATACTCTGGTGCTTGCGCTGATCCAGACGCAAACTGCGTCTGGCCGTTGTTCGCACTTGAGGGACGAGAAGAACGGGGACCTTTGATTGCGAGATGAACTGGCGGAAGGCGATCCGCGCGTCAGGGATCGAACTGACCAGTTGCGGTTCCAGCAGGATCCGCAGACCGTTCGACCCCAGCGGGCTGTTTCCGCTAACACTGTAACCGCCCAGTCCCTGGGACCGCAGCAAGCGCGCCAAACCCTGATAGGCGTAGGCGTGCTTGGAGTTCTCACCCGTTTCTCGCCCACGATCCGGGGCTCGAACGGAATAGGACTGGTCCTCTGCCGACGACAGGGCGATCCAAACCATCACCAGTGTCAGGAAGCCCAGAAATCCACTCCAAAGCACAAACCGCAGGCGATTGGCCTGCTCACCAACGCGGTGAGCAAGTCTTCTGCGGGTTGGAAACTGGGTAACGGATTTCGCCACGCGCAACGCTTCTGGTGATCGGGAGGGTCGCACCCCGTCAAGGGCTGACCCATAAAGCCAGAAGGCCACGGCAAAGGCAAATCAAGCGTCGCCTTTACCGACTCTGTCTGCTGCCTTTAGTCCTCGAAAGGATCGCGGACCAGAATTGTATCCTCGCGCTTGGGCGATGTTGACAGCAGTGCGATTGGCACCCCAATCAGCTCCTCGACGTGGCGAACGTACTTCACACAGTTGGCTGGCAGTTCAGCCCACGAGCGCGCGCCATAGGTGCTTTCCGACCACCCCGGCACAACCTCGTAAATAGGCTCAACAGCAGCCTGTTCGTCCGGCGCTGTCGGGAAATAGTCGATGCGTTCGTCGTCCAGGCGGTAACCGACGCAGATGCGAAGCTCGTCAAATCCGTCCAGAACGTCGAGCTTGGTGAAGGCAATCCCGCTGATCCCAGAGATTTGCACCGCCTGTCGGACCATCACGGCATCAAACCAGCCACAGCGCCGCTTGCGCCCTGTAACCGTGCCAAACTCACGGCCCCGCTCGCCCAGACGAGTTCCGGCCTCGTTATCCTGCTCCGTCGGGAATGGACCAGAGCCGACACGCGTGGTGTACGCCTTGGTAATGCCCAGGACATAGCCAACCTGTCCCGGCCCAACACCAGCGCCAGCAGACGCTTGGCCCGCAACGGTGTTGCTGGAGGTCACGTAGGGGTACGTACCGTGATCGATGTCAAGCATCGCGCCTTGGGCCCCTTCGAACAGGATGCGGTCGCGCCGACGCTTGGCCTCGGACAGCTTCTGCCAGACGCGGGCCCGGTAAGGCAGAACCTGCGGCGCGATTTCCTTGAGCAGACGCAGGTGTTCCTCGTAATCCGGCTCGGGCTCTCCCATGCCGCGTGCCAGCGCAGCGTGGTGACGGAGAAGTTCGGTCAACGCTGCCTTCAGCCGGTTTTCATCGGCCAGATCAGACAGGCGAACCGCCCGGC
>PAHJ01000021.1 GCA_002705565.1 Geminicoccus sp. | reverse complement strand
AGGTGGCATCCCGTACGGGATTCGAACCCGTGTCGCCGCCGTGAAAGGGCGGTGTCCTAGGCCTCTAGACGAACGGGACGCAGCGAATTAACGACTGCAGCACTGACGTGCCACCCTAGGACTGGCGTGTATCTAACCCGGTCTTTAAAACGGTGCAAGAGACTTCTCATGCACTTGTGTCGCGGGTGATAAGCGGGTTTAACTTGGCTCCGCCAACTGGGTGGTCTGTTCGACAGACCAATTTGGTTTAGCCTCACTCGCGACCGTAATCGTCCGCCCGAAAGGATAAAAGAATGACCACAAAGATTTCGCTTTCAGGCCTGAGCGTCGACGCCAGCCTCGCCGACTTCATCAATCAACAAGCTCTGCCCGGAACTGGTGTAAGTGAAGCCCAGTTTTGGGATGGCCTGGCGGGCATTGTCGGCGATCTGACTGACCCGAATCTGGAGCTGCTCAGCGCCCGTGCGAACATTCAGGCGCAAATGGATGATTACCACCGCGCCAACCCCGGCCCGATTTCGGATATGGACACCTACAAAGCGTTTCTGTCCTCGATTGGATATCTGGTCGATGTCGGTCCCGACTTCTCGATTCAAACGGCCAATGTAGACCCGGAAATCGCCTCGATTGCCGGTGCGCAATTGGTCGTGCCTGTGATGAACGCGCGCTATGCACTCAATGCGGCGAATGCGCGGTGGGGCTCACTTTACGATGCGCTGTACGGCACCGACGCAATCGCAGAAGACGGCGGCGCAGAGCGGGGCGGGGCTTATAATGATGTGCGCGGCAATCGCGTGATTGCCCGCGCCCGCGCGATCCTTGATGGTGCGGCACCGCTGGGCAGCGGCGCTTCCTATGCCGAAGCGGTCGGCTTCAGCGCCTCGGGCGGCTCCCTGACTGTCATTCTGGAAAATGGCGGCACGGCGGTATTGCAAGATCCCTCCCAGTTTGCGGGCTTCATGGGTGAAGCCGACGCACCAAGCGCGCTGCTGCTCAAGAACAACAACCTGCATCTGGAAATCCAGATCGACGGCTCGCACCCCATCGGGAAAACCGACAAGGCCCAAGTCAAGGACGTGTTGGTCGAGAGCGCCATTTCGACGATCATGGATTGCGAGGACTCGGTCGCTGCCGTGGACTCAGAGGACAAGATTGTTGCCTACACCAACTGGCTAGGGCTGATGCGTGGCGATCTCTCGGACAGCTTTGAGAAGGGCGGCCGCCTGATTAAACGCGCACTGAACCCGGACCGCACCTACACAGCGGCGGACGGGTCCAAACTGACGCTGAAAGGCCGCTCGCTGATGCTGGTCCGTAACGTCGGCCATCTGATGTCGAACCCTGCGATCCATGACGCTCAGGGTAGGGAGATCCAAGAGGGCATCATGGATGCCATGATCACCACCCTGTGTGCCATGCATGATCTTCAGCGCGACAGTGGTAACTCCCTGCACGGCTCGATCTACATCGTTAAGCCCAAAATGCACGGGCCAGCGGAGGTCGCCTTTGCCGATGAATTGTTTGGTCGGGTTGAAGACGCGCTTGGCCTGCCCCGCTGCACCATGAAGATGGGGATCATGGACGAGGAACGCCGGACGACGGTGAACCTGAAGGAATGTATTCGTGCGGCCCAGCACCGTGTTGCCTTTATCAACACTGGTTTCCTTGACCGGACCGGGGATGAAATGCACACGGCCATGGAGGCCGGCCCCATGATCCGCAAGGCTGAAATGAAGGGCTCGGGCTGGCTGGCGGCCTATGAGGACTGGAACGTCGACACCGGGCTGGCCTGCGGCCTTCGTGGCAAGGCACAGATCGGCAAAGGCATGTGGGCCATGCCAGACCTTATGGCAGCAATGATGGAGCAGAAAATTGGCCACCCGCGCGCGGGCGCCAACACGGCCTGGGTCCCTTCCCCGACCGCAGCAACGCTGCACGCGCTGCACTACCACCAGGTGTCAGTTTCCAATCGACAGGATGAACTGGTTGCCGGTGGCGCTCGGGCACAGGTCGAAGATATCCTGCGTATTCCAGTCGCCGAGGGTCAAAATTGGTCACCGGAGGATATTCAGAACGAGCTGGATAACAATGCTCAGGGCATCCTGGGCTACGTCGTTCGCTGGGTTGATCACGGCGTTGGTTGCTCCAAAGTACCGGACATCAATAACGTCGGCCTGATGGAGGACCGCGCAACGTGCCGGATCTCCTCGCAGCACATGGCAAACTGGCTGCACCACGGCATTGCCAGCGAGGCCGAGGTGATGGCGTCGCTGCAAAAAATGGCCGCGGTGGTTGATGGCCAAAACGCCCACGATCCGCTCTACCGCGCCATGGCGACGGATTTTAAGGGCTCGATCGCGTTCCAGGCAGCTTGTGACCTGGTGTTCAAAGGGCGCGAACAGCCCTCCGGCTACACTGAACCCGTGCTGCACGCCCGCCGTCTGGAACTCAAGGCTCGCGCCTGACGACCCTTTCGCGGAACCAAGTCCTTGCCCCCCTGATCCCAAGGGGGGCGCTCACCACTGGCTCGCGAGAGCTTAAACAGTGGCGACAGCCGACCGGCGACTGGGTCGCCGCATCAGCCTTCGGCTACGCCACCTCCAGCGCAAGCCCCTTCAGGTAAGCCCCTTCGCCAAAGCCAAAATCCGTTACGTGGTCCGAGGCCGCCGCCAGCCGCCGCACAATTCGTCCCCGACGGTGATTGTCCGCCAGGGCCAGCGTTATAGACTTCTGGAACGCCTCTGGCATCACGGCCCCGGAGCAGGAAAACGTCAGCAGCAATCCCCCCGGCGCTACCAGGGGAATCCCCGCGCGTGCGAGCTTTCGATAGGCATGCAAGGCCCGCTCCACGTGTGTTCCCGACGACGCGAACTTAGGCGGGTCAAGGATCACCAGATCGAACTGACGGTTGTCGGCACGCAGCGCTTCAAGCGCCTTGAAAACGTCGCTGTTCCAGTGGGTAAAGCGATCGTCATCCCCCATCCCATTCCGTGCAAAATTTGCGGCCGATAGGTCCAGCGCCGGTTGAGAGCTGTCCACTGAAACGACTTCGCTAGACCCGCCCAAAGCCGCCTGTACTGAAAACCCGCCGGTATAGGAGAAGCAGTTTAGCACCCGCGCGTTGGCCGAAATCTCCCGCACAAATGCACGGTTTTCCGCCTGGTCGAGGTAAAACCCGGTTTTGTGCCCGTGAACCACGTCAACACCGAAGACGGCGCCGAACTCGACAATATCGATCGGTGCCTCATCGCCCACGCCGCGCACCCAGCCGGTGCGCTTTTCCAGCCCTTCCTTGCCGCGATTGTCACTGTCCGAGCGTTCATAGATCCCGCGGGGGGAGAGCACTGTTTGCAGCGTATCGAGGATGGTCTCGCGCCAATACTCCATGGGCGAGCTGTTGATCTGCACCACCAACACATCCGCGAAGCGATCCACGACCAAGCCGGGCAACCGGTCGCCCTCTGCGTTGATCAACCGACAGGCACCCGCCGGATCCATGCGGTCAATCCGATGGCGCAGTGCCACCGCAGATCGGATCTGCCGTTCGAAAAAGGCCGCATCAACGGCCTCGTTCTCATCCAGAGTCCACACGCGCGCGCGCAGCTGGCTCTTTGGCGAATAACCTGCCCGCGCGACCCAGCGCCCATCATAGGTCACCACATCCGCAGTCCAACCTGGCTGGGGGCTGTCTTCGACGCGCTCTATCGCGCTAGCAAATATCCAGGGGTGGCCATGGCGGATATGCTTTTCTTTGCCCCCTTTAAGGACAATTTTGGGGCTCAGGGGCATGGGGACTCTCTATGTTTCCGTCGATGAACGTCCTATCTACTCTGTAACAACACCAAAGTGGAGCCAGCCCGCCGCATGTTTGACCTCAGCAACGCCCCGACCCCACCGCTCGCCCGGAAAAGTACCAGCCGCGAGAGCCACCACGGCTACACGCGCACCGATGAGTACGGTTGGATGCGGGTTGATAACTGGATGGAGGTTATGGCCGACCCGTCATTGCTGGACCCAAGCGTGAAGGCGCATCTGGACGCGGAAAACGACTACACCAAAGCCGTGCTCTCCCCCACCGCCGATCTCCAGGAACGCCTGTTTGCCGAGATTAAAGGGCGGATCAAAGAAGACGACGCCTCGACCCCGTCCAAGGACGGTGCCTTCGCCTACTACGTGCGCTACCGCATTGGTGGCCAGTACGCCATTGTCTGCCGTAAGGACCGTGACGATACCACCGACGACAGCGAGCAAATCCTGTTTGACGGCGACGCTGAGGCCGAGGGCCACGACTATTTCCGCCTCGCCGCTACCAGCGTCAGCGATGACCACAGCATGATGGCCTGGGCCGTTGATACCAAGGGTTCAGAGTTCTTCACCATCCGCGTCCGTGATCTGGCAACCGGTGCAGAGACCGACGACCTGATCGAACGCAGCGCGGCGGCCATTGCCTGGGCGCCTGACGGTCAGTCATTTTTCTATTCCTGGCAGGATGACAACCACCGCCCGTGCAGGATTTACCAACATTTCCTAGGCCGCCCACAGAGCCTTGACGCGCTGATCTATGAGGAAATGGATCCCGGCTTCTTCGCCTCGGTCGGCAGCACGCTGGATGACCGGTTTCTGGTGATTACGGCAAACGATCACCAGACCTCGGAGACATGGATCGCCGACTTCACCCAGCCGGCCTTTGAGCTGAAATGCGTTGCTCCGCGCGAAGTCGGGCACGAATACGACCTCGAACGCGCCGGAGAGGGCTGGTTTATCCGAACCAACCAGAACGGCGCCGTCGATTTTCAGATCATGCGCGCTGACCTTGGCCAAGAAGAGCGCGCGCACTGGCAGCCGTGGCAGGAGCACGTGCCCGGACGCCTGATCAAAGGCATGGACGGCTATAAGGACTTCTTTACGCTGATCCAGTCAGAGAACGCCCTGCCCTCCATCGTCATCCACAACCTGCGCGACGGCACCTCGCACACCATTGCCTTCGACGAACAAGCCTACGCGCTTGGCATCACTGGCTCTGAGGAATGGGACACCAGCGAAACCCGCTTCAGCTACGAAAGCCCGACCACACCGGGCCAGGTCTTTGACTACAACATGACCACGCGTGAGCGGGCCCTGATCAAGACCCAGGAAATACCCAGTGGCCACAGCGTCGAAGACTACGTGGTGCGCCGCATCATGGCGCCCTCCCACGACGGCGCACAGGTGCCGGTGACGGTCATGCACCACCGCGACACCCCGCTGGATGGCACCGCCCCACTCTACCTCTACGCCTATGGCTCTTACGGTATGTCCATGCCTGCCAGTTTCTCGATCAAACGGCTGTCGCTGGCCGACCGCGGCATGATTACCGCCACCGCACACATTCGCGGCGGGGCAGATATGGGCTACGGCTGGTACCTTGATGGCAAGATGGAGCGCAAGACCAACACCTTCCACGACTTCATCGCCGCGCGCGACGCGCTGGTCGAGCGCGGTTGGGTCGATGGCGCGCGTGTTGGGGCAGAGGGCGGTTCGGCAGGTGGCATGCTCATGGGTGCGATTGCTAACATGGCGCCGGAAAAGTTCGCCTCGATCATTGGTGCGGTGCCGTTCGTGGACGTTTTGGCGACCATGCTGGATGAAACCTTACCACTGACCCCACCGGAATGGCCCGAATGGGGTAATCCGCTTGCACATAAGGAAGCCTACGAGCGCCTTGCCGGCTATTCCCCCATCGACAACGTGGAGGCCAAGGCTTACCCCGCAATCCTCGCCACCGGCGGCCTGACCGATCCGCGCGTGACCTACTGGGAACCGGCAAAGTGGGTGGCCACTCTGCGCGAGCGGCGCACAGATGATGGCTTGACCCTGCTGCATATGAACATGGGGGCTGGGCATGGCGGCGCCTCTGGGCGCTTTGACAGCCTGCGTGAAGATGCCCGCGAGTGGGCCTTTATGCTCTGGGTTTTGGGGATCACTGAGTAACCACCGTGATCGATCGCCGTGCCGCTCTGCGCGCGCTTTCTGGTTCCCTGGTCGGCGCCGCCGCGCTGGTGCCGCTCGGGGTAGCCCCCAACGCTGCGGCGCAAGGCATAGGGCTGAGCCGGGCTTTTGTTTACCACCCGAAGAACACCCCCGGCCGCCCCTGGCCGGGTCTCCCACCCTTTGAAACCCTGAGCTACCAAGGCCGGGATGGACAGCCACTGGCGGCATGGTTCTGGCGCGGATCGCAGCCCGCCGGCACACCGCTTACTGTGTTCTTCCACGGTAACGCCGGGAATTTTGAAGACTCCACCCGCTTCACGGCCGGATTGATCGCCGCAGGCTACCCCGTACTCCTGCCTGAATATCGGGGCTACGGCGGCCTGCCGGGCACGCCAACGGAAACGGGCTTAAGGCGGGACGCGCAAGCCGCTTTGGACACAGCACAGCGGCTGGGATGGCCACCGGGCAACACCTTGATTACGGGGCATTCGTTGGGCGGCGCGCTGGCGCTGCACGCTCTGCACGATCAGGGGCAAATCGCCCGTGGCGGCATCATCATGAGCACCTTTACCAGCCTGCCAGACATGGCCGGTTTGGCGCGCTGGCTCATGGCGGATCAGTTCAACAATCTAGCGCTGGCAGCCCAAACAAGGGTGCCTGTCGCTTGGGTCCACGGCACACGCGACCGCCTGATTCCCATACGGCACGGCCAGAAACTCTACCGCGCCCTGCCCGCCACGACGCCAAAGACCTTCATCACGCTCAACGTCCCGCACGCCGCCCAGCATCTGAAATACCAGGCAGCCATGGTAGAGGGTATGCAGTGGCATCTGACGACAAAAACGGGGCCGTAAGAACGGTCCCTTAGGCGAAGACGTCCGCGATTTGTTCCAGGCTCTTGCCTTCCTTACGCTCGACCAAACGCCAGTATACCAGCGCTCCCGAAACCGCTGGGATCAGCACGATGAAGGCGTTCATGAAGCTTGGAATAGCGACCCCAATAAAAGGAACGCTGATAATGGCGTAGCTGATGGCGCTTGCGATTGCGCCGATCACGATGCAGATCAAAAGCAGCAAAAAGACCACCAGAACAATTGAAATTCGATAGCCTTCCGACAGGCTCATCGACCGACTAAAAGCCCCAAAACCAGCTTTTTCGGTCACAACCGCAGGGATCATTACGTATAGCATGGCGCCGATGTAGAGACCTGGGAAGATCAGAAAGATCAGCCCAACGGAAATCAAGATCCATTGCAACATCGCCAGCAGCACTAGTGGAATGATCATCCGGACGGCAAGGCCAACATACTGGCCCAGCCGGGCCTTTCGCCCCAACTGCCCGTCATAAGCGACCATAATCGCCGTGGGTCCGGTGATGGCGTAAACCACTATGTTGATGATTATGGTCAGCGGTGAGGTTTCACCGAAGGTGTAAGTCAGCGCAACGTGGATGGCGGCGACGACAAGTGCGATGAGCGCAAAGCTCCCGAACTGCTTGGATAAGCTGTTGGACATCTCACTGAAATGATCGCCTACGTCAAAGGCTGGCAAAGATTGATTCATGGGGGCAAACCTCGCTACTGAAGTCACTTAATGTGCTTCATAATCGCATAAAACACGATCAATTCAACCGCCTAGGAAGCCTGTTTGCAAAGGCAGAGATACCGGCCCTGATGCTACATCAAGACCGGCACGACTTTTTTCTGGCAATTCCGATTTGTTTCCTAGGCCGAAGCGGGTTCAGCCTCACTGCCGCTTTCTTCGGAATAGACAAACAGAGGTTGCGCGCTCTTTTCAACGGCATCCTTGTTCACGACAACTTCTTCAACGCCGCTCATACCCGGCAGGTCGTACATGGGGTCGAGCAGGATGCTCTCCATTATCGACCGCAGGCCCCGTGCGCCAGTTTTCCGCTTGATGGCCTTGGCCGAAACGGCTTCCAGCGCATCGTCGGTGAAGCTGAGTTTCACATCTTCCATCTCGAACAGACGCTGGTACTGCTTGACCAGCGCATTCTTCGGTTCGGTCAGAATTTGCATCAGCGCAGCTTCGTCGAGGTCTTCAAGCGTCGCAACGACGGGCATCCGGCCGATGAACTCAGGGATGAGACCGTAGCGCTGTAAATCTTCGGGTTCTACGTCGCGCAGGATTTCCCCAGTGCGGCGTTCGTCGGGGCTCTGCACAGTAGCGCCAAAGCCCAGCGAGCTACCTTGCGAACGTTGGGAAATGATCTTCTCCAAACCTGCGAAGGCGCCACCCGCGATGAACAGGATGTTGGTCGTATCGACCTGCAAGAATTCCTGCTGCGGATGCTTGCGCCCGCCCTGCGGCGGAACGGAGGCAACCGTGCCTTCCATCAGCTTCAGCAGAGCCTGCTGCACGCCTTCGCCTGAGACGTCGCGCGTGATCGACGGGTTTTCCGCCTTGCGCGTGATCTTGTCGATTTCATCGATGTAGACGATCCCGCGCTGCGCCTTCTCGACGTTGTAATCTGCTGATTGCAGCAGCTTCAGGACAATATTCTCGACGTCTTCACCCACGTAGCCGGCTTCTGTCAGCGTGGTTGCGTCCGCCATGGTGAACGGTACATCCAGGATCCGCGCCAGCGTCTGTGCGAGTAAGGTCTTGCCACAGCCTGTTGGACCCACCAGCAGAATATTAGACTTGGACAACTCAACGTCGGTCGATTTCTGTGCGTGGTTCAACCGCTTGTAGTGGTTGTGCACGGCCACTGACAGAACCCGCTTGGCCTGTGCCTGACCGATCACGAAATCGTCGAGGATGCCGTAAATGTCTGTCGGTGTCGGTACACCTTCGGAAGATTTAGCGAGACCGCCTTTACTTTCTTCCCTGATGATGTCCATGCACAGTTCGACGCATTCATCACAGATGAACACTGTCGGACCGGCAATCAGCTTTCGCACCTCATGCTGGCTTTTGCCGCAAAAAGAACAGTAAAGCGTGTTCTTGCTATCACTTATCGATCCGGACATCTAAATTCCTAAATCCTTGTAAACGCTGGACAGACTAGAAGTTAGCGGAGGTTCTTGCAAGGCGCTGAAGTCGCGTCAGTTTATCTGCCTCATACGCGCCTTGCTCATTGCCCCTTTTTTGGGTGGGGCAACCTACTCTGCTGGCTCAGTGCGTTTGCTGACGATCTCATCGATCAAACCGAATTCCAACGCCTCTTCAGGATCCATGTAGTTATCCCGATCCATCGCCGAATCGATTTCAGCCACCTTTTTGCCCGTGTGGTGAGCATAGAGTGCATTCAGCCGTTCGCGCGTCTTGAGGATTTCGCGCGCATGGATCTCAATATCCGCTGCCGTACCCTGATAGCCCGAGGAGGGCTGGTGGATCATGATTTTGGAGTTCGGTAGCGAGAACCGCTTGCCCTTATCACCCGCCATCAGCAGGAACGACCCCATCGAAGCCGCCATGCCCACGCAGATCGTGGAAATCGACGGCTTGACGAACATCATTGTGTCGTACATCGCCAGACCCGCAGAGACCGACCCACCCGGTGAGTTGATGTAAATGCTGATGTCCTTATCCGGATTGACGCTTTCCAGGAACAGAAGCTGCGCACAGACCGATGATGACATCATGTCATTGACCACGCCGGACACGAAAATAATCCGCTCCATCAACATGCGCGAATAGATGTCGTAGACTTTTTCGCCGCGGTTAGTCTGCTCGATCACGTACGGTATCGGTGTCGTCATCGTCGTCTGGGCTGGACCGCCAAGCGGAGTCGCGTCAGGGCCAGCTACGATGCCAGCGGAGGCAAAAGGATCGTAAGGAAAGGTCACTATTAGTCATCCATTGGTTGCGGACTTTCAGAAAGCCCCCCCATAGGAGCAGTCTGCATCCGTCAGCGCAGCACCATAGCTGCGCCCTGTAGAACATGAGGGAGATATGGGCGCTTTCGGTCGGATCCGCAACCGCGGTTTCTTCGCGACCTGCTGCAAAACTGCGCTAGGCCTCTGCGACGACCGCCTGGTCAAATCGGGCCATCGCGCCTGCTAGATCCGCGTGGATGACGGCGAGACGACCAATTATTTGCTCTCGCTCCTCACGCTGCCGGTCTACTGGGTCTTCCGAACCCTCCGGCACACTCAGCATAGAGGCCAGGGTATTTTCCGACTGCGGAACCACAGATGTGATGGTCTGGAACAGCTCGCGGGTCTGTATGGCTTCTTCGGAAAGCGTCTGCGCCACCGTTGAATTCACAATATCCTCGGCCGCTTCCAGCTCGGCTTCGCGCAGATCCTCGGCCTCCATTTCTGGCGGCAGGGTCAGATCTTCGGACGGCGCCGGCGGCGCTTCAATACCGCCCTCACGCAGCAACCGTTGCACACCCCGAATGGTGTAGCCCTGAACGTACAGTAAATCCCGGATGGATGTTAGCAGCGACAGATCTTCTGGCCGGTAGTAACGACGACGGCCACCGCGCTTCAGAGGCTGGATTTCAGGGAACTTGGTTTCCCAGAACCGGAGGACGTGCTGAGGCACATCGAGTTCCTCAGACGCTTCGCGAATGTTCCGGAAGGCATCGTTTGCTTTTACCATTGTTTGGCCCCCTGTTTTCTAAGCTTGGACCAGCGTACCTTACTCGTCGTTGTCGCTCGCTTCAATGTAAGCTTCCAACGGGCCGCCCTTCCAGTCTTCCACAAGCGCCTGCTTGAGCACCTGGCTTGCGCGGAATACGAGAACCCGGCGTGGAGGGATTTCGTGCTCTTCGCCCGTCTTTGGGTTTCGGCCAATTCGTTTTGCTTTGTCGCGCACTAAAAAAGTACCGAAAGACGCAATCTTGACCTGTTCGCCGTCAACCAGAGCGTCAGAGACGTGGTTAATGATGCTTTCAACAAGATCAGCTGACTCGTTACGAGAAAGCCCCACCTTTTCATACAAGGCCTCGGTCAGGTCCGCGCGCGTAATTGTCTTATCCACCCGTAAACACCTTTGTCTTCTGTACCCTCGGAAGGGTTGATAACCAACCGTTCGCAAGGGGTCAACGCGACTCAGGCCTGCAAATACCAAAATTGCAAAAAACAGCCCAAAAGAGCCTTAAATCAAGGATTTGGCGCGTTATGGAGTGCCGTTATGAGTGCAGCACTGCCCAAGAATCCAGCACTCACCCGTTTGAGCCATTTCAGAGCCCGCGCTTGCGTGAACAGAGAAGACAGCCCGCCGCTGAAGTAGGCGTAGGCCAAGGCGTTGAGGCCTCCCAAAATCACGAACACCAATCCATAGACAATGACCTGAGGCCAATATGGCAAAGTGCGATCCACAAATTGGGGAATGAAAGCTAGGAAAAAGACGATTCCCTTTGGGTTTAGGGCAGTGACAATAAAGGTCTGCTGAAAAACCCGCGACAAGGGGACAGAAGCGGCCCCTTCGGGATTGGTCGCAGCGTTGTTGAGACGACCATGACTGGCCAACCTGTTGCTCTCGCGCCATGTCTGGACCGCAATGTAGAGCAAATAACCAACGCCTGCCCATTTGATCACGTCGTAAGCGCCTGGACTTACTGCCAACACAGCACCCAGACCCGTCAGACACAGGGTCACCGCTGTTAAATCACCCAGCACCACTCCCGCCGCACAGGCCCAAACCACCTTGCGCCCGCCGCGAAGGCCATAAGCGATGACGGTCAGAATCGTAGGTCCGGGGATAACCAACAGGAATCCAGAGGTGAGAACGAAGCCCAGGAGAGATGCGGTGTTCAGCACAGAAAAGAAGGATCAGGCTACGTCAGTATCGAGACCAAATAGATCACCGTTGTCGTCAATGGCCTGTGTGATCTTTGATTGGAAATCACCGGCCATGAGTTCAACCGACACGCTGACCGCATTGGCGAAGCCGATATCGTCTGTTCCACCGTGGGATTTCACACAGATCCCGCCGAGCCCGAGAAACATACCGCCGTTATAGGTCCGTGGGTCCAAACGTTTCTTCAGGCGTCCCATGGCGGGCATGGCAAACAGGTAGCCAATCCGGCTGAAGATACCCGACTGGAAGGCTTCACGAACCATACCCGAGATCAGACGCCCCACGCCTTCGGTGGTTTTCAGCGCAACGTTGCCTGTGAACCCATCCGTCACCACCACATCGGTTGTCCCGGCGGCAATGTCGTCGGCCTCGATAAAGCCGTAAAATCTTCCAGGAAGCGTCGGGCTGTCGCGCATCAGGTCCGCCGCAACCTGCAAAACGTCATGCCCTTTCTGTTCCTCTGAACCGATGTTCAGCAGGCCGATACTCGGCTGAGACACGCCGAACAGGAACCGCGCATAGAGCGCGCCCATGATGGCGAACTGCAACAGGTTGCGCTCATCACATTGCACGTTAGCGCCGAGATCAAGAACAACGGACTGACCTTTCGCAGTGGGCAAAGGTGAAGCGATGGCGGGGCGATCCACGCCGGGAACCATACGCAGCAACACCTTGGCCAGAGCCATCAGCGCACCGGTATTACCTGCCGAAATAACGGCCTGCGCTTCGCCTTCTTTAACCGCTTCGATCGCGCGTCGCATCGAACTGTCACGCTTACCGCCGCGGAGCGCGTTGGCTGGTTTCTCGTCGCCACTGATGGCAACTTCGCAGTGGGTAAAGGTGTAGCGATCGGACAGCACAGGGTGTTGATCGAACAGGGGCACAATAAGTTCCTGTTGACCGAAAATAAGAAAATGCAGGTTTGGGTGTTTTTCAGCCGCGATGGCCAGGCCGCTGATCACGATGCCGGGCGCGTCATCACCGCCCATTGCATCGACGGCCAAGGTCAATGTCATGCTTGTTGTTGCCCTTATTCCCTGTTCGGGAGAGATAACCACTTTTGTCCGGCCTTGTGCAAGCACTGTTGGCGGCATTGTGAGCCTTACTTGTGGACAGCAAAAAGGGCCGTGGACAAGGTCCACAGCCCTTTTTGATCAGGAACTTGCTGCGACTCAGACGTCAGCGACAACAACTTCCTTGGAATCGTAGTAACCGCAAGAGAGGCAAACATGGTGCGGGCGCTTCAGCTCGCCACAGTTTGAGCACTCTGCGTGGTTGCCGAAGGAGATTGCGTCGTGCGAACGGCGCATGCCACGGCGGGAACGGGTCACTTTGGACTTTGGAACAGCCATCTTCGAACATCCAAGACATAAAGAGCAAAAGGCGGGGCGAACAAATTCGCTCCGGAACATGAAGAGGGGCTATAGACGACCCTTGGCCCAGACGCCAAGCTTTTATCAATCAAAGCAGTCTTGCACGCTCGCATGGCTGGTTCTTGGTCGCGTAACCTCAGGCGCCTTCCCGCAATAGTTCAGCCACCTTGAGCGCCCCATAGGTCAGGACACCGTCAGCGCCCGCGCGCTTAAACGACAGCAACGTCTCAAGCCAAACCTTGTCATGATCCAGCCAACCGTTTTGGCAGGCCGCCATGATCTGGGCGTACTCGCCGCTGACCTGATAGGCAAAGGTTGGCACGCCGAACGTCTCTTTCACGCGGGTCACCATGTCCAGGTAGGGCAAGCCCGGCTTCACCATGACAGTGTCAGCGCCCTCTTCGATGTCCAATTCGACCTCGCGCAGGCCTTCCAGCGCGTTAGCCGTGTCCATTTGATAGCTCTTCTTATCGCCTTTCAAGGCGCCCGAGCTGCCGATGGCATCGCGGAAGGGCCCGTAATAGGCGCTGGCATACTTCACGGCATAGGACATGATCCCAACAGTGGTGAAACCTGCGGCGTCCAATCCATCGCGAATGGCACCACAGCGTCCATCCATCATGTCCGACGGTGCCACCACATCCGCGCCCGCCTCAGCCAGAGACAAGGCCTGCCGCACCAGCGCCGTGACGGTTTCGTCATTCACTATAATCCCATCGACCAGATATCCGTCGTGGCCCTTGGGATTGTAAGGGTCAAAGGCGACATCAGTGATAATCCCCAAATCCGGGAATTCAGCCTTCAGCCGACGTACTGCCCTGTTGACAAGATTGTCCTCACGCCAGCTTTCCGAGCAGTCCGGCGTCTTCAGCTTTGGATCAACCTCAGGGAAGAGCGCCAGCGCCGGAACACCCAATCCAACGGCTCGTTCAGCCAATCTCACCGCATCGTCGAGTGTGTTGCGATGGGTTCCGGGCATGGATGCGACTTCAGAACTGCTGTTAGCGTCAGTCACAAAAACCGGTAAGATGAGATCGTGCGCACTGACCCGGTTTTCAGCCACCAGCGAGCGGATGAAAGTGGAGGCACGGTTTCGGCGCAGGCGTGTGCGGGGAAAGCTGGGCATAAAGCGGACACCAAGTGGATCATGAGAGCAAAACTCTGTTTAATCCGAGGTTGCAGGATTCGAAAGCCCTTGCGTTTGATAACACTAATGATAGACACGCCAGGATTTAGCTTTCCCATGACTACAACTATTAACAAATGATATTCGTTATCATTTTCGCTAACAATTTGAGCGTTTTGCGCCTTATT